>JAOBWM010000133.1 GCA_025463365.1 Acidimicrobiales bacterium
ACAGGGCCGTGGCGCTCACCCCGGTTCCCTTGAGCTCGCCGCCGAGGCTGCGGGTGTAGGAGAGGACGAACGCCTTGCAGCCGCCGTACCCCGCCTGGCCGGGAAGGGGTTGGAACGCCGCGGTCGACGCCACGTTCAACACCCCGCCGCGCCCGCGCTCGACCATCCCCGGCAGGAAGCGTGAGCACAGGTCGGCCACGGCGACGACGTCGACCTCGATCATGTTCATCTCCGCCGCCGGGTCCGAGCCGGCCACGGGCCCGACCGTCGAGAGGCCGGCGTTGTTCACGAGGATGTCGGCGGTGAGGCCGAGATCGGTCACCCGGTCGAGGAGGGAGGCTCGGGCGGCGCGATTGCTGAGGTCGGTGGCGAGGACCTCGGCGCGCACGCCCGATCCTCGGAGCTCGGCGGCCAGGTCCGCGAGCTTCTCGGCGCGGCGCGCCACCAACGTCACCCCGTGACCACGTCGGGCCAGTTCGCGGGCGACTTCGGCCCCGATCCCGGAGGAGGCGCCGGTGACGAGGGCGGTGCGATCCGATGCGGGCGGAGGGAGGCTCATGGGCGCGAACGATAGGTCAGCGCGGCGCTCGGGTCGGAAGGTGCGGGGGTCGCCTGGTAGGTTGCACCCCTGACCGTGAAGTGGGTCCGGTGAGGCCCACACGGACAGGAGATCGCAATGGCACAACCCACGTCGTCGCCCCCGCCTCAGGCCGGGGGCGTTCTTTTTGCCCGGCCCGATGCCCAGGCGGTGGTTGCGTGACGGGGGTCCGCCAGGCACTGCTGGTCCTCAGCGACGGGACGGTGTTCGAGGGCGAGGCGCTCGGTGCCGAGGCCCCCGGTGGGATCGCCGCCGGTGAGGTGGTCTTCAACACCGTGCTCCACGGATACCAGGAGGTCCTCTCGGACCCGTCCTACGCCGGGCAGATCATCACGTTCACCTATCCCCACATCGGCAACTACGGGGTGACGGGCCATGACGACGAGGCCCGCCGGCCCTACTGCCGGGGCGTGGTCGTGCGAGAGCTCGCCCGCCGCCGATCCAACTGGCGCTCCACCGAGGACCTCGACACCTGGCTCGCGCGCCATGGCGTCCCGGGCATCGGGGGGATCGACACCCGCCGGCTGACCCGCCACATCCGTGACACCGGCGCCATGCCGGGGGCGTTCGGCCCGCTCGGGGAGGCCCCCGACGGCACGATGGTCGACGAAGCATCGCTGCGCACCGCGGCCACGGCCGAGCCCGGCACCGAAGGGGTCGACCTCGTCTCGCAGGTCACCACCGCCGAGTCCTACGTCCTCGGCGATCACCAGCCCTTCCACGTGGTCGCCTACGACTTCGGCATCAAGGCCACGATCCTGCGCCACCTGGCCGGCTTCGCCCGCGTCGAGGTCGTGCCCGCCTCCACCACCGCCGCGGACGTCCTGGCTCGCAAGCCCCACGGCGTCTTCTTGTCCAACGGCCCCGGTGATCCGGCCACGGTGCCCTATGCGGTCGAGTCCATCCAGGGCCTGCTGGGCGAGGTCCCGGTCTTCGGGATCTGCCTTGGCCACCAGCTCCTGGCCACCGCGCTGGGCGGCTCGATCACCAAGCTCCCGTTCGGTCACCACGGCGGCAACCATCCGGTTCGCCGCCTGCGCGACGGCGTCGTGGAGATCACCAGCCAGAACCACAACTTCGCCGTCACCGAGGGCTCGATGGCCGCAGCCGAGGTCACCCACGTCAACCTCAACGACGGCGTGGTCGAGGGCATCCGGGCCAACGAGGTCCCTGCGTTCTCGGTGCAGCACCATCCCGAGGCGGGCCCCGGCCCGCACGATTCCGCCTACCTGTTCGACGACTTCGCTCGGCTGATGGGCGACCACCACGGCATGCGCGACGTCGCCCACGCCATCACCGGAGGGGCGGCCTGATGCCCAAGCGCACCGACCTCCACTCGATCCTGCTCATCGGCTCGGGCCCGATCGTGATCGGCCAGGCCTGCGAGTTCGACTACTCGGGGACCCAGGCCTGCCGCGTCCTGCGCGAGGAGGGGTACCGGGTCATCCTGGCCAACTCCAACCCGGCCACGATCATGACCGACCCCGACTTCGCGGATGCCACCTACGTGGAACCGCTGAGCGTCGACATCTTGACGAAGATCATCGAGAGGGAGCGCCCCGACGCGCTGCTCCCCACGCTGGGCGGCCAGACGGCGCTGAACCTGGCCATGGAACTGGTCGAAGCCGAGGTGCTCGATCGCTACGGCGTCGAGCTGATCGGCGCCGACGCCGAGGCCATCGCCACGGCCGAGGATCGCGAGCGCTTCAAGCAGGCCATGATCGGCATCGGCCTCGACGTGCCGTCGTCGGGCACGGCGGCCCCGCCGGCCGAGCTGAAGAAGGCCCCCAAGGCCGAGCAGGTCAAGGCGGCCATGGAGCGGGCCCGTTCCGTCGTGACCGAGATCGGCCTGCCCGTCGTGATCCGGCCCGCGTACATCCTGGGCGGCAAGGGCACGGGCATCGCGTCGACGGCGGCCGAGTTCGAGAAGGTGGCGAGCAACGGCCTCGACGCCAGCCCCATCACCGAGATCCTCATCGAGAAGAGCATCGCGGGGTGGAAGGAGTACGAGCTGGAGGTGATGCGCGTCCGCGCCGACAACTGCGTCGTCATCTGCTCCATCGAGAACGTCGACCCGATGGGCGTCCACACCGGCGACTCCATCACCGTCGCCCCCGCCCAGACGCTGTCCGACGTCGAGTACCAGAAGATGCGCGACGCCGCCTTCGCGTGCATCCGGCGCGTCGGTGTCGAGACGGGCGGGTCCAACGTGCAGTTCGCGCTGAACCCTGCCAACGGCGACATGGTCGTGATCGAGATGAACCCGCGGGTGAGCCGCAGCTCGGCCCTCGCGTCCAAGGCCACCGGCTTCCCGATCGCCAAGATCGCCGCCCGCCTGGCCGTCGGGTACACGCTCGACGAGATCCCGAACGACATCACCAAGAAGACCCCGGCCAGCTTCGAGCCCACCATCGACTACGTGGTCACCAAGGTGCCGCGCTGGGCCTTCGAGAAGTTCCCGGGCCAGGACGCGGTCCTCGGCACCCAGATGCAGTCGGTCGGCGAGGCGATGGCGATCGGCCGCACGTTCCCCGAGTCGCTCCAGAAGGCGCTGCGCTCGCTCGAGCAGGGGCGCCTCGGGCTCAACTGCGATCCGGGTGAGGTCACCTTCGACGACCTGTCGGACGAGGACCTCGTGGCAGCCGCCGCGATCGGCACCCCCGATCGGCCCTTCCAGCTCGAAGCGGCCATCCGGCGGGGGATCCCGCTCGACACCATCTACGAGCGCACGATGGTCGACCCCTGGTTCCTCGACCAGATGAGCCTCATCACCGAGGAGCGCGCCGTCCTCGCCGAGACCGGGTTCGCCGCCATGGACCGCCCGGCCTGGCGCCGGGCCAAGCGGCTCGGGTTCGGCGATGCGCAGCTCGCCCACCTGTGGGATGTCACCGAGGCCGACGTCCGTGCGGCCCGCCTCGCCGTCGGGGTCCGGGCCACGTTCAAGACCGTCGACACCTGCGGTGCCGAGTTCGAGGCCGAGACCCCGTACCACTACGCCACCTACGAAGACGACGACGAGGTCCGCCCGAGCGATCGGCGCAAGGTGCTCATCCTCGGGTCCGGGCCCAACCGCATCGGCCAGGGCATCGAGTTCGACTACTGCTGCGTCCACGCCAGCTTCTCGCTCCGCGAGGCCGGCTTCGAGACGATCATGCTCAACTGCAACCCCGAGACCGTGTCCACCGACTACGACACCTCGGATCGCCTCTACTTCGAGCCCCTCACCTACGAGGACGTGCTCAACGTCATCGAGGTCGAGCAGCAGTCCGGCACCCTCGAGGGCGTGATCGTGTCGCTCGGCGGCCAGACGCCGCTCAAGCTCAGCGGCCGCCTCCCCGAGGGCCTCGTGCTCGGCACCTCGGCGGCATCGATCGACCTGGCCGAGGACCGCGAGGGGTGGAACGCGCTGTGCGGTTCGCTCGGCATCCCGCAGCCGGCCGGCGGCACCGCGGTGACCTACGAGGCGGCTCGAACCATCGCCGGCGAGGTCGGCTACCCCGTGCTGGTCCGCCCCTCCTACGTCCTCGGCGGGCGGGCGATGGAGATCGTCTACGACGACGCCCAGCTGGAGCGGGCCATGGCCCAGCTCGCCGGCTTCGGTTCGCTCGGCCGCGAGGGCGGGCTCTCAGCCTCCCGGCCGGTCCTCGTCGACCGCTTCTTGGAGGACGCCACCGAGGTCGACGTCGACGCCATCCGCGACCACACCGGCGAGACGATCATCGGTGGCGTCATGGAGCACGTCGAGGAGGCCGGGGTCCACTCCGGCGACTCGGCCTGCGCCATCCCGCCCTACTCGTTGACGGCCGAGACGGTCGGCGTCATCGAGGAGTTCACCCGCCGGATCGCCGACGCGCTCGACGTGCGGGGCCTCATCAACGTGCAGTTCGCGGTGCGAGACGGCGAGGTCTTCGTGATCGAGGCCAACCCCCGGGCGAGCCGCACCGTGCCGTTCGTGGCCAAGGCCACCGGTGTCCCGCTGGTGAAGGTGGCGAGCCGGGTCATGCTCGGCGCCACCCTCGCGGAGCTGCGGGTCGAAGGACTGCTCATCCCGCCGGAGACCGACGGGCACGTCGCCGTCAAGGAAGCGGTGCTGCCCTTCAACCGGTTCCCCGACGCCGACCGCGTGCTCGGGCCCGAGATGCGCTCCACCGGCGAGGTCATGGGCATCGACCGCTCGTTCGGCCTGGCCTTCGCCAAGAGCCAGATCGCGGCCGGCGACCGCCTACCGGAGTCCGGCACCATCTTCTTCTCGCTCGCCGACCGCGACAAGCCCGCCGGCGTCCGGGCCGCCAAGCAGTACCTCGACCTCGGCTTCGACCTGGTCGCCACCGAGGGCACCGCCGACGCGTTCGAGGCGGCCGGCGTGCGAGTGACCCGACGCGTCGCCAAGGTGGTGGAGGGCGACCAGCGCAACCATGGCGGGGAGACCGCGGTCGACCTGATCGTCGCCGGCCAGATCCAGATGGTCGTCAACAGTCCGAGGGGCCGCGGACCGCGGGCGGACGGTGGCTACATCCGCGCCGCGGCGGGCGTCGCCGGCATCCCGTGCCTCACCACGGCGGCGGCGGCGTTGGCCGCGGCCGACGGGATGGTCGACTGGGCCACCCACGACCTCCAGGTGAAGGCCCTGCAGGAGTTCCACACCCGGTGAGCCGGCGCCTGGTCGTCCCGTCGCTGCCCGTCCGGGTCGGCTCGGTCGAGCTGCGCAACCCCGTGATGACGGCGTCGGGCACGGCCGGCCACGGCGCTGAGCTGTCGGCGTACCTCGACCTGGCCGGGCTGGGTGCGGTGGTCACCAAGTCGGTCTCCGCCGATCCCTGGCCGGGCAACCCCGCGCCGCGCGTCCACGAAGCCACCGCCGGGATGCTGAACGCGGTCGGCCTCCAGGGTCCCGGCGTCGCCACCTGGCTCGCTGAGGACCTTCCGCCGCTGCTGGCCGCCGGTGCCACGGTCGTCGCCTCGATCTGGGGGCGATCCGTCGCCGACTACCGGCGCGCCGCAGACCTGCTGGCCGGCGCGCCGCGCGGTGTCGTCGCGGTCGAGGTCAACCTCAGCTGCCCCAACGTCGAGGACCGCTCGGGCATGTTCGCCCATTCGCCCGAGGCCACCGAGGCGGCGATGGCGGCCACCGAGGGCTGTGGCCTGCCCCGCTGGGCGAAGTTGAGCCCCAACGTCTTGGACCTGGTGCCGATCGTCGACGCAGCCATGCGCGGGGGTGCCGAGGCCGTCACGCTCGTGAACACCGTGATGGGCATGGCGATCGATCCCGCCACTCGCACGTACCGCCTCGGCAACGGGGGCGGGGGCCTGTCCGGCCCCGCCATCCACCCGGTGGCCGTACGGGCGGTGCACGACGTCGCCGCGGCTCGCCCCGACGTACCCATCGTGGGCGTCGGCGGCGTGGTCGACGCCGACACGGCCGCCGAGCTGCTGGTGGCCGGGGCATCGGCGGTCCAGGTGGGGACGGCGACCTTCGCCGATCCGCGGGCACCAGGACAGGTGGCAGCAGGACTGGTTGACTGGTGCCGGCGTCACGGGATACGAGACGCGGGCGAACTGACTGGAGCGATTCATGGACACCACCGCCAGCGCTGAGGTGCCGCTCGTCGATGCGGCACACGACGTGCGCCGCCGGCTCGCCCTCGTGCTCGATTCGGACGACCTGGTCGAGGCCCGTCGCCTCGCCCAGACGCTCCGCCCCTGGTTCGGGGTGGTGAAGGTCGGCCTGGAGCTGTACAGCGCGGCCGGGCCCGATGCCATCGAGACGATGGCCGAGCTCGGCTACGAGGTGTTCGCCGACCTCAAGCTCCACGACATCCCGAGCACGGTCGGTCGGGCATCGAAGGTGCTCGGTTCGCTCGGCGCCTCCTACGTCACGATGCACGCCTTCGGCGGCGTCGACATGCTGCGGGCCGGGGTCGAGGGCCTGGCCGAAGGCGCGGGGCTCGCCGGGCTCGAGGAGCCATGTGCCCTCGCGGTCACCATCCTCACGAGCGATGCCGGCGCCCCGCCTCACATCCTCCCCAAGCGGGTGGCGACCGCCATCGAGGCCGGCTGCGGTGGGCTGGTGTGCGCGGTCGAAGATGCCCGCGAAGCTCGCCAGCTCGGTCCGCGCCTCACCATCGTGACGCCCGGGATCCGGATGGCCGGCGCCCCCCGGCACGATCAGGCCCGCGCCGCGACACCCCAGGAGGCATTCGATGCCGGGTCCGATCTGCTCGTGATCGGTCGGGCCGTGACCGAGGCGCCCGACCCCGTGGTGGCCGCGTCGGAGCTCGTCGAGTCGCTCACCCTCTAGGGGGACGGATTCGACCGGTTCGCGCCGGGGTGCAGGGTCCCCAGCCTGGTGCGAAGCCCAGGAGTAGGGTTTCGGACATGGCACAGCCCCCGTCACTCACACCCGAACAGCGTGCGGCAGCCCTTGTAAAGGCAGCAGCAGCACGTAAGGCCCGAGCGGAGCTCAAAGAGCGCCTCAAGCTCGGGTCCGTCACCTTGGCAGAGGTGTTGCACCAGTCGGAATCCGACGAATTGGTCGGCAAGACGAAGGTGCTCGCCGTGCTCGAATCCCTTCCAGGTGTGGGCAAGGTCAAGGCCCGCCGCACCATGGAGGAGATCGGCATCGCCGATACCCGCCGCCTGCGCGGGCTCGGCAAGCAGCAGCGCGAGTCGTTGCTCAACGCCTTCAGCTGAGGGTGCTGGTCACCCTCTCGGGTCTTCCCGGGTCGGGCACCAGCACGGTGGCCAGGCCGGCTGCGGCCGCGCTCGGCATCGAGCACCTCGACGGTGGCACCGCCTTCCGAGCCTTCGCGGCTGAGGAGGGGTTGTCGCTGGCCGAGTTCGCCCAGCGTGCAGAGGTCGATCCAACGATCGACCAGGCCCTCGACCGACGCCTGGCCGACCGCATCGCCGCGGGCGATGTCCTCGTGGAGTCGCGCCTGGCCGGCTGGTGGGCGCACCGCGGGGACCACGCCGGGCTCCGCGTCTGGATCGACTGCGACGAGCGCGAGCGCGCCCGCCGGGTGGGGTCCCGCGACGGCCACGACCTGGCCGACGCGCTGGCCACGAACCGCTCCCGCGAGGCATCCGAGCGAGCGCGCTACCTCGAGTACTACGGGATCGACCTGACGGACCTGACCATCTACGACCTGGTGCTCGATTCCACGAGCACCGGTCCCGACGAGCTCGTCGACCGGATCGTGGCCGCCGCCCGGGGGAACGCCCGCGCCGCTCGGTGACCGATCCGGTGGGTGACCGGTCCGTTGGTGACCGGGCGAGCGGGGTGCCCAGGCGGTTGGGGGCGCCCGGCGAGGCGACCTGCGGTCAGGCGAAGCAGGTGTCGACCTCGTCGATCGGGTCGTGCTCCATGGGGCGGTCGAAGAAGTCGTTCACGAACGACTCCCGCATGGCGTCCTCGGTCAGCAGCTTCGCCACGCACGCCTTCTGCTTCGCCGTGGCCGGCTTCCCGTCGGAGCCGAACTTCGAGAAGATCTCCTTGAGATCGACGTGGCAGGTGCCGTAGGCGTCGAACAGGCCGGCGGCATCGCTGTCGTCCAGGTCGAGGACCTTCAGCTTGTCGCCGTCGCCGCTGCCGAAGTCTTCGGCGGTCACGCCGGCGGCCTGCATCTCGTCGAGTCCGAGTTGATCGAGCCACTCGTTGGCCAGGCACGACGCCTGGTCGTCGGTGGCGAACACGCCGCCGCCCAGGTTGCCGACGACGGCGGCAACGTACGCCGCTCGATCGGTCCCCCCGTCGCTGCCGCCAGAGGTGGTGGTGTCGCCCGAGGTCGTCGTGGAGATGGGGTCGTCGGTGGTGGTGGTCTCGGCGCCACCCGATCCCGTCGTGGTGGTGGCGTTGTCGGAGGTGGTGGTCGCGCCGGCATCGCTGCCGCCGGATGCACCGCAGGCGCCCAGCGCGAGGGCGAGGAACAGGGAGGTGACGAGGGCCGCGGTGGGGAAGCGGTGGGCTGATCGGGGAGCGTGCACGGTGGCCTTTCGGGCGGGGAAGGTCCGGGCAGCGTAGGTGGTCTCGCTCGAACGGCTGCGAGGTTGCTACGGTTGTCCGGCCAAACGCACCCACCGGCAACGAATCGGAAGCCTTGATGACCTGGCAGCACGACACCATGATGAACCCGCCGATCGAGGGCCTCCTCGAGCGTGCCGATTCCAAGTTCCGCCTGGTCACGTTGGGCGCCAAGCGGGCGCGGGACATCAACTCGTACTTCGGCCAGCTCGGCGACACCGCCGGGCAGCTGGTGCCACCGCAGGTCACGTCGGTGGCCCGCAAGCCGCTGTCGATCGCCTTCGAGGAGATCTCGGCCGACAAGATCGAGGCCGTCCAGGTCGATCCCGAGGCCGCCGCGGCCGAGGCCCAGGCCGCGGCTGATGCGCTGGCTGCTGCGGAGTCCGCCGACGCCTGATCGGCGTCGGCCCCCGTCGTGATGCTCTCGGGGAAGCGGGTCGTCCTCGGCGTCACCGGGGGCATCGCCGCCTACAAGGCCATCGAGGTCTCGCGTCGCCTCGTCGATGCCGGGGCCCACGTGTCGCCGATCATGACCAGGAGCGCCACCCGCTTCGTCGGCGAGGTCACGTTGTCGGCGTTGGCCTCGGAGCCGGTGCAGACCTCGCTGTGGGACGAGGCTGACCCCATCCCGCACACCCGCCTCGGCCAGAGTGCCGACGTGATCGTCGTGTGCCCGGCCACCGCCCGGCTGCTGGCCGACTACGCCGCGGGCCGTTCGGCGGACCTGCTCACCGCCACCCTGCTCGCCACGCGGGCCCCCGTCGTGGTCTGCCCGGCGATGCACACCGAGATGTGGGAGCACCCGGCGGTCCAGGAGAACCTGGCGACCCTGCGCCGACGCGGCGTGCACGTGGTGGATCCCGAGTCCGGACGGCTGGCCGGCGGCGACGTCGGCCACGGTCGCCTCGCCGATCCCGCCCGCATCGTTGCCGCCGTCGAGGCCGCCCTCACCGAGCCCGACCTGCACGGTCTGTCCGTGCTGGTCACCGCAGGCGGGACCCGCGAGCCCATCGACCCGGTCCGCTTCATCGGGAACCGATCCTCGGGCAAGCAGGGCCATGCCATCGCGGCCACGGCGTTGCGCCGGGGGGCCAAGGTCACCCTGGTGACCACCTCCGCGCTGGCGGTCCCCGCCGAGATCGACGTGGTGCACGTCGCCACCGCGGCCGAGATGCAGCGCGCCGTCGAGTCGGCCGCCGCGTCCGCCGATGTCGTGGTCATGGCGGCCGCGGTGGCCGACTTCCGGCCCGTGTCCGTGGCTGGCGACAAGCTCAAGAAGGCCGACGGGATCCCCGAGATCCGCCTCGAGCCCACCACCGACATCCTCGCCGTGCTCGGGGCCACCAAGCGTCCCGGCCAGACCCTCGTCGGCTTTGCCGCCGAGACGGCCGACGTCGCGGTCAACGCCCAGGCCAAGCTGGCCGCCAAGGGCGCCGACCTGCTGGTGGCCAACGACGTGGGCGCGCCCGAGACCGGGTTCGAGCACGACACCAACGCGGTGGTCATCTATTCCGCCACCGCCGAGCCGGTCGAGGTCCCCCTCGCGGCCAAGGATGCGGTGGCCGAGGCGGTTCTCGACTCGGTCGTCGCGTGCCGCCTAGAGTCCGCCGGTTCGTCAAAACCTCAATTCCCGACCAAGTAAGTCAACAAGGAGCACACCCCGTGAGTCGTTGGACCTTCACCTCTGAGTCGGTCACGGAGGGCCATCCCGACAAGATGGCCGATCAGATCTCCGATGCCGTTCTCGATGCGATCCTCACCCAGGATCCCATGGCTCGGGTGGCGTGCGAGACCCTCATCACGACCGGCCTCGTGGTCGTCGCTGGCGAGATCACCACGACGGCCTACGTCGAGTTCCCCAAGATCGTCCGCGAGACGGTCAACGGCATCGGCTTCGACAACGGCGCGGTCGGCTTCGACGGCAACACCTGCGGCGTGATCACGTCGATCGACCCGCAGTCGCCCGACATCGCCCAGGGCGTCGACACGGCCTACGAGACCCGCACCGGCTCAGCCGGCGAGGACGCCCTCAACAGCCAGGGCGCCGGCGACCAGGGGATGATGTTCGGCTACGCGTGCAACGAGACCGAAGATCTCATGCCGCTGCCGATCTGGCTCGCCCACAAGCTGTCGGCCCGCCTCGCCGAGGTCCGCAAGGCGGGGATCCTCCCGTACCTGCGCCCCGACGGGAAGACCCAGGTCACGTTCGACTACGAGGGCAACACCCCGGTGGCCCTCAAGACGGTGCTCATCTCGACCCAGCACCAGCCGGGCATCGATGCCGAGACCACGATCAAGCCCGACCTGATCGAGCACGTCATCCGCCCGTCGCTGCCGGCCCAGTTCGCCGACGACGACTTCACCGTCCTGGTGAACCCCACCGGCAAGTTCGAGCTCGGCGGCCCCCACGCCGACGTCGGCCTCACCGGCCGCAAGATCATCGTCGACACCTACGGCGGCATGGCCCGCCACGGCGGCGGCGCCTTCTCGGGCAAGGACCCGTCGAAGGTCGACCGCTCGGCCGCCTACGCCGGTCGCTGGGTCGCGAAGAACCTGGTGGCCGCGGGCGCCGCCGATCGTGCCGAGGTCCAGGTGGCCTACGCGATCGGTGTCGCCCACCCGGTCTCGCTGCTCGTGGAGACCTTCGGCACCGCCAAGGTGGAGGAAGCCAAGATCGTCGATGCCGTGAACGACGTCTTCGACCTCCGCCCCGGTGCGATCCTGCGCGACCTCGACCTGCGCCGCCCGATCTACCAGAAGACGGCTGCGTACGGTCACTTCGGCCGCAACGACCCCGACTTCACGTGGGAGCACACCACCCGCGCCGACGACCTCAAGAGCGCCCTCGGCCTCTGATCCGGCGTCGGGGCCGCTGCCGGCCGCGGCCACCGAATGACGAGTCCCGACGAAGGGGTGGGCCCTGTGCCCGCCCCTTCGCCGCGTCCGGGCCAGCGTGAAGCCGGGCCCAGGGCGTGTGGGAGGGTGACGGGGATGGGTGCGGTCGACGGCGAGCAGCGAGTGGTGCGGGTGCTGCCCGACGTCGTGGGGATCGACAAGGAGTTCGACTACCTCGTGCCCGAAGGCGTCGACGTGCACATCGGCGACGTGGTGCGCATCCAGCTGGGTGGGCGGCGCGTCGGGGGCTGGGTGACCGGGCTCGACGTCGAGCCCGCGGCAGGGGTCGCTCTCCGGCCCCTTGCAAGGGTCAGCGGCCGGGGCCCGGCGCCGGAGCTGATCGAGCTCGCCGGCTGGGCCGCCTGGCGGTGGGCGGGCCGGCGCGCCCACCTCCTGCGCACGGCGTCGCCGCCTGGGGTCGTCCGATCCCTGCGGTTGGGTCCCGACGACGCGGTGGTGACCGCACCACGTCCCGAGGCTGAACACGGTGCTCCGCCCGACGGGAGCGGAGCGGGGTGGATCGACGAGGCCCTCTCGTCTGCGCACGGGGTGCTCCGCCTGCCCCCGGGTGCCGACCGGTATCCGCTGGTCCTCGAGGCCGGGCGTCGCCCCGGCATCACCCTCGTGCTGTGCCCCTCGGTCGCCGATGCCCAGGTCTTGGGCAGGCGGCTGCGGCGTGACGGCGTGCGCACCGCGATCGTGGCCCACGATGGACCCGGCGCGGCAGCGACGGGGGAGTGGGCCCACGCCGCATCGGGCCGGGCGCAGGTGGTGGTCGGGGCTCGTGCTGCCGCCTGGGCGCCGGCACCCGATCTGGGCCGTGTCGTGGTGCTCGACGAGCACGACGAGGTGTACCAGCAGGAGCAGACGCCCACCTGGCACGCCCGCGACGTGGCGGTCGAGCGAGCCGGGCGCGCCAGCGTCCCGTGCCTCCTGGTGTCGCCGTGCCCGAGCCTCGAAGCGCTGGCGTGGGGCGACCTCGTCACGGTCGACCGGGGGACCGAACGGGCGGGATGGCCGCGCACCGAGGTCGTCGACCAGCGCGACCTCGACCCCGGACTCGGCCCGCTGTTCTCGCCGGCCCTGGTGGAGCTGGTGCGCGGCGAGGGGCGCGTCGTGTGCGTCCTGAACCGCACCGGCCGGGCCCGGCTGCTGGCGTGCGCCGCCTGCTCCACGCTCGCTCGCTGCGAGGTCTGCGATGCCGCGGTGTCCCTCGAGGAGCCCGCTGGGGGCCCCGAGGACGAGGCAGGGTCTGGGTCCGGACCGGGCCCGGAGCTGGTGTGCGGCCGGTGCGGGACCCGCCGGCCGGTGGTGTGCCTCCACTGCCACGCGTCGCGGTTCAAGAACCTGCGGCTCGGCGTGAGCCGGGCGCGCGAGGAGCTCGAGGTGTTGGCGGGGCGGGCCGTGGTCGAGGTCACCGCGGCTGCCGAGGTCGACGACGCCACCCTGGCCGAGGCCCCGTTGCTGATCGGCACCGAGGCGGTGCTCCACCGGGTGGCTCGGGCCGACTCGGTGGCGTTCCTCGACTTCGACCAGGAGCTGCTCTCCACCCGCTACCGGGCGTCGGAGCAGGCGATGGCGATGCTGGCCCGTGCCGCCCGGCTCGTGCGCCGAGGCGCCGACGGGAGAGGTCGCCTCCTGGTGCAGACCCGCACGCCGGATCACCAGGTGCTCGTGGCGACCCGAGCCGCTGATCCCGGCCGGCTGGCCGAGACCGAGCGGGCCCTGCGCCCGGTCTTCAACATGCCCCCCGCCGTGGCCATGGCCATCGTCTCGGGCCAGGCTGCTCCGGACTTCATGGCCGGCTTCGGCCATCCCGATCGGGTCCGGGTCGAAGGCCCGGTGGACGGCGCCTGGCGGCTCCGGGCCCCCGACCACGAGATCCTCTGCGACGCCCTCGCCGCCGTCTCCCGCCCGGCGGGGCGGCTGCGGATCGAGGTCGATCCCCTTCGCGCCTGACCGTCGCGCCTGGCCGAGCGGCAAGCTCGCGTCAGCGCAGGAGCTGGTAGTGCCGGGCTCGTTCCACCTCGGGCGTGCGGCCCAGCGACGACCGGGCGCGCAGGGGGATCCGCTCGTCGGCCGCGAGGGCGGCGGGGGAGATGACCGGCCGATGTCCCATCCAGCGCGCCGGCCCGGCGCGGTTGGCGGCGTACCAGGGCGACGCGAGCTGGGCGAGGTAGCCCCGCTCGGGGGTCGAGCCATCGCAGCCGTAGGCCGTCGGCCAGCCGGACGGGCGGTGGAGCGTGCCGAACACCTTGTCGACGATCATCGACTGGCCGGCGTAGTTGGTGTTGAAGGCGGCCGGGTCGTCGGCGTGGTGCCAGTGGTGGAAGTGCGGACTCGCGACCAGCCATTCGAGGGGGCCGAGGCGCACGTTCCAGTTGGCGTGCACGAAGAGGCCCTGGAACCGTCGAACGACGAAGTGGCCCATGAGCATGGGCAGGCCGAAGCCGAGGGCGAACATCGGGAGCGCCACCGAGGAGCGGGCGAAGGTCTGATCGAGCGGGTGCCGACGGTTCGGGGCCAGCCAGTCCATGGTCGGTGAGCTGTGGTGGACCCGGTGGAACCGCCACAGGAACGGGATCTCGTGGGACAGGCGGTGGCCCCAGTATCCGAAGACCTCAGCCAGCACGAGCCCGAGGATCCACGTGGCCCACTCGGGTCCGTGGTGCACGGCCCGCGGGATCACATCGGGCGTGGCGCCCTGCACGAACGGCAGGGCCACGAAGACCACCGCGACGAGGCCGGCGGCGGCGAGGATCTCGTCGACGACGAAGTGGGCGGCGTCGGTGACCCCGCCGGTCCGCCGGATGGCCGGGGGCTGCTCGTGGACCGGCCGCCAGCGCTCGATGGTGGTGAAGACGGCCCCCAGGACCACGAGCCCGACGGCGATGTCGGGCCGCAGCCGGCAGCACACGACGAAGGCGACGAGGGCGACGAGCGCCGAACCGGCAGCGCCTCCTCTCGATCCCGCCGAACCCGCCGAAGCCGCACGTGGTCCGTCCATGAGCACCTCCCGCATCGGTGGAGCACCGACGTTATCGGTGGTGCTCAGCCGGTTTCGGTCACCTCGGCTGGTTGCCGGCCGGTCAGCGAGCGGTGGACGGTGCGTCAGGTCGGTGGGTCGATCAGGAGCTGGCCGTCGGTGACGGTCACCGCGGTGCCCGATAGCACGACCCGGTCGTCGCCCTCGACCCGCATGCCGACGACACCGCCGCGGATCGATGCCTGGGAGCCGGTGAAGCTCGTCCGTCCGGTCCGCTCGGCCAGCCAGGGACCGATCACGCAGTGGGCCGAGCCGGTCACCGGATCCTCGGCGATGCCGGCGCCCGGCGCGAAGAGGCGGCAGACCGAGTCGAAGGCGGCGTCGGGGCCATCGGCCGCGCCGGTCGTGTCCGCGACCAGCAGGCAGTGCCCACCGAGCGCGCCCAGCCGTGCCTCGTCGGGTCGGGCGGCGCGCACGTCGTCGCCGTCGGGCACCTCGAGCAGGAGCCAGTCACCTCGCCGGCGCAGGGCGACCAGGCGCTCGGGCGCAAGCCCTACCGCGCTCGCCCAGTCCTCGTCGGCCGGGAACGGGACGACCGCGTCGAGCGGCTTGGCCGGGAAGTCCATCTCGATGGACCCGTCGGCACCGGGCGTGCACGTGAGCAGCCCGCTGTGCGTGTGGAACCGTCCGGCTCCGCCCAGCACGTGGGCGCTGGCGAGGGTGGCGTGCCCGCACAGCTCCACCTCGGTGGTGGGCGTGAACCACCGCAGGTCGAAGCTGCCGTCGTCGCGGGGCACCACGAACGCCGTCTCCGACAGGTTCACCTCGGCGGCGACCGCCTGCATCCACGCCTCGGGTGCCGCCCGGTCGAGGCGGCAGACCCCGGCCGGATTGCCGGAGAACGGGCGGTCGGTGAACGAGTCGACGATCGTCAGCGGAACAGCCATGGCGGCGACCGTAGGCCGACCGCACCGCGCCATCCCACGACCTTTTCTGTGCGAAGCGACCGCTGGGGCCCCTCCACCTGCGGCTCAGGAGGGGGCGATGGTGGGCGGGGGCCAGGCCTGACGGCGGGCTTCGTACAGGGCGATCGATGCGGCGACGGCCACGTTGAGCGACCCGATCCGGCCGAGTTGCGGGATGAACGCCAGGGCGTCGGCGCCGTCGAGCACGGCCTTGGTGAGGCCGCGGTCCTCGTGGCCGAGGGCGAGGCAGACGGCTGGGCCGAGGTCGACCTCATGGATCGCCGCCGCCTCGTCGGCCAGCTCGATGCCGACCAGCCGGTACCCGGCAGCCTTGGCCGCGGCGACCGCGGCGGCCGATTCCTCGACGCGGTGGAACGTGAGGAAGCGCTCGGAGCCCATGGCGGTCTTGCCGGCGGCCGACGAATCCGGGGCGGGCGTCTGGCCGCACAGCCAGATGTCGTCGACGCGCATGGCGGCCGCCGTGCGCAGGATCGAACCGAGGTTGACGGGGGTGGCCACCGAGTCGAGGAGCAGGGCGACCTTGCCCGGCGCCCGTCGGCGCCAGTCGCGGTGCAGGCGCTTCAGGTCGGTGCTGCCGAGGTTGCGGCTCACGCGGAGGGCTCCGGATCGTTCGTGGGGGAGTTGCTGGACGCGGTCGAGGGTCTGGTCGAGGTCGCGGCGGCCACGGCGAGGACCCGGTAGCCGGCGCGGGAGGCGAGCCGCTCGGTCGGCCAACCCTCGGCGCCGAGCCAGCGCTCGAGCGAATCGGCGCCCAGGTGCTTGTGGACCACCAGCGCGGCCTGGCCGCCGGGGGAGCGGAGGGCGTCGAGCCAGCGGCGCAGCAGGTCGTGCAGCGCGGCCTTGCCGACCCGGATCGGCGGGTTCGACCAGACCTGGTCCACCACCAGGTCCTCGGGCACCTCATCGGGGGCGACGACGCGGACCTGCCCCCCGACGCCGTTGGCATCCGCGTTGGCCCGGCACAGGTCGCGGGCCCGTTCGTTCACGTCGACGGCCCACACGGTCGCGTCGGGGCCGCCGCGGAGGGCGAGCGCCACGGTGATCGGCCCGTAGCCACATCCGACGTCGACCAGCACGCCCCCCTCGGTCACGGGCGGTCCGTCGGCGAGGAGGGCGCGGGTACCGGGATCGACGCGGTCGCCGGAGAAGACGCCGGCGTCGGTGGCCAGCGTGACCAGGCGTCCCTCCGACAGGATCAGCTCGACGGTGGCGGGCGACGAGGCCGCTCCCGGGTCGGCCGTGAAGTAGTGGTCGGGCCGGTCGGGCTGTGGGGAGGGCACCGTGGCGACGGTAGCCTGGCACCCATGTCTGGCTCGGCCCCCTACGAGATCCGCGTCATCGGAGATCCGGTGCTGAAGCAGCGCGCCGCCGACGTGACCGACATCGACGGCAAGCTCGTCCGCCTGGCCGGCGACATGGTGGAGACCATGTACGACGCTCCCGGCCTCGGCCTGGCCGCGCCGCAGGTCGGCGTGCAGCGACGCCTGTTCGTGTGGGACCTCAACGACGGCACCGGCGCCCACACCATGATCAACCCGCTGATCGTCGAGTCCGACGGCGAGTGGACCTACGAGGAGGGTTGCCTCTCGGTGCCCGGCCTGTCCTGGGAGATCACCCGACCCAACCGGGTCCACGTCGTGGGCCGGGACCTCGAGGGCAACGAGGTCTCCATCGAGGCGTCGGAGCTCGAGGGCCGCATGTTCCAGCACGAGCTCGACCACCTCGACGGCATCCTGCTCGTGGAGCGTCTCGACGAGGAGCAGGCCAAGCAGGCCCGGCGCCAGGTGCGCGACCTCATGCTGGGCTTCGCGGCCGAGCCGGCGGTGCCCCGCCGCGGGCTCACCCTCCGCTAGCCCGCCTTCGATGACCGAGACCGATTCGGCGCCGCTCCCGGCGCCCCCCGCCAACCCGCGCCGCCTCGTCTTCCTCGGGACGCCGGCGATGGCCGTGCCACCGCTGGAGGCCTTGTTCGATGCCGGGTTCGATGTCGCCCTCGTGGTCACCGGCGCCGACAAGCGCCGCGGTCGGCGCTCCGAACCCACGGCCACGCCCGTGAAGCTGGCCGCCCTGGCCCGCGGGGTCCCGGTGTCACACGACGTGCAGGATGCCCTGTCCGTGGGAGCCGATCTGGGCGTGGTCGTCGCGTACGGCAGCATCCTCCGTCGTCCGATCCTCGAGGCGCTCCCGATGGTCAACCTCCACTTCTCGTTGCTGCCACGGTGGCGCGGCGCGGCGCCGGTGGAGCGGGCGATCCTCGCCGGTGACGAGCGCACCGGCGTGTGCGTCATGGCCGTGGAGGAAGGGCTCGACACCGGTGGCGTCTACGCCTGCAACGAGGTGGCGGTCCGTCGGACGAGCACGGCCGACGAGCTCGGCACGCAGCTGAGCCAGATCGGGGCCGGGTTGCTGGTCACGACCCTGCGCGAAGGGCTGGGCACCCCCGAGCCGCAGGTGGGCGAAGCGACCTATGCGGCCAAGATCGGTCCCGATGACCTCCGCCTCGACTGGACGGGAAGTGCGGCTGACGCCGTTCGGGTCGTGCGGGTGGGCGGGGCGTGGACCACGTTCCGCGACAAGCGACTGAAGGTGCACGCGGCCCGGGTGTGGCCCGATGACGGCCCCGCTCGGGCGCCCGGCGAGATCGAAGGCGATCGCGTGGCCACCTCGTCGGGGCTCGTGCAGCTCATCGAGGTCCAGCCCGAGGGCCGCGCTCGCGTCCCTTTCGCGGCGTGGGCCAACGGCGCTCGGCCAGCACCTGGTGAGCGCCTTGGCGAGTCACCGGAGACGTCTCCCTGATGGGCGCGCCTGGCCGAAGCGGTCGCCGGCCCGCGCCCCGCCGCGATGCCCCGCGCCGAGGTGCCCCGGCGTCCGAGGGAGCGCCGTCGTCGCCGGCCATGCCGCGTCGGGACGCCCGACGCACGGCGGTCGAGGCGCTGGTGCGCATCGATCGCGACGGCGCCTA
Organism: Acidimicrobiales bacterium; assembly: GCA_025463365.1. GTDB lineage: Bacteria > Actinomycetota > Acidimicrobiia > Acidimicrobiales > Iamiaceae > Aquihabitans. The sequence continues at coordinate 18,448 of JAOBWM010000133.1, forward strand.
CGCCAACCTCGTGCTCCCCAAGCTGCTGGCCAAGAGCGGCCTGCCGGACCGAGACCGGGCATTCGCCACCGAGTTGGTCTACGGCACCACGCGGCATCGGCGGGCCTGCGACTGGTTCGTCGACCGCTACGCGCTCGGGGACCTCGACCCCACGGTCCGCGCCGCGCTGCGCATCGGCACCTACCAGCTGCGGGTGCTCGGCACGCCGCCGCACGCCGCGGTGTCGGCCACCGTCGAGGTCGTTCCGCGCAAGGCGCGCGGCCTGGTCAACGCCGTGCTCCGCAAGATCGCCGATGCCGAGGACGCCTGGCCCTCCGATGGCGTGCGCCTCAGCTACCCCGACTGGATCGTCGAGCGTCTCACCGCAGACCTGGGACACGACCGGGCCCATGCGGCGCTGGTGTCGATGAACAGCGCGGCGTCGGCCACCGAGCGCGACGACGGCTACATCCAGGACCAGGCCTCGCAGTGGGTGGCCGCTGCCGTCGGCGCCCGTGCCGGCGAGCGCGTGCTCGACCTGTGCGCGGCACCGGGAGGGAAGGCGACGGCCATGGCGGCCACGGGCGCCACCGTGGTGGCATCGGACTCTCGGGTGGGAAGGGTCGGGCTGGTCGTCGACAACGCGGCCCGGCTCCACTTCGACCGGGGCGCCCTTCAGCCGGTGGCGGCCGACGGGACCGCGCCCCCGTTCGCGGCCCACGCCTTCGCACGCGTGCTGGTCGATGCTCCGTGCTCCGGCCTCGGGTCGCTGCGACGGCGCCCCGATGCCCGTTGGCGGATCGACGCGGCCGCACCCGAACGGCTCGCCCTGCTCCAAGCCCGGCTCCTCGGCGCGGCTGCCGGTCTCGTGACCCCGGGCGGCCGGCTCGTCTACTCCGTCTGCACGCTGACGGTGGCCGAGACCACCTCGGTCGCCGATGCGTTCACCGCCGCGCATGCGGGCTGGACCACGATCCCGGTGGAGGACCTGGCGCTCGATCCGGCGTGGGAGCCGTGGGGGAGCGGTGCGCTGCTGCTGCCCCAGTCGGCCGCCACGGACGGGATGGCCCTGTTCGCGTGGACCGCTCCGGCCGCAGGCGGCCAGGAGCAGGGCGGCGATCACCGATGACGACCGAACCCGCGATCCCGGGCGACCCGCCGCCTTCGCGGTGGCTTGCCCGGGTCGTGGTCGTGTCCGACGGGGTGGCCGACGGCTCTCGGGAAGATCGCGGCGGACCTGCGTTGCGGGCCGCGCTGGAGGCGGCCGGGGCGACCGTCGAGGTCGTGGTGGTGTCGCCCGACGGCGTCGAGGCGGTTGCCGACACGCTGAAGGCGCAGGCTGCGGGGTTCGATGGGCTGATCGTCACCACCGGCGGCACCGGATTCGGCCCGCGGGACCTCACCCCCGAAGGCACCCGCCGCGTGATCGATCGAGAGGCACCGGGCCTGGCCGAGGCGATGCGCCTGGTCAACCCCCTCGGCCGGCTCTCCCGAGGCATCGCCGGGAGCCTGGGTGGCACGCTCGTGCTCAACGTGCCGGGGTCGCCGAAGGGGGCGGTCGAGTGCCTCGACGCCGTGCTCGACGTCGTCCCCCACGCCCTCGCCCTCCTCGCCGGGCATCGCCCCCACTGATCGCACCTCCATCGAGCCCTCCCCGCCTTCCGGTCGCGATCGAAACGGTCGGGGTTGTTCGCGACCGGTCGGCGGTCGTACACTCGCCGACACAACCGAGCCAACAACACGCCTCCTCGCGGGGCAGGGTGCAAGTCCCGACCGGCGGTACAGCCCGCGAACCCGAGCCCCAGGGCCCGGGCCGATCCGGTGAGACCCCGGAGCCGACGGTGAAAGTCCGGATGAGAGCGAGGGTGCGCTGTCGCCCTTGCGCGTCGCGTACCCGTGACCGAACGGATCCCACGTGAACGACACCGAGGCGATGGTGCAGGCGATCGAGCTCGCCGCCTCGGTCCGTGGCGCCACGTCGCCCAACCCGTGGGTGGGTTGCGTGATCGAGTCGACCGATGGCCGGGTCTTCACCGGCGCCACCGAGCCTCCGGGCGGCCGTCACGCCGAGGTGGTCGCCCTGGATGCCGCCGGCGATGCTGCTCGCGGCGCCACCGCCTGGGTGACCCTCGAGCCATGCGCCCACATCGGCCGTACGGGCCCGTGCGCCGACGCGATGATCCACGCCGGCATCGCCCGCGCCGTGATCGCGCTGGCCGATCCCGACGAACGGGTGTCGGGCCAGGGGATCGCCCGGCTGCGCGATGCCGGGGTCGACGTGAGCATGGGGGAGCAGGCCGACGCCGTCCGCACCCAGTTGGCGCCGTACCTGAAGCACCGCACCACGGGTCGGCCGTGGGTGGTCCTCAAGCTGGGGGCGAGCCTGGATGGCCGCACTGCGGCGCCGGACGGCACGAGCCAGTGGATCACCGGTGGCGCCGCTCGCGCCGACGCCCACATGGTCCGCGCCGAGAGCGATGCCATCGTCGTCGGGGCCGGCACGGTCCGCGCCGACGATCCATCGCTCACGGTGCGCCATGTCGAGGGCCGCGACCCGTTGCGGGTCGTGCTCGGCACCATCCCGCCCGGCGCCAAGGTCGCCCCCGCCGTCGAGTTCCGCGGCGAGCTGCCCGACCTCCTCGACGACCTCGGCAGGCGCGGGGTGCTGCAGTGCCTCGTCGAGGGCGGGGCCACGGTCGCCGGCGCGTTCCATCGAGCCGGCCTGGTCGACCACTACATCTTCTACGTCGCGCCCGCCATCTTCGGCGGCGACGACGCTCGGCCCCTGTTCGCCGGACCCGCGGCTTCGACGATCGCCGACGTCTGGCGCGGTGCCATCACCGGTGTCAGCCACCTCGGCGGCGACCTGCGCATCGACGTGTCGCCCATCACCCCGTCGCCGATCACCGGGCCGGTTCCGGTCGTTCGCCTCACCGACGAGGGCGAGCCGGCGGAGGCGCCGGGCATCGACCACCCGCAGGACCGACCCGAAGGGATCCGCTGATGTTCACCGGCATCGTCGAAGAGCTCGGCACCGTCATCTCCCGTGAGGGGCCCAAGCTGCGCATCGGCGCATCGGCCGTCCTCGACGACGTCGAGCTGGGGGCGTCGATCGCGGTCAGCGGCACGTGCCTCACCGTCGTGGCATGGGGCGAGGACTGGTGGGAGGCTGACGTCGTCGACGAGACCTACGACCGGACCTGCCTCGGTGCCCTGGTGCCAGGTTCGCGGGTCAACCTCGAACGACCGGTCCGCCTGGCCGACCGCCTCGGCGGACACCTCGTGCAAGGCCACGTCGACGCGGTCGGCATCATCGCCACGCCCGCCCCGGATCTCCGGGTCTCGGTCGACCCTGCTCTGCTGCGGTACATCGTGGAGAAGGGCTCGATCACCGTGGACGGCACGAGCCTGACCGTGGCGGCCGTCCACACCGACGGCTTCTCCGTTGCCGTCATCCCGCACACCGCCGAGGTCACCACCCTCGGCTCCAAGGGGCCCGGCGACCCCGTGAACCTGGAACTCGACGTCATCGCGAAGTACGTCGAGTCGCTGTTGGAAGGACACCGCTGATGATCGAGACCCCTGCCGAGATGCCCGTGGGAACGCACGTGGAGGTCAGCACCAACCGCGGGCCTTCCGACGAAGGACCCCTGGCCGAGATCAGCGTGGCCCTGGAGGCGTTCGCCCGCGGCGAGATCCTCGTGGTGGTCGACGACGAGGACCGTGAGAACGAGGGCGACCTCATCATGTCGGCCGAGCACGTGTCGCCGGAGAAGATCGCCTTCTTCCTGCACCACACCTCGGGCTTCATCTGCGCCCCGATCACCTCCGAGCGCGCCGCCGAGCTCGACCTACGTCCGATGGTCGAGCAGAACACCGAGAGCATGCGCACGGCGTTCCTCGTGAGCATCGATGCCCGCCATGGCACCACGACGGGGATCTCGGCGTTCGACCGCGCCGCAACCGTGCAAGCCCTGGTCGACCCCAGCACCCGGCCCGGCGACCTGGCCCGGCCCGGCCACATCCTCCCGCTGGAAGCTCGTGAGGGCGGCGTGCTCAAGCGGGCCGGGCACACCGAGGCGACCGTCGACCTCGCCCGCATGGCCGGGTTGTACCCCGCCGGGATCCTGTGCGAGATCGTGGACGGCAACAAGATGGGCATGGCCCGCCAGCCCGAGCTGCGCCGCTTCGCCCGCGAGCACGACCTCTACATGATCTCGATCGCGGACCTGATCCGGTACCGCCGCCGCAACGAGAAGCTGGTGCGCCAGGTGTCCGAGGCCCGCATCCCGACCGGCTGGGGCGACTTCACCTGCAAGGTCTACGAGTCGGTGCTCGACGGCGAGCAGCACGTGGCGCTGGTCCGCGGCGACATCGCCGGTGCCGACAACGTGCTCGTGCGGGTCCACAGCGAGTGCCTCACCGGCGATGTGTTCGGCTCGATGCGCTGCGACTGCGGCGTGCAGCTCGATGCGGCCATGAAGATGATCGCCGACGCCGGCACCGGCGTGATCGTCTACCTGCGCGGCCACGAGGGACGCGGCATCGGCATCGGCCACAAGATCCGGGCCTACGAGCTCCAGGACGAAGGTGCGGACACGGTCGAGGCCAACGAGGCGCTCGGCCTGCCGATCGACTCACGGGAGTACGGCATCGGTGCCCAGATCCTGGTCGACCTCGGGATCACCACGATGCGCCTCGTGACCAACAACCCGGCCAAGTACGGCGGCCTCGATGGCTTCGGGCTCGACATCGTCGAGCGGGTCCCGTCGGTGACCGCACCGAACCCCGAGAACATCCGGTACCTCAAGACCAAGGCCGAGAAGATGGGCCACCTGATCGAGGGCCTCGGCGAGTTCTCCGCGGCATCGGCCGCGGCATCGGCCCCTGCAGCTGTCGGTGGCGGTGGCGCGGGCGCGCCAGTCGTCGATGGCGTCGACGGCGTCGATCCGACCGGCGACGGCGACGGCGACGCCTGATGGCGGGGGACCACCAAGCCGAGGGTGCGCCCCCGGCCGTGCTCGACGGGACCGGCCTGCGCATCGCCGTGGTGGCGGCGCGCTGGAACTCGCACATCACGTTGCGCCTGCTCGACGGCGTGCGGCGGGGCCTGGCCGACGCCGGGGTGGCCGCCACCGACGTCGTGGAGTGCTGGGTGCCCGGAGCGTTCGAGCTCCCGTTGGCCGCCAAGACCTGGGCGCTGTCGGGCGACGTCGACGCGGTGGTGTGCCTCGGCTGCGTGATCCGCGGCGAGACCACCCACTACGAATCGGTGGCCGGGGAGTGCGCGTCGGGGATCCAGCAGGCCCAGCTCGAGACCGGGGTGCCGATCGCGTTCGGCGCCCTCACCGTCGAGAACCTCGACCAGGCGCTGGAGCGCTCCGAGGAGGCCGGCGGCCACAACGTCGGCGAGGACGGCGCCAAGGTCGTCATCGAGATGGTCCACCTGCTCCGTTCCATCCGCGCCCGCTGACGGCGACGGCCCGGCGCAGCGACGTGGCCATCTACGACCGCATCGGCGGCGGGTACGCCACGACGCGCCGGGCCGATCCCCGGATCGGACGCCACCTGGCCGAGGCGTTGGCCGGCGCCCGGCGCGTGGTGAACGTCGGTGCGGGCACCGGCTCCTACGAGCCCGAGGGGACCGCCCAGGTCGTCGCCGTCGAACCGTCGGCGGTCATGCGGGCGCAACGGCGCACCGGCGCGGCTCCTTGTGTGGAAGCGGTGGCGGCCGACCTGCCGTTCGCCGATGGATCGTTCGATGCGGCGATGGCCGTCTTGACCGTGCACCACTGGCCCGATCCGTTGGCGGGCCTCGACGAGCTCCGCCGCGTCGCCCGACGGCAGGTGATCCTCACGTTCGACCCGGGCGCCCACCTCGGGCTGTGGCTCGTCCACGACTACCTGCCCGAGATGCTCGAGCTCGCCGGGTCGAACCCACCGACGCCCACCGCCATCGCCGATCACCTCGGGGGCGGCTCGGTGCGGGAGGTGCCGATCCCGGCTGACTGCTTCGACGGCTTCTTGTGGGCCTACTGGCGGCGGCCGTCGGCGTACCTCGACCCGGATGTGCAAGCGTCGATCTCGGGCATCGCGCAGCTGCCCGCTGCTCTCGTGGCCGAACGGATGGTCCGGCTGGCCGCCGACCTCGACGCCGGCCGGTGGCGGGAGCGAAACCAGGATCTGCTCGACCGCGACGAGGTGGATGGCGGGTTCCGCCTCGTGGTCTGCGGCGACTGACCCGCCCACCGCTCAGCCCGGCAGAACGCACGGAAGCTCAGGCGTGCAGGGCGATGTAGTCGTGGACCGAGCGGACGGCGCTCGATCCCTCACCGACGGCCGCCGCCACCCGCTTCATCGAGCCCATGCGGACGTCGCCCACCGCGAACACGCCAGGCAGCGAGGTCTCGAACGGGAGAGGCGCCCGGCCCGCGAACCCCTCGTCGGTGAGGTCCGTGGCCTCCAGCGACCGGTCCGTGCGGACGAACCCCTTGCGGTCCAGCGCGACGCACCCGCTGAGCCAGCCGGTGGCCGGCACGGCGCCGATGAAGCAGAAGAGACCACCACACGCCACGGTCCGCCGCTCGCCGGTGGGCCGGTGCTCGAGGGTGATCTCGGCGAGGTGATCCTGGCCGCTCAGGGCGCGGACCTCGGTGTGGGTCAGGACCTCGATGTGGGGATCGGCCTCGACCCGGGCGATCAGGTAGTGCGACATCGTCTCGACCAGCTCGCGGCGGCGGACCACCAGGGACACGTTGCTGCCCTGCTGGGAGAGGTAGAGGGCGGCCTGGCCCGCGGAGTTGCCGCCGCCGACCACGGCCACGTCGACGCCGCGGCACAACCGGGCCTCGAGCTCAGTGGCCGCGTAGTAGACACCGGCGCCTTCGAACCGCTCGAGCTCGGCGACCTCGAGCCGCCGGTAGCGGGCGCCGGACGCGACGATCACCGCCCGGGTGGCGATCTCGCTGCCGTCGGACAGCACGACGACGCGGAACCCGTTCTCGGCGTGCAGGGCCACTGCCTCACACGGTGCCGCGAGCCGTGCCCCGAGGCGCAGCGCCTGCATCGCGGCCCGCGCCGTGAGGTCGCCGCCGGAGATGCCGGTGGGAAACCCCACGTAGTTCTCGATGCGCGAGCTCGCCCCCGCCTGGCCGCCCGCGGCGACCGAGTCGAGCGACACGGTGTCGAGCCCCTCGGAGGCGCCGTACACGGAGGCGGCCAGGCCGCCGGGGCCGGTCCCGACCACGACCAGGTCGGTGACCGAGCCAGGGATGCTCCGATAGGTGAGCCCCAGTGCGGCGGCGAACTCGCCGGGCGTCGCCCGACGCAGCACCGCGGTCGGGAGGACCGCGACAGGGACGTCGGCGGGCCGAGCGCCGAGGCCGGCCAGGTACACGCCGACATCGTCGAGGTCTTCGATCTCGATCCAGGTGTGCGGGAGGCGCGAGCGCGTGGCGAACGCACGCAAGGCCAGCGCCTCCGACGAGAAGCGTGACCCGACGATGCGGATGGCGTCAGCCGCGAGCCCCTCGCGGAGCAGCTCGCGGCGGGCCACGAAGGCACGGAAGATGGTGTCGGACAGGTCGGGCTTGGTGTGCATGAGACGCTGGAAGGCGTCGGGTGCGACCTGCAGGACGCGGCCCGACCGGCTCATCCGGGCACTGAGGAACGGTCGCTGCCCGGTCAGGAGGTTGAGCTCGCCGATGAAGCGGCCGGCGCCGTGGGTGGCGATCACGACCTCGTCGGTACCCTCGCGGACGATCTCCACCTCGCCGTCGAGGACCACGTAGAAGGCCGTCTCGCGGTCTCCGGCCCGGTAGAGGAAGTCCCCCTCCTCGCGGTCCAGCTCCTCCCCGAACGGGGCGATCTCCGCCAGCGCGTCGTCGTCGAGCACTGGCCAGGCCACGTCGCCGCCGGGGGGTGCTGGCTCCTGCGTCACGCAGTGATCATTGCCGCCACAGGCCTCGGTAGTACTCGTACAGGCCCTCGAGATCTCGGGCGGGATGGTCCTCGGGGTCGTGAGGCAGGGACCGGGCGAGATCCTCGACCCAGACCAGCGCCATCACGAGGGCCAGGGAATCGAACTGCAGATCCTCGGCGAGCCTGGTCGCCCGAGGCAGGTGGTTGCCGGTCAGCTCGAACTCGGAGCCGAAGGCGTCGACGAAGTCATCCCAGCTGAGCATGTGGCGCCTTCCGTGCGGTCCCCTCGGCGCCTGCGCGCAGGAGGTGTGCTCGGCGCCGGAGCCGGGCGCCCATGCCGGCCATCCATGCGGTGCGATCGATGGTCAGCAGGAACGTGTCCTCGGTGGTGCCATTGAGGTGGTGGTGACCGGAGAGGCGACCCTCGACCGTGAAGAGGCGCCCGGCCCCGAGCGCGAACCGTTCGTAGGCGCCGGCACGGGACTGCGCGTAGAGCTTGCGAAACGGCCACTCCGTGAACAGATCGGTGATGAAGAGCCCGAGGCCTACGAAGGCCGCGCCGCTGCCGATGTGGCGGTCCTGAGCCGCCACCGCGATCGACGCGTGCCCGTGGCGCAGGTCGGCGTCGAAGCAGGTGTACAGACCGAGGAGCTCCTCACCGGGGGGTGCCACCCCGACGCTCTGCAGCAGCACCCCGTTCCAGAGCGCGGCGACGTGCGCGTCCGGGCTCGGGGTGCGGCCCCCGAATCGGAACCCGCCGCCGAAGGTCCAGGTCAATTCGTTGGCGCGCAAGGCGTCGTAGTCGGCGGGCGACACCGGACGCACCGTCACGCGGGGATCGTGCAGGATGCTCATCGGGCCACCGCAGCGGCGGCGTGCCAAGCCGGTCGGCCGATCGCGGTGATGAAGCGATCCCAGTACATGCCGTCGTGGCGGGCGAACTCGACGAGGTGCGCCTCGATGTCGCCGTCGATGCCGCACTCGCCGAGCGGCGGAGCCTGGTAGCCGAGGTGGGACGCGTAGACCTTGCGAAGGTTCCATCGGGAGAACGCGTGGTCGAGGAGCTGACGGGCGACCGGCCCGAGCAGATCGTCGCCACCCGGCATCGGGTCGATCACGATGTCCATCCAGGCCACGCCGTCGTGCGGGTCCAGGTCGAACAGCGATGCGACGCCGAGGCGCGCGTCGTCGGATCCCCGCACGATGAACAGGGCGCTGACCCCTTGCCAGAGGACCGCCTCGAACTCGTGGGGCGGTGGGAGTCCCCGTCGGCAGATCCGGAACCACTGCTCGGGGGCCACCGCGGCCAGCGTGTAGAGGAACGCGATGTCCCCCCGGTCTGCCGGGTGGAGGCGGACGTCCCGAGTGCGTGGAGATGTGGGCGGACGCGTGGACGGACGCAGGAGGGGAGGGATTGGTGGAGGGGTTGGTGGCGGGGTCGGTGGATGCACGGTGTCAGCCCTTCAGCGCGTCGATCGGGGACATGGACGCCGCCTTCCACGCGGGATAGATGCCGGCGGCCAGGCCGATGATCGCCCCGAGCACGGGCCCGGCCAGCGGATAGGCGAGGTCGAGCACGGGGACCCAGCGCCGGATGGCGCACAACACCACGACGGCGAGCACCCCGGCGGCGCCGCCGAGCAACCCGCCGAGCGTGCCGATCAGGCCGCTCTCTGCGACGAACTGCGTGGCGAGCGAGAGACGGGACGCCCCGAGCGCGTTGCGCAGGCCGATCTCGGATCTCCGCTCGAGGACACCGACCAGGGTGACGTTGGCGATGCCGAGCGCGCCGATCACGAGCGACATGCCCGCGAGGAGGAGCAGGAGCCCGCTGACGTCGCCCCGCACCGCGGCCCGCGTGGCGATCGGATCGGGGGGTGCCGCCACATCGATGGCCGTTGGATCGTTGGGATCGAGGGCGAGCCCGACCTGGCGCCCGACCATCGGTGCCGCCCCCCGACGGGTGCGGATCAGCACGGTGTCGAGTGCGGGGAGACGGAACACCTGTCGCGCGTACCCGACCGGGACGAGGATCGCGTCGCCCAGATCGTCTTGGCGGGCGATCGGATCGAGGATGCCGATGACCGTCACGGCCTGGCCGGCGAGGAAGACCCGTGGGCTCCCGCTCACGTCGTCGATCCGGAGCAATCCGGCGGCTCGGTCGCCGAGCACGGCCACCGGCTCCGCGAGGTGGTCGTGGCGGGCATCGAACATCCGACCCGTGCGGATCTGCCCCTGCACCGCGCCGATCATCCTCGGCGTCACCGCGTACACCGTCGCGGGGTACGTCGGGGTCTGGCCACCGATGGCGATGGTGGTGATCGGTTGGGCGCCGGGGATCTCGGCGGTGGCCCCGGCGGCGACGACACCGGGCAGTCGGGTCACGCGGTCAGCCGAGTCCCAGGGCAGGTGGCCGGGCCCTCCGGGTGCGACGGCGGCGTCTTGCGCGGTGACCCGGGTGGCGACGGCCTCGTCGATGTGGGTGAGGATCTGGTTGCCCGCGGTCTGGGCCATCCCGACCGACGTGACCAGGGTGGCCACTCCCAGCACCGTGCCGAGGGCGGTGAGGACGGCGCGGGCGGGACGCGAGGCCAGCCCGGCGACGGCCTCGGCCGCCAGGTCTGCGACTCGGGGGCGAGCGGTCGGCGCGTGCTGCGTCATCTGGCCACCGCCCGGCTTCGGTCCCGTCCGTCTTCGATGTGCACCACGCGGTCGGCCCGCTCGCTCACCTCGGGGTCGTGCGTGGCCACCACGATGGTGAGCCCGTCGGCCCGAAGGTGGTCGAACAGGTCGAGCACCCGGCGGGTGTTGCGCGAGTCGAGGTTGCCGGTCGGTTCGTCGCACACGAGCAGATCAGGCGCGGTGGCCAGCGCCCGAGCGATGGCGACGCGCTGCTGCTCGCCGCCTGACAGTTGGGTGGGCCGTGCATCGAGTCGGTCGCCGAGACCGCACTGCCCGAGCACCTGCTCGGCCGTCTCGGTGCGGCGCCGCGCCCCGATCCCTTGGTACAGGAGCCCGAGCTCGACGTTCTCACAGGCTGACCGGTGCGGGATCAGGTGGAACGACTGGAACACGAAGCCGAGGTGGCGGGCCCGCCGGCGAGCCCGCGCCCGTTCGCCGAGCCCGGTCACGTCCTGTCCGAACAGCTCGTGGGATCCTTCGTCGGGTCGGTCGAGGAGGCCGATGATGTTCAGCAGGGTCGACTTGCCCGACCCCGACGGCCCGGTGATGGCGACGTAGTCCCGGGCATGCAGCGTGAGGTCGAGGTCGACGAGGGCCGCCACCGGGGTGTCCGACCCGTAGCACCGACCGACCGAGCGCAACCGGGTCACGGGGTCGTCGGTCACGGGTCGGTCCCGGTCCGTGCGGTGGTGGTGGTGGTGGTGGGGGAGGAGGAGGAGGACGTCCGCTTGCTCCCCACCACGACGAGGGTGCCGGCCCGCAGTGCGCGGTCCGGCGCGATCTCCGCCTCGCCATCGACGACGAGGCCGGTGCGCACCGCCACCTTGTGGATCGTCCCGTCACGCCGCTGCACCTGGACCAAGGTCTGACCCTGCGGTCCGGCATAGAGGGCGGCCACCGGAAGGGCGAGGACCCGGCCGTGGGTGGAGGCGATCGGGATCACCACCCGCAGGTTGCGTCCGACGGCGCGGACGTCGGGCTTGGCGAGCAGCAGGCGGACGGAGAACCGAGCCGGTGCGGTGCTACCGGACGTGCCATCCGTGCTCGCCGCGCCGGATGGGTCGGCGCTGCTCGCCTCGGGGGTCGACGCGACGGTGGCGACGGTGGCCGCCCAGGTGGTGCCGGCATCATCGTCGATCACCCGAGCCGCCAGGCCTGGACGCACCAGCGATCGCGCCGCGTCGTCCACGGTCGCGTCGACGACGATCGCCCCGCCGGTGAGCACGGCCACGTTGCCCTTCGTGACCGATCCCCGACGGGCCAGGGTGCGCTCGACGGTCAGCGGGAGCCGGGGAAGGAACTCGATCTCGGCCTGGGGGATCCGGACGCCGACCGCGCGCTGGGCTCGGTCGAGCGCGCCGCGGGCCTCCTGGAGCCGGCGATCGGTGAGGTCGACCTCGCCGCGCGCCGCGGTCAGGTCGACCGGATCGGTGCCTCCGAGGGCTCGTGCCTCCGATGCCCTGGCCGTGGCCAGGTCGGCTTGGGCCTGGGCCACGTTGTCGGCGGCCGCGGTCGCGGCATCCGTCGCCGCCTCCGATGCGGGTGCGGTGGCCGCACCGCGAGCGGCGTAGAAGGCTGTGACCGCTCGCTGGGTTCCCGGCCCGAAGGTGCCGCGGGTGTCGTTGCCGGCGAAGCCGAGCCGGCCGAGGGCATCTTGGAGCTGGGCGACATCGTCGCCGCCCGACCCCGGGCCCAGCTCGCGGTACATCGGGAGCTCGCCGGTCAGGGCGAAGGTCGGGCGCCCGACGATCTCCACGAGGCGATCGCCTTCGTGCACCACCGCTCCTGCGGCGGGCGGCGACGCGGTGACCACGCCCGCGCCGAGGTCGCCCTGCACGGTGGCTTCGAGGTGATCCGCGAACCGGACGTCGCCGCGGGTGATGACCTCCGATCGGAGCGTCTTGGATTCGATCGCCACCGTGACCGGGAGGTCGGCCTCCACGGCTCCGAGGTGGGTGGCCGCCGGCTCGGCGAGGTGGCGACTGGCCCACCATCCCGTCCCAGCCGCGGCGACCGCCACCGCGGCCACGATGGCCAGGAACTGGAACCGGCGACGCGCCGGGTGCCGCCGACGGATCATCGGTGGCCCAGCTGGCGCTTGACCTTCGCGATCTGCGCGCCGTACTGGTCGGTGAGGTCCTGGGCCACCCGCGCCAGCGCTCGTGCGTAGCCGTCCTCCAGAGGAACGTGGCACCGGGCGTCGGCGCCGGCGATGGAGCGCTCGAATGCCTGGGTCGAGGCCAGGCGTCCCGGGTCGTAGCTCGGGCCCTCCCCGCCGGGGTCGCTCCGGGTGGCGGCGTCGAGCCGCCGGGTCACCAGGTCCCGTGCCTCCCCGTCGTCGTCGACACGGAAGCCGGCGTCTCGCATGCACGACTGCCAGCTCCGGTCGAGCCGGGCGATCTCGGCGTCGTGGCGGACCGCCTGGCCGAAGCCGCGGGCCAACACGTCGAGGTCGTGGGCCACGGGTGCGACGCGAGCGGCCTCGGCGTCGGCGGCGCGTCGGCGGCAACCGGCTGTTCGGTCGGCCGGTCCGAGCGCCCGCGTGAACGCCGTCCGCTCGGCCTCACCCATCGAGGCCACCTGTGCATCGTTGGGATCGGTGGGCGCGGAGGGACCCGCGGTCGGGGCGCCCGCGGTGAGTCGGGTGCTGATGCCGTACCCAGCGCGGCGGGCTGCGTCGATCGAGAGGGGCAGGTCAGCGGGAACGTCGGCGGTGTCGTCGCGGTAGGCCTCGACGACGTAGGTGAATCCCTGGCGGGCCATGCACGCTCGGACCGAGGACTCGAACGCGAGGTGTCGACCGCGCACGCTGGTGATCGATGCCTGCCCGTCGTCGAGCCCGATGGCCGAGGCGAAGTCGGTGACCGGCTGGCGGTCCACGGCGCGGCCCGCATGGCCGGAACACCCGGCCAGGGGCGCCGCGCATCCGAGCAGGACCGTGAGGGCGAGGGCCCGAACGCTCATGCCGGCACCGACCGGCATCCGTGACGGGCGAGGGTGCGGAGTTGCACCACCGCCAACGTCGCATCGAGCGTGGGGGCCTCGCCGGCGACGGAGGAGGCGCCGCCACCGGAAGCGAGGAGTCCTCGCTCGGCGCGGGACACCGCAGCTCGCGACGGTCGCTGGTCGGCGTCGTCCAACCGGCAGGCCGCCAGCGCGAGCGTTGCGCTCAGGTGGACGTCGACGACGCCGGAGGTCGACCGGGCCAGGCCGTCGGCCCCGAGGAGGTCGCGGACCAGCCGCGTGAGCCGGGCGTGCAGGGCGGTGATCGGAGCCGAGCGGACCCGGCAGCGGCGGCCCAGGTCGATCAGTGCTGCGTACCCGCTGGCGGTGAACGGGTTCTCCGCGGTCGTGGCCGGCGTGGTCCGCAAGACGGCGCCAGCGCGGCGCACGTAGGCCCGCAGGTCGGCGCGGCATCGGCCGACGAGACCTTCGACCCGGAGCGCCAACGCCATCACCTGCGGCGCCACCGCCGCCCGGCGGAACGCGGCGAGGTCGACGCGACCCGGCGCGGTGGCGGCCACCGCGAGGGCGGCCCGGTCGAGTGGCAGCAGGTCCGGGGAACCCCAATCGACGAGTCGCTCGATGGGCGCGCCCGCCCGGCGGCCCCCGAGCATCGTCAAGACGTCGTGAGCTTGGATCAACGTGATCGGGTTGGGGGCCGCGGTCGCCAGCTCGGTGCCGCCGGCGAGCGACTCGAGCATGGCGGCTCCCGCGGGACCGACGGCGAGCTGCACCCCCAGCCGATCGGCCGCGGTGGTGGCCAACAGGTAGGCGATCGGCGTCCGCTCGATGCGGTCGGCCGCGACCGCCTCGCGCACGGCCCGGGACACCGCGTGGATCTGCAGGCCGCGGACCAAGCTGGCATCGCGAAGGGTGAGCAGGGCGTTGACGGTGTCGAGATCGGTCGACTGGAGTGCGCCATCGGCCAGGATCGATTGCTGCCATGTCGACAGCTGCCTGCGCACCTCCGGCGAGTCCGCCGAGATCGCCTCGGCTGCGAAGACCGTTCGACACGATCGGCCCGATGCCCGGGCGATCTCCTCGCCGCTGCCCAGGGCCACGAAGTAGGTGGCGGACTCCTGGTTGCGCTGCGCGAGCGCGGCCCGGCACCACGCGTCGGTGGGGAGCCTCCGCAGCAGGTCCGTAGCGGCGGACGAGCCTCGACCGTGGTCGCGTGCCAGGAGCTCGAGGGCGCGCACCCAGTACAGGTCGGTGTACAGGTCGCGGTCGGCGCCGGCCAGGCGGGCCCGGATGGCTGCGACCTGGTGGGCGGCCGCACCATCGAGCTCGCGACGGAGCGCGTTGGCGCCGGGCGCCCGCCCGAGGAGCAGGCTGAGCCAGGTGAGCACCTCGGTCGGTGCCGGGCTGGCGTCGGCCAGGCCGGTGTTGGGATCGATGAGGGACGCAACCGTCCGGCCCACGTCGGTGGGGAGCCGGCGGCCCGGCTCGAGTCGCTGGACGTCGAGCTGGGCGGTGAGGACGTTGTAGGGGGACGTCTGCACCGGTGTCGCCAGCACCACGGCGGGATAGGGGATCCCCGGCTCGCGCTCGAGCGCCCGGGTGAACCGCTCGACCGTGCGGCCGGCCCAGGAGTCGTCGGTGGGGTGCCTGCCAGCGTCGGATGGATCGGCCTGCGTGCACGCGGAGGCGAGCAGGGCGCACGCCAGGGCGACGAGGGTGAGCAGTCGTGGACTCCGCCGCAAGGGCCGTGACCTGACGGCGGAGCGGTTCGGGCTACAGCCCACCCACGGAGACCCGGTCGAACGCGGACAGCGCGGTCCATGCCGTTCCCCGGCGGAACAGCCCGCCGGTGGACACGTCGATGTTGCTCACCCAGCCATAGGTGCTGGCCTGGCAGACCGATCCCGGCGCCTCGATGCTGATGGCATCACCGGAGTTCTGGACGTCGTCGGTGCCGCAGCTCGACCCGAGGTCATGGAACGAGACGCCGCCGCTCACGCCGCCGGCGCTGGCGCCGAGTCCCACGCTGACGTTGACCCCGCCGAACGCCGCGACCAGCCGCATCTTCACGGCGTTCGGGAGCGACGCCTGATCGCCGTCCTTGTAGCCGTCCATCGAGCCGTGCATGTCCCGGACGAGGCCGCAGTCCTGCAGGCCGCAGCCGTAGTCGCTCGAGTAGGCCCGGATGTAGGCCCGTTCGTGGCCCAAGGTGGAGCCCGCCCCCCAGTAGCTGTGGCGCTCGTCGGTCTGCGTGTAGGAGCCGGCGTCGGCGCGGGGCGACGGGACCGCGGTTCCACCGATTGCCGCCAACGCGAGCGCGCCGGCAGTGAGGGCTCTTGCTGAAGCTTCCATCGACTACTCCCTGATCGCCCCCCCATCCGCCGAAACCCTTTCGACACGGTGAAGATACGAGAGAATAGCGCTATGGTCAAGGAGCACTCTCGATGATCGTGCGATGCGGGGGTAGGGTCGCCCGCCATGAGCAAGCCCGAGATCACCATTCCTGACGAGGCCCCGCCCACCGACCTGGTGCTGGAGGACCTCGAGGTCGGCGACGGCGCCGAGGCCACGGCGGGCCAACCCGTCGAGGTCCACTACGTCGGCGTGGCCTGGTCCACCAAGGGGCAGTTCGATGCCTCGTGGGACCGCAACGACACGTTCGGGTTCCGGCTCGGTGCCGGCCAGGTCATCGCCGGCTGGGACCAGGGCGTGGCCGGGATGAAGTTGGGCGGCCGCCGTCGCATCACCATCCCACCGCACCTCGGCTACGGCGCCCGGGGCGCCGGTGGCGTCATCGGCCCCAACGAGACCCTCGTCTTCGTGGTGGACCTCCTCGGCGTCGGCTGACGGCTTGCCCAGCGCTCCGCTCCAGCGGCTTCGGGTCGGTCGGCACCTCTGGTCTGCGTCGAGTCGTCTCGACCATTCCTGTCGATCGGCGCCGCCCCACGGCCGAGGTCGACAGGAATCCCCGGCGCCGATGAGCAGTGAGCGGTGGGCGGTGCTCGGCGCTCCGTGAGCGGTTGCCGGGCGTCGGCTACTCGGCCTTGTTGAACTGGCGGATCGCGACGGCGAGCATCGCCAGCCCCAGCACCACGACGAGGGCGAGCTGCAACAGCGTGGGCACGTGCCAGCCCATCCACGTGAGGGGCGGGTTGATGTTGGCCAGCGTGGCGGCGGGCGCGTCGAGGTGGGCGAACACCGCGGTTCGCACCGGGTGCACGGCGTAGGTGACCGGGTTGAGCATCACCAGGGTGTGCAGCCAGGCGGGCAGGTTGTTGACCGGGTAGAGCGCCCCGGACAGGAACGAGAGCGGCAGCAGGATCATCTGCATGATCCCCATCAGGGTCTGCATCTGCTGGATCCGTGCCGCGATCAGCAGGCCCATGGCGCACAACGTGAAGGACAAGAGGAAGATCTCCACCAGCAAGGTGAGGATCATCACCGGGTTGTACGGCACGCCCACGAAGCCGGCCAGCAGCAGCACGAGCACCCCCTGCAGCGTGGCCACGAGTGCGCCGCCGAGTGCCTTGCCCACCAGGATCGAACCGCGGCGCACCGGGGCCACGAGCATCTCCCGCAAGAAGCCGAACTCGCGGTCCCACACGATCGACATGGCGGAGAACACCGCGGTGAACAAGACCGAGGTGGCGAGGACGCCCGGGAACATGAACGTGCGGAACGACAACCCCGGCATGGACCGCCCGGTCACCGACGAGAGGGCGGTGCCCAGCACGAAGATGAAGAGCACGGGCTGGACGAGGGCCGAGGCGATGCGGATCTTGTCCTGGCGGAACCGGATGAGCTCGCGGGCCATCACGACCTTGATGGCCCGGATGTCCTGGGCGATGCCGCCCTCGGTGACGCGCACGGAGGCGACGTCGAGGGTGGCGGTCGACGGCCGAGGCTCGGTGGTGGTCATGTCAGCGCCCCCCTCGAAAGCCGACGGTGGCGGCGCGGAGCCGGTCGCCCGCTGATGCCTCGGCATCGCGGATCGTCCGGCCGGTGATGGACATGAACACGTCGTCCAGCGTGGGGCGGGCCACCGAGACCGAGTGGATGGGGACGCCGAGCTCGGCGAACAACCGGGGCACGAAGCGCTCGCCCTCGGCCACGTTGATCGTGACCTTTCCCTCGCTGCGCGTGGCCTCCATCTCGAAGACGGAGTGGAGCGCAGCGACGGCGGCATCGTCGTCGGCCGTGGTGATCTGGATCCGGTCCGTGCCCACGCCGGCCTTGAGCGCCTCGGGGGTGTCGAGGACCCGGATCTCACCCTGATCCATGATGGCGATCCGGTCGCAGTGCTCGGCCTCGTCCATGTAGTGCGTGGTCAGGAAGATCGTGATGTTCTGCCGCTCGCGCAGCTCGTCGATGTAGCTCCAGATCGAGGCGCGGGTCTGGGGGTCGAGGCCGACGGTGGGCTCGTCGAGGAACAGCACGCGAGGGGAGTGCATGAGGCCCCGGGCGATCTCGAGCCGGCGCTTCATGCCGCCTGAGAACGTGGCGACCTGCTGATCCTTGCGGTCCCAGAGGCCGACCATCTGCAACACCTGCTCCATGCGGCTGCCGACGGTGGCGCGGTCCATGTCGTACAGGTCGGCGTGGAACTGCAGGTTCTGGGCGGCGGTGAGGTAGGTGTCGAGCGTCGGGTCCTGGAAGACCAGGCCGATGTTGCGCCGGACGAGCTGGCGCTGGGCCACCACGTCGAACCCCGCCACCCGCGCTCGGCCGCCGGTGGGCTTGGCCAGGGTGCAGAGCATCTTGATGGTCGTGGACTTCCCGGCACCGTTGGGCCCGAGGAACCCGAACGTCTCGCCGGCGCCCACCTCGAAGTCGATGCCCTTGACCGCTTCGAAGTCGCCGTAGCGCTTGGCCAGGCCCTCGACGACGACCGCCGGTCCCTGGTCCGGCGGCGCGATGTCGCCGCTGATCGTCGGTGCCGTCATGCCGACCTCCCGTTGATCCGTTGATCCGTTGATCCGTTGGAATGTCCAACGATAGGATAGGCCCCATGAAGGGACAAACCGCTGGGGAGCAACCCTTCGTGATCTCGGTGTTCCGTCTGGCCTCGGTCGCCCGCCGATCGTTCGCCGGCCGCATGGCCGAGGAGCACTGGGCCAAGGACGCCGGGATGCGCCAGGGGTGCTTCGCCGTCCTGCGGACCGTCGCCGCCCATCCCGGATCGCTGTCCCAGCGGGACCTGAGCGTGAAGCTCGGGATCGATCCGAGCGACATCGTCGGCCTCGTCGACGACCTCGAACGAGCCGGGTACCTCGCCCGCCGCCGCGACGCCACGGACCGTCGCCGCTACGCGCTCGACATCACCACGTCCGGGCACGATGCGCTGGGCCGGTTCAACCGCGTCGCCGAGGCATCGAGCGAAGCGGTCTTGGCCGGCCTGTCCGCCTTGGACCGCGCCGAGCTCGCTCGCCTGCTCGGGCTCGTGCTCGCGTCCGACGAGCTCGGCACCGTCGTCTCCTGATCAACGGCTTGGCCCTGGCCTCGCGTGGGCCGGTACCGTCGGCCCCCGTGCTGAAGCTCGTGCTGCCCAAGGGCTCACTCGAGAAGGCCACGCTCGAGCTCTTCGCAGCGGCCGATCTCGCGGTGAACCGATCGTCCGCCGTCGACTACAAGGCGTCGATCGACGATCCCCGGATCGAGTCCGTCCGCATCCTGCGGCCCCAGGAGATCCCGATGTACGTCTCCGAGGGCATGTTCGACCTCGGCATCACCGGCCGGGATTGGATCGAGGAGACCGGTAGCACCGTCGAGTCGCTGGGCGAGCTCCAGTACTCGAAGGCCACCTCCCGCCCCATTCGCATGGTCGTGGCCGTGGCCGGCGACTCGCCCTACGAGAAGGTCGAGGACCTGCCCCAGGGCGTGCGGGTGTCCAGCGAGTACCCGGTGGTCACCCGACGCTTCTTCGAGTCGAAGGGCATCGAGGCCGACATCCGCCTCAGCTACGGCGCGACCGAGGCCAAGATCCCCGACATCGTCGACTGCATCGTCGAGATCACCGAGACCGGGCGGGCACTTCGCGCCGCCAACCTCAAGGTCATCGACCAGATCCTGCAGAGCTACACCGAGCTCGTCGCCAACCCGGTCGCCTACATCGACCCCGACAAGCAACACGCCATGCACCAGGTGCGCACCCTGCTGCAGGGGGTGCTCGAGGCCCGGGGCAAGGTGCTGGTCAAGCTCAACGTCGGCGATGGTGATCTCGACGAGGTCATCGGGCTGCTGCCCTCGATGAAGGCACCCACCGTGTCGAAGCTCCACGGTGACGGGGGCTACGCGGTCGAGACGGTGGTGCCCAAGCGCGAGATCAACATCTTGATCCCGGCGCTGAAGGACGCGGGGGCGTCCGACATCATCGAGCTCCCACTGGCGAAGATCGTCCACTGATCGTGGCGAGCCTCGACGCCGCGTTCACCAACCGCACCGGTGTGGTCGCCAGCTTCGACGACCACGTGGGCGCCGGCACGGTGCGCGACGCGGTCACCGACGAGGTGTGGCCGTTCCACTGCACCCGCATCGCGGATGGCAGCCGCACGATCCCCGCGGGTGTCGAGGTCGGCTTCCGAGTGGAGCCTGGGCCCACCGGGTTCGAGGCCGTCGCCATCACCCGCACCCGGCCCGACCCGGGCTGAGCTCAGCCCTCGGGATCCGGCGCCTCGGGATCGGTGTCGTCGGCAGCATCGGACTGCTCGCCGGCGTCGGGTGCGTCGGATGCGTCGGATGCAGCCGGGGGCGCACCGCCGGCATCGAAGCTGGCCTTCATCTGGACGAAGGCCAGCCGGAGCTGGGCCAGCGCATCGTTGAGCGTGACCTCGTCGGGGCCGAGCTTGCCCTTGACCACCTCGGTGAGGGCACCGAACGCATCGATGGCCAGTTGGGCCTCGGCGAAGTTCGGGGGCTGGGCCGAGAGGTGGATCGCGGCCAGTTCCCAACAGCCCATGGCGTGGTTGGCGATGACCTGGGCCGCCGGCACCTGGCTGAGCTGCTCGCGCACCTCGGCCATCTCGGCTGCCATCTGCTGGGCCTCGGCCGCCTGTTCGGGGCTGAGCTGCTGGCCACCGAAGGGATCAGTGCCGGGCACCGTGCCACCGGCTCCGTCGTCGTCGGGATCGATGGGGTGCTCGCCGCCAGGGGTCCACAAGCTCATTCGGTTGGCCTTTCGAGGGGAGGTCCGGCCGGGCGGGGATGCGCCGAGAGTTGCGGCGCCGACCAGGTCGGCTGGTACCCTACGACACGCAACAACTGGGAAGCGGGGCCCTGCCCCCACCCGGCCACCCGGTTCCTTGGAACCAGCGTGCGCCCGGGTCGATCCTGCAAGCACCTCCGGGTGGGCGCGGATGTCGGCTTCTCCGGCATCCGCTTTCGTGCTTTTCGGGCCCGGAGCGCTGCCAGCTCACCACATCCACGAAGAACGCCACTGCGTCAGGGAGGACCTACGCACTTGATGAAGAGCCACCGGCCATAGCTACGCCGCCAAGCAACAGCGAGCCCCGGATCAACGACCGCATCCGTGCCCGAGAGGTCCGACTCGTCGGACCTGACGGGGAACAGGTGGGGATCAAGCCGTTGCCCGAGGCGCTCACCTTCGCCCGAGAGCTCGATCTCGACCTGGTCGAGGTCGCCGACAAGGCCAACCCACCCGTCTGCCGGGTCATGGACTACGGCAAGTACAAGTACGAGACGGCGCAGAAGGCCAAGGAATCCCGGCGCAAGAGCACCAACGTCGTGATCAAGGAGATGAAGTACCGCCCCAAGATCGGTGGCGGTGACTTCGAGACGAAGACCAAGAAGGTCGAGAAGTTCCTCTCCGAAGGCCACAAGGTGAAGGTCACGATCATGTTCCGGGGACGCGAGGTCGCCCACCCGGAGCTCGGGAAGAAGATCCTGGATCGGGTGGCCGACGAGGTCGAGCACACCGGTCGGGTCGAGGTGTACCCGAAGCTCGACGGGCCGAGGAACATGATCATGGTCCTGGCGCCTGACAAGAAGGCGCAGGCCGACGCAAAGAAGAAGGCCGAAGCCGAAGCGGAAGGCGCTCCAGCCGCCGAAGCCGAAGCCGAAGGCTCTTCCACCACCGAACCCACCACGGACGGCGCCGAAGCGGCAGCCGCTCCCCAGCCAGAGGCCACGCCGGCCGCCGTCGAACCGGAGCCGAGCGAGGACCTCACCCCGCCCGCCGAGGTCGACGCCGAAGCGGCCGCCGAAGCCTGACAGCACAAGCGCCACCCTCCCGGTGGCCGAGAGGATCCCCACGATGCCCAAGATGAAGACCCACCGCGGCGCGGCCAAGCGCTTCAAGACGACCGGTACCGGCAAGCTCCGTCGTCGTCGGGCGTTCCGGAACCACATCCTGGAGAAGAAGTCCTCCACGGTGACGCGTCGCTTGAAGGACGAGGTCGTCCTCGCCCCCGGTGACGCCGCCCGCATCAAGCGGATGCTCGGCAAGTAACGCCACCGAAGCACACGACGACGAGATCGAGAGGAACCGAAGATGGCAAGGGTCAAGCGCGCCGTTCACTCCAAGAAGCACCGCCGGGCAACGCTCGAGCGGGCCAAGGGGTACTACGGCAACAAGAGCCGCTCCTACCGGGCGGCCAACGAGCAGGTCATGCACTCGCTCCAGTACGCGTTCCGGGACCGCCGGGCGCGCAAGGGTGAGTTCCGAAAGCTGTGGATCGCCCGCATCAACGCGGCGTGCCGCATCAACGGCATCAGCTACAGCCGGTTCATCAACGGGCTGAAGCACGCCGGGGTCGAGGTGGATCGCAAGGTCCTCGCCGACCTGGCCGTCACCGATCCCGCCGCCTTCGCGGCGCTCGTGAAGGTGTCCACGGAGGCCGTCGAGGCCAAGGCCGCATCCTGATCGGTTCCGGCGCCTGACGGCACCGGCACTGCATCACGTCCTGTCGTGCGCCCGCTGTCGGCCCGCAACCCTCGCGTCCAACGCCTGACCCGTCTGGTCCGGCAGCGCGAGGAGCGGGCCACGCAGCGGGCGTTCGTCGTGGAGGGGCCGACCCTCCTGGCCTACGCCATGTCCGCGGGCGTGGAACTGCGCGAGGTGTACGTCGACGAGGCCGCGCTCTTGCGGACCGCGGTCGCGGACATCGTGGCGGCCATCCCCGGCTCCATCGATCCGTGGCTGCTACCGGCCGGCCTCTTGGATCGCATCGGCGACGCCGCCACCTCGCAGGGGGTGCTCGCGGTGGTCGAGCAACCTGAGTTCGCCTGGCCCACACCGGCGGACGCACCGTTCGTCCTCGTCCTCGACGAGGTCGCCGATCCTGGGAACGCCGGCACCCTCATCCGGGCGGCCGCCGCCTCGGGTGCGGGGGCGGTGGTCGTCCTCGGCGGGGTCGACCCCACCAACCCCAAGGTCGTTCGGGCCTCGGCCGGCGCCGTCCTCACGCTTCCGGTGCACGCCACCGACCCTGGGGTCAGCGGCATCGAGCGCCTCACCGAAGCGGGCTACCGCGTGGTCGCCACATCGGTGCGCACCGGCGACCCCTACGACATCGCGGATCTCGGCGAGCCCCTCGCCGTCGTCGTCGGCAACGAGGCCCGGGGGGTCTCCCCAGAGGTGGCCGCGGCCGCTGACGGCCTGCTCACCATCCCGATGGCCGGTCCCACTGAGTCGCTCAACGTGGCCATGGCGGGGACGATCGTCTGCTTCGAGGTCCTGCGTCGACGCCGAGGGTGACCGGTCGGGTCACCCACAGGTGGGAGAATCGGTGCGTCTCACGGCACGACGAGCAGGAACGGCGTCGGTACAGGCGAACGGATGAGGGTGATGGACCAAGATCCAGGGGTGGAGGAGCCCGAGGACGGAGTCGACACGCGCGACGTCGACGGCATCGCCATCGTGTCGGCCGTCGGTCACGAGCTGCGCAGCCCGTTGACGTCGATCCGCGGCTACACGTCGCTGCTGCTGAACCGGTGGGACCGCATCGATGACGACGACAAGAAGCTGATGCTCGGCCAGATCAGCCACGACGCCGAGCGCGTCACCCGGCTCATCAACGAGCTGCTCGACATCAGCCGGTTGGAGACGGGCCGCCTGCACCTGACGCGACGGCCTCTCGACCTGGCCGAGACGGCGGCTGCCGTGCTCGCCTCGACCGGCCTCGAGCACCCGGAGCTGGAAGCGACCATCGAGGCCGATCCCGACCTGCCGCTGGTCGATGCCGACGGCGACAAGGTCGAACAGGTGCTGACCAACCTGGTCGAGAACGCGGTGAAGTACGGCAGTCCCACCGGCCTGCGGATCGAGGCCCGCGGCATCGACGGTGGCGCCGTCGCCGTGACCGTTCGCGACCAGGGCCCCGGCATCGCGGCCGAGGACCTGCCCCACGTGTTCGACCGGTGGTTCCAGCGTGAGACCGGCCGGCCCACGGGGACCGGGCTCGGGCTCTGGATCAGCAAGGGGATCGTGGAGGCGCACCAGGGCGAGCTGTCGGTCGTGTCGACCGAGGGCAAGGGTGCGGCCTTCACCTTCACCCTCCCGCTGGCCACGCCGGTCTGACCACGACGGTCTGACGGTCCGACCACGACCCCGGCGGGCGAACCAAGTGGACGCGAGGGGCTGGGGCGCGGCAAGGTTCCCGGCGCCATGATCGACGACATCCGCCGCATCGCGGCCGACGCATCCGACCGGATCGCCGCCGCGGCGACGCTCGATGAGCTGGGCGGGCTCGATCGGGAACTGCTCGGCAAGACCTCCGAGCTCTCCGGGTTCAAGCGGCGCATGGGCGAACTCGACCACGAGGGCAAGCGCGAGGTCGGGTCCGCGCTGAACGCCGCCCAGGAGTCGTTGCGGTTCGCGGTGGCGTCACGGCGCGACCAGCTGGCTGCGGTGGCCCGTCGCGAGCAGGCCGAGGCCGAGCGCCTGGACCTCACCGAGGTCCGAGCCGGGCGCGATGCCGGGCACCTCCACCTCGTGACCCAGGCGATCGAGGAGCTCGAGGACGTGTTCGTCGGCCTCGGGTTCACGGTTGCCGAGGGCCCGGAGGTCGAGGACGACTGGCACAACTTCACGGCCTTGAACTTCGGGCAGTACCACCCGGCACGCGACATGCAGGACACGTTCTTCGTGGGCCTCGGCGGTCCCCGGGAGGTCGTGATGCGCACGCACACGTCACCGGTGCAGATCCGCGTGATGGAGAGCCAGAAGCCGCCGATCTACTCGGTGATGCCGGGGCGGGTGTATCGCAACGAGGCCACCGACGCCACGCACCTCGCCGTGTTCCACCAGCTCGAATGCCTCGTGGTCGACCGGGGCATCACGTTCGGGCACCTGGCCGGGACCATCGACATGTTCACCAAGGCCTACTTCGGCCCGGGCTGGACCTCGCGGCTGCGCCCGTCGTACTTCCCGTTCACCGAGCCCTCCGCGGAGTTCGACCTGCAGCGCCCCGACGGCTCCTGGCTGGAGCTCGGCGGGTGCGGCATGGTGCACCCCAACGTGTTGGCCAACTGCGGGATCGATCCCGAGGAGTTCTCGGGATTCGCGTTCGGCTTCGGCCTGGACCGCCTGGCCGCCACCAAGCACGGCGTCACCGACCTGCGCGAGTTGGCCAGCACCGACGTTCGCTTCCTGGAGCAATTTTGAAGGTCCTCTCCACCTGGCTGCACGAGTTCCTCGACGCCGAGGTGTCGCCCGAGGTCATCGCCGACGCGTTCGACGACCTGGGTACGCCGGTCGAGGAGGAGGTCCGCCTCGGTGAAGGCCTCGCTGGCATCGAGGTCGTCCGCGTGGTGGGCCTGCGCCCGCACCCCAACGCCGACAAGATCCAGTTGGTCGACGTGGACCGGGGCGACGGCGAAGCCCTCCAGATCTGCTGCGGCGCGTTCAACATGGCCGTGGGTGACCACATCCCGTTGGCGACGCTCGGCACCGTGATGCCCGGTGGCATGAAGATCGAGCGCCGCAAGCTGCGCGGCGAGTGGTCGAACGGCATGCTGTGCTCCGCCAGGGAGCTCGGGCTCAACGAGGATCACGAGGGGATCTTCATCCTCGAGCCCACGACCGTTCCGGGAACGCCGCTGGCCGATGCCCTTGGCATCGATCCTGACGTCCTGTGGGAGCTCGAGGTCAACCCGAATCGGCCCGACGCCATGTCGGTGGTCGGCTTGGCGCGTGACGTCGCCGCCAAGGTGGGCGTCGGGTTCGTCGCTCCGGCACCGCCCGTCGCGGCCGGCCCGGGCGAGCCCGTCGGCTGGGGTGCGACCGGGTCGGGCGGCGCCGCGGGGGCGGCCCTGTCCGACGGCGGTGCCTTCACGGTCGACGTCGCCGCGACCGATGGATGCGGCCGGTTCGTGGCCCGCGTCCTGCGCGGACTCGATCCCACCGCCACCTCGCCGGCCTGGATGCAGCACCGCCTCACCGAGCTCGGCATGCGCCCGATCTCCGCGCTGGTCGACATCTCGAACTACGTGATGCTCGAGCAGGGCACGCCCAACCATCCCTACGACATGGCCAAGGTGGCCGGCTCGACGCTGCGGGTCCGGTGGGCGAGCGCGGGCGAGCAGCTCGTGACGCTCGACGACGTGACCCGCACCTTCACGGCCGACGACCTCCTGATCTGCGACGGCGACGACCGCGCCGTGGGGATCGCTGGGATCATGGGCGGTGCCGCGTGCGAGATCGGGCCCGAGACCACCGATGTGCTGCTGGAGCTGGCCTGGTTCGATCCCACGGCGATCAGCCGTTCCTCGCGCCGGCTCGGGCTCCGATCCGAAGCCTCCGCCCGGTTCGAGAAGGGATGCGACCCCGCTGCACTCGACGTGGCGGCTGATCGCTTCTGCCAGCTCGCGGCCGAGATCTGTGGCGCCACCACCGAGCCGGCCCAGGTCGATGTTCGCGGGGCGCTCCCGGATCGCCCGCCGGTGCGCGTGCGTACGGCGCGGGTCAACGCGCTGCTCGGCACGGACCTGTCCGCCGCCCGCATCGGGGAGCTGTTGGAGCCGATCGGGTTCCGCGCCGAGCCCGTGGGTGACGACCACGACGTCTCCATCCCCACCTGGCGCTTCGACTCGGCCACGGAGATCGACGTGGTCGAAGAGGTCGGGCGTCACCACGGCTACCGCAACATCGCCAACCGCGAGCTCACCGAGCCCCGCACCGGGCACCTCACCGATGCCCAGCAGCAGCGCCGCGGCGTGCGCCGGTTGCTCTGCGGGTTGGGTCTGGCCGAGGCGCTCCCGCTCCCGTTCCTCGCGCCGGGCCAGCTCGCCGATGCGGGCCTCGACCCAACCGGCATCGAACTGGTGAACCCGCTGGTGGCCGAGGAGTCCGTGCTGCGGACTGCGTTGCTCCCGGGCCTGGTCGCGGCCGTCGCCCGCAACCATGCCCGCCGCCAGCTCGGCGTCGGCCTGTGGGAGATCGGCCACGTCTTCCTGCCGCCGCCTCCCGATCAGCTCCTGCCCGACGAGCGCGAGCACGTCGCGGTCGTCCTCGCCGGGCGCGAGGCCCCCGCGGCGGTGGAGGTGTGGCAGATCCTCGCCGACCACCTCCGGCTGGCCGATCCCGCGGTACGCAACGCGGATCTTCCAGGGCTGCATCCCACCCGAGGCGGGCAGGTCACGGTGGCCGGCGAGGCCGTGGGGATCGTCGGCGAGATCGACCCGGCCGTGCTCGATCGCCACGACGTCGCCGAGCGGGTGGCCTACCTGGAGGTCGACCTCGGCCGCCTCTACGACGCCCCTCGGCGCAGCCAGGCATACCGCCAGATCAGCCGCTTCCCGGCCAGCGACATCGACCTCGCCTTCGAGGTGCCCGATGCCGTGTCGGCGATCGCCGTCGAGCGCACGCTCGCCGGTGGCGACGAGCTCGTCTGGTCGGTCCGGCTCTTCGACGTCTACCGAGGCCCACCGGTAGCGGACGGCTCCCGCAGCCTGGCCTTTGCCGTGCGCCTCCAGGCGCTCGACCGCACCCTCACCGATGCCGAGGTCGCCGAGGTCCGCACCCGCCTGGTGGCACTCGTCGAGTCGACCCACGGCGCAAGCCTCCGAGGCTGACCATGGTCGCCCTGGGGCCGTACACGTTCACCGACGAGGACGTGTGCACCACCTTGGGGGTCGGTCCGGCACTGTTCGACCTGCTGGTCGAGGGGCTGGCGTCTTCTGCGGCCGTCGCCGTGGCGCCGCACCGCGAGGTGGCCGAGGCGATGCTCGATCGGGTGGTCGACGGCACCGCCGAGGCGAACGATGTGCTCGGCGTGTTCTGGGACGAGTGGCGCGCCGCCATGGCTGCGTTGCGTGCCACGGGGGCGTACGGGCCGAGCGCGGTCGCCACGGTCACGAGCCTGTTCCGCTCGGACGGTGGGGTGCCCAAGCTGCCGGTGGAGTCGGTCGAGGTCGACTGGTCCGGCGTCGTCGGCGACCGCCAGGAGGACCGTCACAACCACGGCCGGCCGTTCCAGGCGCTGTGCATCTGGGACACAGCGGTGATCGACGCGTTCCGGGCCCAGGGGCACCCGCTCGCCCCGGGCCTCGCAGGGGAGAACATCACGCTCACGGGCCTGTCCTGGAACCGGATGCGACCCGGCGTCCAGCTCCAGATCGGCGACGTGCTGGCCGAGGTGTCGTCCTATGCGGTGCCATGTCGAAAGAACGCCGACTGGTTCCTTGGGGGTCGCTTCGACCGCATGCACCACAAGCACGGCCCGGTCAGCCGCGTGTACGCCACCGTCCTCGAGCCCGGTCACGTCAACGTCGGCGACGTCGTCCTTCTGGAGCCCAACAGCCCGTTCTGATCAGCCGTGCAAGGCGTCGGACAGGGCGCGGATGGCGTCTCGTTCGTAGGCGGCCGCCGATGGGATGAGGCGGGTGAAGGCAAAGCTGGGATGCACGTGCCCCCGCAGCAACCGGTACGAGGTGGGCACGCCGGCCTGTTCGAGGCGGGCGGCGTAGGTGGCCCCGTCGTCTCGGAGCTTGTCGTACTCGGCGCTCATCACCCACGCCGGCGGGAGGCCGGTGAGGTCGGGTTCGAGCAGCGGCGACGCGTAGGGCTCGACGTCGAGCGACACGTCGCCGAGGTAGTGCTCGCGGTAACGAAGGATGGACTCCCGGTCGAGGAGCAGTCCGTCGGGGACCTCGCGAAACGACGGTTGGGCGAGGGTCAGGTCGGTGGCCGGCACATCGAGCCATTGGTGCACCATCGCCGGACCGTTGCGGTCTCGGGCGATGAGGCAGGCGACAGCAGCCAGGTTGGCGCCGGCCGACTCCCCGCCGATCGCGACCCGCGTGGCGTCGAGTCCCAGTCGGTTGGCGTGATCGACCAACCAGAGCAGGGCGGCGTAGGTGTCCTCGGTCGATGTCGGGAAGCGGTTCTCCGGGGCCATGCGGTAGTCGACCGAGGCCACCGCGCAGCGGGCACCGGCGACGATCGCCCGACACCGAGGATCGCGCTCCTCGACGGTGCCCTGACACCAGCCCCCGCCGTGGAGGAAGACGTAGAGGGGCGCAGGGCCGGAGCCGTGGGGGAGGTACAGCCGAATCCGGATCGCGCCGCCGTCCACCGGGATGAGGTGGTCGGTCTGGCTCGCGGGCTCAGGACCCTTGGGCATGACCACGAAGCCGAGCCGCTTGGACGTCGCCGCCGAGGATGCCCGGCGCTCGGCCATCGTTGCGTCCGAGTCGCGACGATCGAGCAAGTTCAACACCGAGACGATGCGGCGGACGCGAGGTTCGAGTGGCATCTGCGGGACGCTACCGAAGCGGCTGTTGGCGCGAGCGAGGTCTCGGTTCTTGTGTGGGATCGTCGGCTCCCGGGCGACGAACGCACACAAGAAGGAGGGCGGTCTCGGTTCTTGTGTGGAATCGTCGGCTCCCGGGCGACGAACGCACACAAGAAGCGCACCGCGCGGGGGCGGGGCGGTCTCAGAGGTGGGGGAGCACCGCTCCGAGGGCGATGGCGATCAGCGTGAGGCCCACCCCGACCGCGGCCGCCCACGGCAAGGCGAGTCCGATCGGTTCGTCGGCATGGGCGTGGGTCGGGTCGTCGGGGTCGTAGCGCACGGGCACCGACGCGCCGCCGTGGTGCGGATGGAGGTGGAGGCCCACCGTCGGCAGCTCGACCGTGGTGCCGTCGGCGGTGGCGAACCGGTACACGACCGGGCGGCCGACCCGTCCAGCGGGGCCCCGACGGTCGGCCGGCACGACCCGGGCCGCCGTCGTGGCTCGGAGGCGGTGATCGGCCGCTCGACGGGTGAGCCCCCAGGCGACCAGCACCGCCCCCACGGCGATCAGCAGGACCAGCGAGAGGAGCAGGGTGCCGTGGTCGGCAGTGGTCGGGAAGGCGGATGGATCGGCCTGCACGGCACGTCTCTACCCCGGTGGTCGGCTCGTCTACCCCGGCCCGTCGACATCGACCCCAGTCGGGACACCGCCATCGCCGGCTCGTCCGCCTGCCCGGTCAGCGTCGATCACCCCCGACGGTGGAACGAGAACCCGGCGCCGGTCGAGAACTCGGTGAGCGTGACCTCGTCGGGCTGGGCGGCCGGGGGAGCGGTGGGGTCGCGGTGGACGAGCCAGGTGGCCAGGTCACCGGGGTGAGCCTCGACCCGCTCGACCTGGGCCTGCGGATCGAGGCACACCGCCGCCGCGTGGAGGATGGCCTCGCCGCCCCGTCCCGTGAGGAGTGCGGGCCAGGTCAGGCCGTCGGGTTCGTCGGTGGCGGGGCATGGGGCGAGGTGCACCACGAGCGCGTCGTCCTGACGGTCGATCGTGGCCGCCACATAGGTGCGAGGGAGCAGCATCGGGTGCACCTCGAGGACCCTGGCCAGCCCCGCGATGTCCGCCGATGCGCCGAGGGCGGCCGCCAGGCGCTTGGTGGTCAGGCCGGCGATCCCGGTGGCCTGCTTGATCCCGATCTCGATGGCCTCGGCGCCGCTGGTCTTCGACGCCACCTGCAACAGGTAGGCGCGCGACAGGAGGTGGCCCTGCAGGGCGGTCTCGTCGAGGACGGCCGCGAGCGTCGCAGACGAGAACCGCTCCATCACCAGGTCGGGGTCGAGTGACGCGGTGTAGTCGGACCAACCATCCCCCGTCGGCAGATCGGCGGGGGCCGCAGCCAGCGGCACGCGGGCGGCCGCGCTCGTGGCGAGCCACTCGGCCTGCGCCGGGACCGGGAGCGGGGCGGCCTCGGGGTCGATGGTGACGGACCACGCGCAGTGCGGGGCGCGATCGGCCGGGATTCGGGGCGGGCGGTGGATCGGTCGGACCTGCGCTCGCGGGTTCGTGGCCGTGGCGGTGGCGTCGAACGTGGGGTCCTCGATGTCGTGGCACATCGCCTGCACGTAGTCGTCGCCCATCGGCTCGACGTCCATGAGGGCGCCGCAGTGGTCGAGGTGGAAGGCGCCGTGGTGGTCGTCGGTGATCTCGTAGCGGAAGTCCATGAACTCCGGCGGCGCGCCCACGTCGAGTTGCATGCCCTTGAAGATCACCTCGACGGTGTCGCCCTCGAAGCCGAGGAGCCGTTGCATGCGCTTGGTGTAGATCGGGCTGGCCGCCATCCACTCGTCGATCGCGACGTCACGCATGCCGTCGCGGCCGAGCCGCCCGATCAGGTGCGGCATCCCGGACCGGTCGATCAGGTGCCCGGCGAGCAGGAGCTCCCTCGCCAGCTCGGCCAGCTCCGCGTGCGACCGTCCCGACCACGGCGAGCCGGTCGCGTGTGGGTCCGGCGCGGTGGGTCGGGTGCGGCGAGGGGCGGCCACCGGTCAGCTCACCGGCCCAGCATCGGTGTCGCCGTCGGTGTCGGTGTCGCCGTCGGTGTCGCCGTCGGTGTCGCCGTCGGTGTCGGTGTCGGTGTCGGCGGTGGCGACATCGACCGGAGCGTTGATCCCGGTGGTCGGGACGGGGGCCTTGGCGGCAGCCTTGGCGTGGCGAGCGATGATCTTCTCGACCTCGGCGTTCAGCTTGGCCCCGCGCGGCCAGCCCGCGTAGTGCGCAAGGAAGACGACGATGGTGCGGAGGTCGTCGGCATCGAGCTCGCCCAGGTTCATCGCTGCGTCGAGCTGCAGCCCGGCGACGTCCTCGAGCCCGGTCCCGGCCGCCAGCCCGATCAGCAGGAGCCGGCGGTCGCGGACCGACAGCTTCCCGTCGGCCCACACCGCACCGAAGAGGTGGTCCACCGTGGCCACCTCGAACGGCTTGGTCGGGTCGATGTCCCACCCGTACACCTCGCGCATCAGGGCCTTGCCCCGCGCCCGCTGCTCGCTGTCGTCGTCACTCATCGCTTCCTCCTCGGGCGGTGATTCGCTTCTTGTGTGCGATCGTCGCCCCCACGCCGCCGATTGCACACAAGAACGCAAGGCCTCTCGCTTCTTGTGTGCGATCGTCGCCCCCACGCCGCCGATTGCACACAAGAACTGAGGTGGCGGCGTCCGGACCTGGGTCGGGCCGCCGCGCGCGGGTGCGGGTGCGCTGCGGCGCGGGCGGCGTCGTGGCAACCGGGATCGCGGTCACGGGGTCGGGGGGCCTTGGTGGGGGACGCCGAGGGCGGCGCCGAGCGATTCCAGGGCGAGGGTGGCGACCGGCAGGTCGACGCCGAGCTCGACGCCGAGGGCCAGGGCCAGCTGGAGGTCCTTCTCACCGAGGCTGCGGGCGTGCACGAAGACGTCGTGGAGGCCGTCGATGGGGTCGAGCGGTCGAGCCGATGGTCGCAGCATGATCGCGCCGGCGCCACCGGTGACGCGGTCGGAGTGGCGCACGACCTCGCCGAGCAGGGCCACGTCGACCCCGGCCGCCTCGGCCAGGCGCATGGCCTCGCCGACCGCGGCGTACGAGGCGAACGTGATGAGGTTGCGGGCGAGCTTGGCCCGGGTCCCAGCGCCGATCGGCCCGCAGTGCGCGATCAGCGAGGCGAAGCAAGCGAACGGCTCCCGCACGAGATCGACGGCCTCGATGTCACCGCCGACCATCAGCGCAAGCGTCCCGTTGGCCGCACCCGTGGCGCCCCCGCTGACCGGCGCGGCGATGAGGTGGACGCCGTGCTCGGCGGCGACAGCCGCGAGACGAGCTGGGGTGTCGGCCTCGACCGTCGAATGCACCGCCACGACGGTGCCCGGCGCGGCCGTCGACAAGATCCCGTCGGGACCTTGCAGGACCTCGATCACCTGCGCGTCGTCGCGGACCATGATCGAGATCACCGTCGAGCGCTCGGCCACCTCGGCCGGCGTCGCGGCCACCGCGACACCCCGGGTTGCGAAGGACTCGGTGGTCGCAGCGACGGCGTCGCAGACTGTGAGCCCACCCGGCCACTCGGTCAGCCGCCGAGCCATGGGCTTGCCGATCTGCCCCAGCCCGATGAACCCCACCCCCGTCATGAGCGGGCTCATCGGAACACCTGGCCGCCGTCGACGTTCAGGATCTGGCCGGTCACCCACGCCGCCTCGTCCGACAGGAGGAACAGGCAGGCGCCGACCATGTCGGTGGGCGTGCCCGGGCGCTTGATCGCCAGGTCCTTCACCAGCTTGCCGATCATTCCCTCGCCTACCTGGGCCCGTGTGGCCTCCGTGTCGGTGGGCCCGGGAGCGATGGCGTTGACCCTGATGCCCTGACCGCCGAGCTCGTGGGCGAGCTGCTGGGTGAGCCCGTTGATGCCGACCTTGGCCAGCCCGTAGAAGCCCGAGTACATCCACGCAGCGGTCGACGACTGGTTGACGATCGCGCCACCACCGCGGGCGGCCATGTGCTGGTAACAGGCCCGGGTGCAGTGCAGGGCGCCGTCCATGTTCACGCTCATGAACTTCCGGTAGTAGTCCCAGTCGACCGTGATCAGCAGGTCGAACTTCATGGTCCCGTAGATGGCGGCGTTGTTGACGAGCAGGTCGATGCCGCCGAACCGGTCGACCGTTGCGTCGGCCATGGCGGTGGTGCTCGTTGCGTCGCTCACGTCGAGCGCGACGAAGACGGCATCGCCGCCGCCTGACCCGGCGATGTCGGCGGCGGTCTTCTCGCCCCTCTCCTCGTCGAGGTCGGCCACGACCACCGATGCCCCCTCGGCCGCCAGCGCGCGTGCGTAGGCCTCGCCGATGCCGCCAGCGGCACCGGTCACGATGGCGACCTTCCCATCGAAGCGTCCCATGTCTCGTCTCCTTGCTCGTTCGTCGATGTCTCAGACCCCTTCGGCAATGGCCTGGGTCTCGAGGTGCTCCTCCAAGCCCGCCACGCCCATCTCCCGGCCGATGCCGGAGGCCTTGCAACCACCGAACGGCACGTCACGGTCGGCGGCGGGGACGGCCTCGCCGTCGATCATGTCGAGGTCGAGGACCTCCATCACGACGGCACCTCCCAGATGCCGACCGGCGTGTCGGCGAGCCGGTAGTGGCCGGGGAGCTGGCCCGGCTCGAGCGAGCGTTCCATGCGCTTGGTCATGCCCTCCGACAGGGTCCCGTCGCCCATCATCTCCATGAACAGCGCGGCGGCGTTGCCGAAGTCGAACCAGTCGCGCTGCCAGCTCCACTGGAATCCGCCGCCGTAGCGGAACCAGCTCCCGCCGATGCCGGCAACCTCGTAGTTGGTGCCGTCGGCCCGAGTGGCGTCGGCCACCTGGCGCCAGAACCCCACGACCTGGCCGCGCTGGTCGTCGATGAGGAGCTGCTGGTACGGGTACTCCCAGCCGTCGAGCCCGAACATCTCACTGCCCAGCGCGTACTCACGGATCTCCTCGCGGCCGACGGCCATGAAGTTCTCCTTGGACCCGTAGTTCCAGCCGTAGGTGGCGTCTGTGGTGTAGAGGTCGGCCATCGGTCCCCAGTCGCCCGCCTCCTCGGCATCACGGTTGGCCTGGAGCCAGCGCTCCACCATCTCTTCCAGCTCGGCGCGGGGGTAGGCAGGCAACGGGGGTTCCTCTCGGAGCGTTCGGATGGGGTGGTCGACAGGGATGAGTGCGACGAAGGCGTGAGTGGTCAGTCGTCGACGATCGACAAGGCATGGGTCGGGCAGTACTTCACGGCCGCCTCGGCGCGGTAGCGGGCGTCCTCAGGCGGCCGCTGGTCGAGCACGGTCAGCTCGCCCTGCTTCGAGACGGTGAACAGGTCGGGTGCTTCGCCTTCGCAGACCGCATGGCCCTGGCACAGGTCGCGGTCGACGACCAGGCGCCAGCCGTCGGGTCGGGTCGACGGCGTCGTGTCGTCGTCGTTTTCGTCGTCGTCGTTTTCGTCGTCGTCGCCACTGGTCGGTCCGACGGCACTCGCCGCGGCCTCGTCGGCTCGGCCGGTGGCGCGGTTCCGGTAGGTGGCACGACAGGGCTGGGCGAGCTGCACGACCATCTTCGAGTGGTCGTTGCGGTAGCTGTCGAGCGGTTGGGCCGCCTCGAAGGACCAGTCCTTCAGCAACACCGAGAAGATCGCCTTGAGCTGCATCATGGCGAAGGCGGCCCCGACGCAGCGGTGGCGGCCGGCGCCGAAGGGGATCCAGTTCCACGGGTTGGCCACGTCGGCGGCCGGATCGTCGAGGTAGCGACCCGGTCGGAACGCATCGGCGTCGTCGAACGCCGCCGGCAGGCGGTTCGACACCGCCGGGCTGGCCGCCACCATCTTTCCGGCCGCGATGTGGCGGCCGCCGACATCGAGGTCGACGTTCGCCACGCGGAGCAGCAGGATCAGCGGCGGGTGCAGGCGGAGGGCCTCCTTGATCGCGCCTTCGAGCCGGGGCATCGAGCGCAGCGCGTGGTAGCTCACCTCGGTGCCGTCGGCGTACAGCTCATCGAGCTCGGCCACCACTGCGGCCATCTCGTCGGGGTGGCGCAGCAGCTCGATCAGCGTCCACGCCGCGGTGCCCGAGGTGGTGTGGTGCCCGGCGAACATCATCGAGATGAACATGCCGGTGATCTGGTCGGCGTCGAAGCGCAGGTCGCCGGCGTCATCGGTGATCGTCATCAACACGTCGAGCAGGTCCTTGGCGTCGCCTTCGGCATCCGCGGTCGCGTTCGCCTCGGCCCGGCGGTCCATGATCGATTGCACCAGCTCCACGAGGCCTCGGCGGGCGGCGTCGCGGGCCCGGAAGCTCGGGATGTCGGCGTAGGCGTCGACGTAGGCGAGGGCGTCGGTGCCCTGTTCGAGGTCGTGGTACAG
>JAOBWM010000140.1 GCA_025463365.1 Acidimicrobiales bacterium
ACGGCGTGACGATCCTCGTCGAAGCGGTCGGGGACCGCAGGATCCGCGTCACGATCACCGACCCGAAGGTGGGCAGCGTCTTCTACCAGAAGCTCGGTGGGCACACCATCAGCCTCACCCGCAAGGCATCGGCCGAGTACATCTTGCCCGTGCCCTTGGGGAGCCCCGACAACCGCTTCGGCAACGACCCGACCGACACGACCATCACCCAGCCGAACCTGTGGGGCAACATCCACGGCGCCAAGACCGACAACTTCAGCGGTGACGCCTTCGCCGCCGGATGTCGCGGTGCACAGAACTGCGGCAGCACGACGGACCTGAACCCGAACTACCGGTCCGGCGGCTACCTCTACACGATCGATGTGCCAGCCGGTGGCGTCACCACCATGAACGTGCAGGTGTACGACGCCGGCCTCTACGACCGTGGCAGCAACGAGAGCGTCGAGACCGGTGACCGCGTCTACACGGGCACCGGGACCACGACGACGGTCTGGACCTTCTACGACATGGATACGACGCCGTTGGACATCTCCGACAACGTCGTCGCCTCGACGACCCAATGCCCGACGGGGCCGCGCCAGCTGAGTCTGCCCCAG
Source organism: Acidimicrobiales bacterium (assembly GCA_025463365.1). Classification (GTDB taxonomy): domain Bacteria; phylum Actinomycetota; class Acidimicrobiia; order Acidimicrobiales; family Iamiaceae; genus Aquihabitans. The sequence goes on from JAOBWM010000140.1 coordinate 597, forward strand.
GAGTCGAGGCCGGACGTCTACAAGAACAAGTGGGCCACCATCTGCTTGCGCACCGGCACCTGGAACGCCGGCCGCTACCTGTTGCGGGTGCAGACCACCGGCAACGGCAGCGCGGCCAACCGGTACGCCATCCGCGTCAAGGCGTCGGGCACCGCCCAACCCCGCGTCGCCGGCTACGGCGACATGTCGATGTTCAACAACCTGAACCCCGGCACGAGCTCGGCCGACATCAACGCCAACTTCTACCTGGCCGAGGTCGACCCGATCCACAAGGGCAAGACGTTCAAGGTGTCGATGTACGACCCGGGCGAGGTGACCAAGACGTCGAACACCACCGGCACGGGGACCGTGAAGATCTTGAACCCGGCGGGCAGCGTGGCACCGTCGTGCATCGGCCTCACGGACTCCCCGAACACCACGTTCACCTCGGGCGCGACGCTGTCGCCGTGCCAGTTCGACTCGGCCTCCGATGGCATCGCCAAGTACAACGGCTACTGGGTCTCGCTCCTCGTGCCCATTCCCACCACCTACAGCTGCACGCTGAACACGATCCCGGGCTGCTGGTGGAAGATCCGGTACACGATCAACGGCCAGGCCAACGACACCACCACCTGGTCGGCCCAGGTCATCGGGGACCCGGTCCACCTCATCGAGGAGAACACCTGACCGGGGCCCACCCGGTGGGTGGCTCGGCCACCGCTGGGGGCCGAGCACCGTACCGGTAGCCTCGACCACCGTGTCAGGATTCGTCGACGAGGCCCAACTCAACGTGCGTGGGGGCGACGGCGGCGCCGGCTGTGTGTCGATGCGGCGTGAGGCCCACGTCCCCAAGGGTGGCCCCGACGGAGGCGACGGCGGCAAGGGCGGCGACATCTGGCTCGTCGCCGACCGCAACGTGGCCTCCCTGCTGGCCTTCCGCGACCACCCACACCGCCGGGCCTCGAACGGGGTCCACGGCCAGGGCAAGAAGAAGCACGGCCACGCCGGCGAGGACGTGATCGTGACGGTGCCGGAAGGCACGGTCGTCGTCGAGGACGGCCTCGTCGTGGCCGACCTCGTGCGCGCCGGCGATCGCTGGCTCGCCGCGGCCGGCGGCCGCGGCGGACGCGGCAACGCCCGTTTCCTCTCCAACCGCCGCCGGGTCCCCACCTTCGCCGAGCAGGGCGAGGGTGGCGAGGAGCGGTGGCTCCGCCTCGAACTGAAGCTCATGGCCGACGTGGCGCTCGTCGGCTTCCCCAACGTCGGCAAGAGCACCTTGATCTCGCGGATCTCCGCGGCCAAGCCCAAGATCGCCGACTACCCGTTCACGACCCTCGAACCCAACCTCGGCGTGGTGCGCCTCGACGACGGCGAAGAGTTCGTCGTGGCCGACATCCCCGGGCTCATCGAGGGCGCGAGCGAGGGCAAGGGGCTCGGCCACCAGTTCCTGCGCCACGTCGAGCGAGCCCGCGTCCTGCTCGTCCTGCTCGACCTCGCTCCCACCGCGGAACACGACCCCGCAGAGCAGGAGCGCATCCTCCTCGGCGAGCTCGAGGGCTACCGACCTGAGTTGCTGTGGCGTCCTCGGGTCGTCGTCGGCAGCCGCGTCGACATCGCCGACCCCGATCGCCACGCGGGCTGGGATGGCGCGACGTTCTCGGCAGTCACCGGTGCGGGGATCCCGTCGTTGCTCGGATCCGTGGCCGAGGCGGTCCGCGGGGCCCGAGCCGCCGAGCCCGCGCCGGAGCCGTTCGTCGTCCACCGTCCCCAGCCCGAGGGCATCACCATCGAGCGCACCGATGCCGGCGGCTACGTCGTGCACGGCCGTGCCGTCGAGCGCGCCGTCGCCTTGTCGGACCTCACCAACCTCGAGGCGCTCAGCTACGTGCAGGAGCGGTTGAAGAAGCTCGGCGTCGACCGAGCCCTCGCTCGCGCCGGCGCCCAGGACGGCGACGCCGTCCAGATCGGCCGCTTCGCCTTCGACTACGCCGCGGAATGATCTCGTCACTCGTTCGCTCCGGTCGCTGCGCTCCCTCCGCTCTCTCCGTTCCTCGAACTCACCCCGGCATGGGCGGCTGACGCCGCGCCGTTGTCGCTCGTCGGCACGGCTTCGCCGCACCTCCTCGGTCGTCAGGGGGCGCCGCAAGCTCTGCCCCCCGACACCCCCGGGCTCGCTCCGCTCGGCACCCCGCCTCGTCGTGGGTCCTCACATGTCCCTGGGGTGGTCGAATCGACGTTGGGGGGTCGTTTCCGGCAACCTTTCCGGGTGATGTCGGTGGTGGTGGCCAAGATCGGGACGTCCTCGATCACCGATGACCAGGGTCAGATCGACGTGGCGGCCATCGCCAAGTTCTGTGCCGAGGTGGCCGGGCTCTACCAGGCCGGGCACCAGGTCCTCGTGGTCACTTCGGGAGCGATCGCGGCCGGGCTTCCGGCCATCGGCCTCGGTGGTGACCGGCGGCCGACCGACGCCGTCACGCTGCAGGCTGTCTCCGCCATCGGGCAGAGCCGGCTCATGCGGGTCTGGGACGACGGGTTCGATCGCCACGGCCTCGTGGCTGGGCAGGTGTTGCTGGCACCGCTCGACTTCGGCATCCGCCAGCAGTACCTCCATGCGCGAGGAACGCTCCAACGGCTCCTGGAGCTCGGCGTGATCCCCGTGATCAACGAGAACGACGCCATCGCCGACGACGAGATCCGCTTCGGCGACAACGACCGGCTCAGCGCGCTGGTGGCCCACCTCGTCCACGCCGACCTCCTCGTCCTGCTCACCGACGCCCCCGGCCTGCTCACCGCCGACCCTCGCCTGGATGGCGAGGCATCGCTCATCGAGGAGGTCCAGGAGATCACAGCGGAGCTCGAACGCGTGGCCGGCGGGGCGGGGAGCGCTCGGGGGAGCGGTGGCATGGCATCCAAGGTCGCCGCAGCCAAGATGGCCTCCTGGTCCGGCGTCCGAGCCGTGATCGCCGCCGCGCACCGCGACGGCGTGCTGGCCGATGCCGTGGCCGGCCGGCCGGGCGTCGGAACGGTCGTGCTCCCCCGGCCGCAGCGCATGGCAGCGCGGAAGCTGTGGATCGCGTTCGCCGTCGACACCGCGGGCCGCATCGTCGTCGACGATGGGGCGCGGCGGGCCCTCGTCGAACGCAACGTGTCGCTGCTACCCGCCGGCGTGGTCCGGGTCGAGGGCGCGTTCCAGGCCGATCAGGCCGTCGAGATCGTCGGCCCCGACGGCATCGTGTTCGCCAAGGGGTTGGTCCGGTTGGGCGCGCTGGCGCTGGCCGGGGTGGTGGGCCGGCGGACAGCGGACCTGCCCGAGTCGATGCCCCATGAGGTCGTCCACCGCGACGACCTCGTCATCGTTCCCTGATCAAGCGCCGGGCGAGGCCTGCGGGGTCTCGGCCGGCGGCTCGGTGGCCGTCGAGGTCGCCGGTTCGGCGGCGGCGGGAGCCGTGGCCGGGGCGACCTCGGGGGCGATCCCGAGCTCGGAGCGGATGGCGTCGAGCCGGGACTGGGCCTCGATGTTCTGGGATGCCTGCTCGACCTCGAGCATGCGGGTCTCCACCGAATCGCCGCTGAGCTCGCTCATGCCCTGGGCCTTGGCGTAGCGCTGCTCGATCTTGTCGCGGACCTCGTTCAGGGTCGGGACGTCCTCGCCGACGGTCTCCGACAGCGAGCTCATCGCCTTGTTCATCTGCTCTTGCATCTTCGCCTGCTCGAGCTGGCTCAGGAGCTTCTGGCGCTCGGCCAGCTTCTGCTGGAGCATCTGGCCGTTCTGGGCCACGGCCGCCTTGGCCTGATCGGACGCCTGCGTCGCGGTGTAGTGCATCGTCTTCAGGTCCTCGACCTGCTTCTCGACCGACACCAGCTGGGTGGCGATCGTCTCCGCGGCGCGGGTGTACTCGGTTGCCTTGGTGGCGTCGCCGCTCTTGGCGGCGCTGTCGGCCATCTTCACGGCCTGGCGGGCGTTGGCGTTGAGCCGTTCGAGCTGCTCGAGCTGGCGGTTCAGCTGTAGCTCGGTCTGCTTCTGCTGGGCGATGACGTTGGCCGCGTGCTCCTTGAGCCGGCGGTGCTGGTCCTGCGCCTCGGTGAGCGCCTGCTCCAGCTGGATCTTCGGGTCGGCCTTTTCGTTGAACTTCTGGTTTGCCCCGGCGGTGAGGTACTTCCAGAAGCGGCGGAAGACTTTGATCATGGCGGCACCCTAGGCCACGAGGTCGGCCCGATCCGCGGCGCCGGGAGTCGTCGCCAGGGTCAGGCCGTGGGCGCCGGGGGTCGGCGCTTGCGGAACCCAGGGAGCCGGTCCATGAGGGCGGAGATCCCCGGAACGTCGAGCGCGTAGATGGCGCCGAAGTAGGTGACGGCACCGAGGAGGATGGTCACGACCACGGTGAGCGCCAGCAGGAGGTTCGTGGTCGGCGCGATGACGGCGGCGAACCCGAACACGAACCCGCCCATCGTGATCGCCGCCAGGAGGAGCTTGGCCCAGCTGACGACGAGGCCGCGGACGTCGAACCCCGGCGACTTCCGTGCCAGCAGCCAGACCGCGAGCACGGCCGCCACGCTGTACGCCAGCGAGTAGGCGAGGGCCAGTCCGACGACACCCCACCAGCGCACGAACACGATGGCGGCGGCGATGTTGAGGGCGTTCTCCAGGCAGTTGACCAGGAAGGGCGTGCGGGTGTCCTTCATCGCGTAGAAGGCCCGGAACGAGTACAGGTAGGACGAGAAGCCAGGGAGGCCGACGGCGAACGCGGCCACGATCGAGCCGATGTGCAGGATCGTCGCGACCATGGTGTCGGGATGGGGGTGGATCCCGTAGGAGAGCCCCTTCGGAAGCGCCAGGTAGCCAGCCGCGGCCGGGATCACGAGCAGCCCGATGAGCCGGAAGCCGAGAAGGACCTGATCGTTGAACCCCTTGCGATCGCCGCGGGCCTGGGCTCGGCCGAGCAATGGCTCGAAGGTGACCATCACCGACACGGCCAGCAGCCCGTGGGGCAGCTGGAAGAACTGGAAGGCGAGCGTGTAGTCGTAGACGTTGCCTGAGGCTGGCTTGGCCAGGATGCTCACCACCGACACCGCGATCTGGTTGGCGATCACGTAGCCGAAGGTCCAGGCCGACAGGCGCACGGCTCGGCGCACGGCGGGATGGCGGGGCTGGAACCGGAAGCGGAACCGCATCCCGGATCGCCGGAGGGCGGGATAGAGGGACAAGGCCATGGCGGCGATGCCGGCCGAGGTGCCGAGACCCAAGATGAGCAGGGTGCCGGGCCGGTCCAGGAGCTCGCGGACCCCAGGCGCGTGCCCCACCGAGACCCACGTGGCCACCAGGGCACCGATGACGAGGATGTTGTTGAGGATCGGCGCCCACGCGGCGGCGAAGAAGCGGTGTCGCGCGTTCAGCACGGCCGACCACAGGGCCATCAACCCGTAGAAGAAGACTTGCGGTGCGAACAGCACTGCCAGCCGGATGCCGGCCGACCGGAACTCGGCCTGCTCGGCGTGTGGCGACCCGGTGGCGTACAGGGCCATCAGGAGTGGGCTGAGCAGCGCGGTGATCGCGGTGATGGCGACGAGGATCACGAGCGTGAAGGAGATGACGGCGGAGGTGGCCTCGCCGTCGCCGTTCTCGAGGTCGTCGGTGAAGAGGGGCACTAACGTGGCGGTGAGCACGCCGCCCAAGATCAGCTCGTAGATGATGTTCGGCGTGTTGTTGCCGAGCACGTACGCGTCCTTCAGCGACGTCGCGAGGAAGGTGCCGATCAGGATGGTGCGAGCGAGGCCGGTGGCGCGCGACAGCGCGGTTCCCGTGGCGACCAACACGTTGTTGCGCAGCAGGCGGGCTGGCTCGACCCGGCCCACCGTGCCCGCGCCGGCCGCCGCCGATGCGGCCTGCTCGAGGACGGCTTCGTCGGCGTCGTAGGCAGTGACGGCTCGAGTGGAGCCGGTGGACGCGGCGTCGTCGCCCACCGTCCAGAGCTCGGGATCGAGCGCCACCGGCACCTGACCCGTCGGCGGGTGGTAGGCGGGGTCGGCGAACGACTCGAGCGGTGGGATGGGGGGGAGCGGGTACGGGCGGCCGAGCGCGGGGATCGTGCGCGGTCGGACGATGGTCGGCGCGCCGGCTTGGTCGCCGGGGACGATCGTGCGTGGCTGGTGGACGACCGCGTCGTCCCCCCGTGGGGGCGGTGGCGTCACGAGCCGGGCTGGGTGCGAGGGGTGGACGGGGGCTCGGTGGCCGGAGCCGCCGACGGTGCGGTTCCCGGGGTGGCACCGGTCGGCCGGTCCACGTCGTTCAACGCCAGGCGGAGGGCCTCGAGATCGTCGACGATGCTCTCCACGTCGGCGCCGAGCGGGTCGATCCCCTCGGAGCGGTTGGAGACCGACAATTCGATCGCCTGGGTGACGCTCTCGTCGAGGCGGGCATTGATGAGGTCGAGCTCGTCACGGGTGGAGGCGATGAGCTTGTCCATGCGGTCGGCGGTGGCGAGTTGGGACTGGAGGGACGCGATCGTCCGGGCCTGGGTGGGATTGGCCGTACTGCCTTCGGGCACCTGCGAGGTCTGGCGGTCCAGCTCCCACCGGATCTCCCGATCGTTGATCGCCTTGCGGGCGTCGGCGATGAGCTGGCCCTGCTTGGCGATCCGCCAACATTCCTGCACCGCGTCATCGAGCCGGCCGCCGACCGCCTCCAGGCTTTCCTGCAAGGGTCCGGACCGGAACTTCCTGGTGGCTTCCTTGAACCGCTTGCCGGCGACCTTGGCGTCGATCACGGCGTGGCGCCACGGCTCGTTGACGGCGAAGGGGTCGATCTTGTCGCCGTCCGCCTTGGGGATGGCCAACGCCACCCGCCCGCCGTAGCCCACCGCACCGCCGACCAGCCCGCCGATCACGGCCAAGGGGATGCTCAACGGGGCCGTGGCGACGATCCCGATGGCGGCTCCGATGCCCAAGGCGACGATGGCGCCGGGGGAGGTGACGGCGCGGGCGACGGGCGGTGTGTAGAACCGATCCCGGAAGCTGAGCGACGCCATCGCGGTACTTTCTAGTTGCTGGTCCTGGCACGCCTGTCGTCCGGAGCCACCGATCGCCAGGTCAGAAGTTCGAGAGCACCGCGGTGAACACCTTGGTGATCGTCTCGGGGTTGCTCGCGTCGTAGGCGGCCGCGTTGGTGGCCTGCGCGATGCGCTGGAGGGTGTCCTGGTCGGCCTCCTTGCCGTAGGCGATCGTGAACACCCGCACCGGCTTCGCGGTCTCGCCCTCGGTTCCGTTGCGGAGCGTGTTGAGCAGCGTGCTCAGCTGGCGGTCATCGGCGATGTTGTCGTCGTCGTCGTTGACGCCATCGGTGAGCAGCACGACCGCGTTGATCCGCGTCGGGTCGTAGCCCTTCACCATGTCCTGGTAGGCGTCCTGCGTCGACAGGTACAACGGCGTGGCGTTGAGGGGGAACTGATCGCGGATCGACGACTTCATCGGCTCACGGTTCTGCGACATCGGGCGGATCGGCAGGAGATCCTGGAAGTTCTGGTCCTGGTTCGGCCCGAGGTTCGTGGTGAAGATCCGGAAGCCGACCTCGTCGTCGCCCTTGAACTCGTCGAGCGACTCCACGGCGGCCTTCTTGGCCAGGTCGAGCTTGGTGGGGCCGTCGGGGTTCTCAGGGTCGGCCGGCTCCTTCATCGAGCCCGAGACGTCGAGCACGATCAGCACTCGGGCGCCCTTGCGCTGCTCCCGCCACTTCGTCAACAGGTCCAGCATCACCTTGGGGTCGGGGACCTGGAGGAGCTTCGACGGCTGGTCGGGGTCGACGCCGTACTTGGACGAGATCGGCGAGCCGATGGCGACGTCGGGGTTGCCCGGCCGGAACCCGAACGTGAGGATCTGCTTCTGCGCGGCGGGGCGCTGGATCGCCTTGATGAAGGCCGCGGCGCCGGCGCGCTCGGTGCTGTTCACCCAGGGTGCGTCGAGGACGTACAGCGGACTGTCGCTGTAGACCGTGCCCTCCTTGGGATAGATCGCCACGAGCGGGATCCGGGGGGTGCGGAGCTTCTCGCCCGGCTCGAGGACGCCGTCGGGGTTGCCCTTGTTGTAATCGATGACCGACTTCTCCTCGACGGCGACGGCCGACGCGTAGAGGAGCGACGTTCCCTCGCGGTCGGTGCGGAACCAGTTCTGGAGGAACGTGCCGGTGATGTCGCCGTAGTGCACCACGGCGGACTCGATCTGCCTGGCGAAGGCCTGGGTCTTGGGATCGTCCAGGTCTTCGGAGGTGAGGCCCCGGGTCTTGCCCGTGGTGGCGTACGCCTGGCCGATGAGCGACGACAGGCCACTGGTCGAGTAGTTCGGGTTCGTCTTGCCGAGCTTGAACGCGCCCCATTCGGGGTGGCCGTAGGCCGCCCATCCGTCCTTGGACGTGGCGAGCTTGGCGACGTCGGCCCAGCCAACCGGCTTGTCCGGGTACCCGAGGGCCTGCGCCATGGGCTTGGGCATGGCGATCACCAACGGCGTGAGCTGGAACGAGACCGGCTTGTCCGAGGCCATGGCCGGCTGGCCCGAGTCGGCCAGGCGCTGATCGAGGATCTTCCCCCAGCTCGACGAGGCCGGCGACCAGATCACCGGCTGCGGTCCCTCGCCCTCGCCGCGCCAGCCGTCGGCCAGGGCCTGGGCTGCACCGCCCGATGCCTTCGAGAACGGGCGCACGAACACGCACCCGTCGCCGATCTTGGCCTCGGACGACGCGTTGAACGTCTTGGCCAGGGCGTTGAGGAGGTCGGCCTTCTCCGAGGAGACGGCCATGTCGATCACGGTGCAGTCGCCTGGATCGCCGAGGTCCGACGAGCCGGCACCGTCGCTCCCGGACCCTGACGCGCAGCTCGCCGCCAGCAGCATCACTGCCAGCCCGACGACCACGCCTCGCCTCGTCGACCGCACCGATGAAGTCATGTCATCCCACCTTCTTGCGCACTTGGTACAGGAATCCCGCCAGGTCGTCCGCCGCCAGTTTGCCTGTACACGGCTCGACGCCGGCCCCACGCAGCGCGGCATCGGCAGCGGCTCGCCCTGAGCAGTCACCGAGGTTGCCGATGCCATCGCCGCCGGCGCGGGGCGCCAGCACGACCGTGGCGTCGAACCTCGGCGTCACCGGCTCGCTGGTGGCGCGGCCCGCTCGGGGTCCGCTCGCGAGGCGATCCATCAGGAGCTTGGGCCCGACCACGCCGGCGAGCGACCCGTTCTGGGTGATCAGGGCCGTGCCCTGCGCCATCGCATCTTCGCCCACGGCCACGAGCGGCCCGCTGAGCAGGGCCTGCAGCTTGTTCGAGTTGAGCGTCGTGTAGTCGCGGTCTGTGCTCAGCTCGGTCGCGACCGGGGCGATGCGCACGATCCCCTCGGCTGCTCGCGGATCGCCGAGCCCGATGGCGGTCTCCGTGGGAGCCGATCCGGCGAGGCAGCCCCAGGTGACCTTGGCTCGGCAGCTCGCAGGGCGCGCGTTGTCGGCGACCAGCAGCACCATGGGTGCGGAGCCCATCACGAGCGGCTGGTCCCAGGCACGATCGGTCGCGTCGGCGTCGGCGATGCCGGGCGCGGGGTCCCAGGTGATCCAGCCGTCGAGGTCCTTGATGGCGGCAGGGTCCGAGGCCCGATCGAGGTCGAGCGTCGGGGTGTGGGCGGCGATGGCACCCTTGGCGGCCAGGGCGTCGCAGACGGGCTGGAGGTCGGGGGTGCAGGCGACGACGGGCGTCCCGCTGCCGTGGTTCGTGGCGTTGCCGTCGGCCTGGTCATCGTGCAGGACCGACCGGAGGTAGGCGGCGCCCACCACGAGCGCGAGGGCCACCAGGATCGCCGTCACCCGCTGCCTCATGGCGCCTGACGCTACTGCCGGGCTTGCGTTGGCCTGGGCGTCAGCCGGCCGTCGGGGTCGTGGGGGCAGCGTTGGAGTGGCGCGGGCCTTGGCCGATGTCGGCGACGTCGGCCGCTTCCAGGGCGGTCAGCTGATCGTCGGTGGGATCGGAGATGGCCACGATGCGGGTCGCCTGGCGCGCGACCGAGTCCTCGAAGAGGTTGCGTGCGAGGCGTCCGTTGCCGAACCCCTTGTCACGCGGGACCGCGTCGAACCAGGCCCGCACCTTCTTCTCGGCGTCGGCATCGGGGTGGTAGCCGGCCTTCTCGCCGAGGCCGGCGAAGATGCTCCACAGCTCGTCGCCGGTGTAGTCGGGGAAGAAGATCGTCTTCGGGAACCGCGATGCCAGGCCGGGGTTGGCGGCGATGAAGTCCGCCATCTCGTCGGGATAGCCGGCAGCGATCACCACCAACTGGTCCCGCCGGTCCTCGATCACCTTGACCAGCGTGTCGATCGCCTCGCGGCCGAAGTCGCCCTCGCCCCCGCGGGCGAGGGCGTAGGCCTCGTCGATCAAGAGCACGCCGCCGGTGGCCCGATCGGCCACCTCCATGACCTTGAGCGCGGTCTGGCCGACGTAGCCCGACACCATGCCGGAGCGATCGGTCTCGACGAGCTGGCCCTTGTGCACGACGCCGAGCGATCGGTAGATGGAGGCGAGCAGCCGGGCGACGGTGGTCTTGCCGGTGCCGGGGTTGCCGGTGAACACGAGGTGGCGACTCTGTGGTGACGTGGGCAGGTTGCGTTCGGCGCGCAGCTGCTGCACCCGAAGCAGGTTGGTGACGAGGCGCACCTCCGTCTTCACGCTCTCGAGGCCCACGAGGTCGTCGAGCTCGGCCAGCAGCTCCTCGATCGGTCGGGCCGGGGGCAGTTCGTCCTGGTTGGGTGCGGTGGCTCCCTGACCGGCCTTGGCTGCCGCCGGCGCTCCGCCGGCCGCGGCGCCGGGGATCGACTCGCCGGCGTTGGGCGGCCCCCCTGGGGTGAGCGGCGAGGCCGGCAGGTCGCCCAGCTCGGCGAGCATGCGGGCCCGCAGGTCGTCGATGGCCTGCAGCTCGGCACGCGACGGCGCATCGTCGAGCGCGGCCACGGTGAAGGCCACGTGCATGGCGCGGTCGTAGTAGATCCGGCTGTGGGTCGTGCCGAATCGGCGGTCGGCGCCGGTGAGGATCTGCAACATGGTCGACGGCTGCTGGAGCCAGGCGGCCTTTCCCACGAACAGGTTGGTACGGCGCAGATCGTCGGCCTTCGCCATGCCGAGCTCGTGGGGCAGCCAGCGGTGGAAGGCGAAGATCACGCCCCACAGCTCGTCGTCGGTGTGGCTCTGGTCCACGTCGATGAGGGCGGCCACGAGGTTGAACGCCTCGGTGGCGACGTCCTGCTCGAGCCGGCGCCCATCGATGTCGGGCAACCGGGCGATCACCTCGCGCATCGCCTCGGTGACGTCGTCGATGAACCCGTTGACGGATCGCTGCAGCTGGCGCGGTTCGTTGGCCACGATCAGCCCTTCGGTTCGCGCCACATCGGGTACATGGTGGGCCCGGTGCCGAGGAGGCGGATGGGTTCGGTGACCTCGAAGCCGTGCCGCCGGTAGAAGGGCACGGTCGACTCCCTGGAGGACTCGAGGTACGCCGGCAGGCCCTCGGCATCGCACCGGTCGGTGATCGCCGAGATGAGGCGGCCGCCGATGCCGTGGCCCTGGTGGCGGGGATCGGTGCCGATGAAGGCGAGGTACCAGTGCGGCTCACGGGGGTGGATCTTCTCGAGCGCCGCGAGCACGCGCAGCGCCCGGACGGTGCGGGACCGGAACAGCCGGACCGACTGCGGCACGACCTTGGCGGTCTCCGCGACGGTTGGCTTCCAGCGCTTCGGTGGCGACCAGATCGCGGCACCGCGGACCTCGTCGTCCACCAGGACCTCGCCATGGCCATGCCGCTGGACGGTGGCGTCAGCCTCGAACCACCCGGGTGCCCGCACCGACCACCGGGTCGGGTCGGGTGCCAGCCATCCCCAGATCGGGTCACCGTCGAACGCGGCTGCCAGCGCCCGGCCGACCGCGGGCAGGTCGGCATCGGTGGCCGAGCGGACATCAGGCATCGGCTCACCCTACGGCGTCGCTGGACAGGCGCCGGGCCCCTCCGCCGTCGTCGCCGGCTGGGGTCGGAGCCCTCGTCCGGCACCCGTTCGACACGCCGAGCCCGTGTCCAACGCAGGGCCCTGGCGGCCCGACGTTCTCGGCCGACGGACGCACGCTCTTCGTGAACATCCAGCGGCCCGGCATCGTCCTCGCCGTCACTGGCCGATGGCAACAGGGCGACGGCAGCGTCTGACGTCCAGCAGCGCCGGCGCCTTCCGGGGGAGGAGGGCGCCGGTAGCCTGCGGGGGTGACCGAGACCCCCACGATCCCCGAGCTCGGCCGCCGGGCCAAGGCCGCGTCGCGGTTGCTCGCCATGGCGTCCACGGCCCAGAAGGACGACGCGCTCCATGCGGCCGCCGGGCTGCTCGTCGACCGCACCGCCGATCTGCTCGCCGCCAACGCCGAGGATGTCGGTCGGGCCGAATCCGGTGGCGTGTCTCCCACCGTGATCGACCGGCTGCGCCTGAGCGAGGCGCGCGTCGCGGCGATGTCGGGCGGCCTGCGCCAGGTCGCAGGTCTCGCCGATCCGGTGGGCGAGGTGCTCGACGGGTGGGTGCGTCCCAACGGCCTGCGGATCTCGCGCGTGCGCGTGCCCCTCGGCGTCGTGGCGATCATCTACGAGAACCGACCGAACGTCACGTCGGATGCCGCCGGCCTGTGCCTGAAGAGCGGCAACGCCGCGTTCCTCCGAGGTTCGTCGGGCGCCATCAGCTCCAACATCGCCATCGCCCAGGTGCTCCGCGAGGCCTACGTGAAGGCCGACCTCCCGGCTGACGCGCTCGTGCTCGTCGAGGACACGAGCCGCGAGGCGGCGGTCGCGTTCATGCAACAGCGCGACACGATCGATTGCCTGATCCCACGCGGCGGCCCCTCGCTCATCGCGTCGATCCTCGAGAACGCAACGGTCCCGTACGTGATCGACGGCGACGGCAACTGCCACGTGTACGTCGACGTCGACGCTGATCTCGACATGGCTTGCCGGATCATCGTGAATGCCAAGACCCAGCGGCCGTCGGTGTGCAACGCCGCGGAGACGCTCCTGGTGCACCGCTCGGTGGCTTCGGAGTTCCTCCCCGAAGCAGCGCGGGCGCTCGAGGGTGTGGAGCTCGTGGGCGATGACGCGGCGCGAGCCATCCTTCCGCAGGTCGGCCTCGCCACGGAGGCCGACTGGGCCGATGAGTTCCTCGACCTCAAGCTGGCGGTCGGCGTGGTCGACTCGATCGACGATGCCATCGCGCATATCGCCCGGTACGGGTCCGGCCACAGCGAGGCCATCGTCACCCGCTCGCTGGCCGCCGCCGACCGCTTCACGCACGAGGTCGACGCCGCCGCGGTGGTCGTGAACGCGTCCACTCGCTTCGTCGACGGCGAGGAGTTCGGGTTCGGCGCTGAGATCGGCATCAGCACCCAGAAGCTCCACGCCCGCGGCCCGATGGGCCTGCGCGAGCTGACCACGGCGAAGTACGTCGTCCGCGGCGAGGGCCAGACCCGCGGCTGAGCGGGGGAACCGTGGGGAGCGACGACCGGCGGGCTGAGGTCGATGTGATCAGCGGCTCGCCACGAGGTGGTGGGCTCGGGCCGACGCCTCGTTGAAGCGGGCGACAGCCGCGTGCTGGAGGTCGCGCTCGCGGGCCTGGGCCGCGAGCTCGGAGCCCTTCGCCTGGGCCTGCTTCGACAGCTGCAGCGCCCGGGCGGCCGCGGCGTTGGCCGCGTCGCTCTCGCGGGCGGCCTTGGCGAACTTGCGACCCTTGCGCCGTGCGACCTTCGTCAGCTCGGCGGCGCGGGCCACGGCGACGTCGGGCAGCTCGCTGTCGCGCATGGCTTCGGCGAGGTCGTGGCCCTTCGCCTGGGCGACCTTCGAGACCTCGGCGGCGCGGGCGACTGCGATGTCGGGCAGGTCGCTGTCGCGCATGGCTTCGGCGAGGTCGTGGCTCTTCGCCTGGGCGACCTTGGACAGCTCGGCGCCGCGGTCCGCCAGCACGCGACCGAGCTCGCTGCCCTTCTCCGCGACCAGCTGACCCAGCTCGGCGCCACGGGCGGCAGCCACCGCACCGAGGAGCGTCGCCTCCTTCCGGCGTCGCTTGGCGGCCTTCCTACCCGAGCGCCCGCGGGAAGCCTTGGCCGCCTTCCCGGCGGCCTTGGCGTTGGCCCGCGCCAGTCGCTGGGCCGCCTTGGCGTTGGCCTTGGCGGCCTTCCCTGCGACCGCGACGTTCACCTGTGCGGCCTTGGCCGCCAGCCCCGCCTCGTGGCCGAGGTGACTCGCTCGGTAGGCCAGGCCGGGGCGACCCTCGGTGTCGACCGCGGCGAGGATCAGCCCGCCGAGCAGGGCGACGTTCTTCGTGAAGTGGATCTGGTGGAACTTGCGAGCGTCGCCCTCGAACTCCCAGAAGCGGTGCCCGCCGACGGTCGTCGGGACGAGCGTCGCCGCGAGCGCGGTGGAGGCGATCCGAGGCGCCCGACCGAGTGCCAGCAGCACGCCCGCACCCACCTGGACGGCAGCGTTGGCCTTGACGTAGGTCGCCGTCTCGAACGGGAGCGGCCGGCCGGTCGCGACGTCGTGGACGCCGGCGTGCACGTCGCTCGCCACCGACGACACCTTGGTCGCGGCGTCGTGGATCTTGCCGGCGGCGGCACCGGCGACCTCGCCGGCCCGGTCGCCGGGTACCCGCTCGTCGACGGTCACGGTCGCCCCCTCCGCCTTGGCGGCGGCGGCACCCGCGGCCTCGCCCACCCGGCCGACGGCTCGCTCGGTCACCCCTTCGACCCTGGCGGCGACCTTCTGGGCAACCGGCTGCGCCGTCTCGGCGATGAGGTCGACGATCGGTTCGGCGACATCGAGCCGCGGGGCGGGGTTGCGCAGGGTGTCGATTCCTCCGCTGATGAACACGGAGGCGAGCATCGGGCGAGCGATTCGGCGTACGAGCATGACCTCACCTCTGCCCGATCGGCGAGGGGGCTAGACCCTTCGGGTGGTGCCCGCCAGGTCGCCGAGGCGGTGTCCGACGACCGCGCCAACTGATTGACCGGACGGTCAAGTGCAGCGGTAGCCTGCGCGGATGACCGACCCCCGATTCGATTCCGTGCAGGAGGTCCGCGAGGGACTCCGCAAGGTCGATTACCTGGCTGACGAAGGCATCGCCGGCATCGTGTACCTCGCCGATCGGCTGCAGAAGCCGATCCTCGTCGAGGGACCGGCCGGCACCGGCAAGACGCAGCTGGCCAAGTCCGTCGCCGAGATGACCGGGGCCCGGCTCATCCGGCTCCAGTGCTACGAGGGGCTCGACGAGGCCAAGGCGCTCTACGAGTGGAACTACAAGAAGCAGCTCCTGCGGATCCAGGCCACAGGCGGCGAGGGCGACTCGTGGAACGCGGTGGAGGATGACCTCTTCTCCGACGAGTTCCTCCTCGAACGTCCGCTGCTCGAGGCCATCCGCTCCGATGATCCCGTCGTCCTGCTGATCGACGAGGTCGACCGGGTCGAGGTGGAGACCGAGGCCCTGCTGCTCGAGATCCTCTCCGACTACCAGGTGTCGATCCCCGAGCTCGGCACGATCGAGGCCAAGCAGATCCCGCTCGTCTTCCTCACGTCGAACAACACCCGTGAGCTCTCCGAGGCCTTGAAGCGCCGCTGCCTCTTCCTCCACGTCGACTACCCCGACATGGAGCGCGAGAAGGAGATCGTGCTCACCAAGGTCCCCGACATCACCGACAACCTCGCCGACCAGGTCGCCCGCATCGTGCGCTCGATCCGTCAGCTCGAGCTCAAGAAGGCGCCGTCGGTCTCGGAGACCCTCGACTGGGCCAACACCCTCATGCTGCTCGGTGTCGAGCAGGTCGATGCCGAGACGGCGTCGAGCACCGCCAACATCTTGCTGAAGTACCAGACCGACATCGCCAAGGCGGTGCGCGAGTTCGCTGCGGACAAGCAGGGCATGAAGGCGTTCGCCCCGGGCCCGAAGTAGGAGCCGGAGTCGTGACCGACACCGCCGGACCGGCCGAGCTGGCCGGGGAGCCGATCCTCGACCTCCTCAACGGGTTCATCGCGGAGCTGCGTGAGGCCGGCCTTCCCGTCAGCCTCACCGAGAACCTCGACGCCATGCAGGCGATCCGCCACATCCCGATCGAGGATCGCGAGGCGTTCAAGTACGCGCTGGCGGCCACGCTCGTCAAGAACAACGCCCACTGGCGATCGTTCGAGACGGTGTTCGAGGTCTACTTCTCGCTCCGCGGCTCGAAGTACGGCATCGACGACGACACGCTCGACTCCGATCTCGCCGACCTGCTCGACGACGAAGGTCGCGAGGGTGCCGGCGACGAAGGCCAAGGCCAGTCCGGGTCCGGCGGGGGCGATGCGCTGACCCCCGAGGAGCTCCAGCAGCTCCTCTACCAAGCGATGATGAAGGGCGACGAGGCACTGATGCGCGCCATCGCCCGCCAGTCGGTGAAGCGCTTCGCCGGCATGGAGCCGGGTCGGCCCGTCGGCGGTACGTACTACCTGTACCGCACCCTGCGGAACCTCGATCTCGACGGCTTGCTCGAGAAGATGATGGACCAGCGCCGCGAGAAGGCCGACGAGGCCGGCGAGCAGCTCTCTCCCTTGGAGGAGCGGCTCGAGCGCGACGAGTACGAACACCGCATCGAGGCGCTGAAGAAGGAGATCGAGGCTGAGATCCGCCGCCGTCTCGTTGCCGACCGTGGCGTCGAGGCCATGGCCAAGACGCTCCGCAAGCCGCTCCCCGAAGACGTCGACTTCATGCACGCGTCACGCGAGGAGATGGTCGGGCTCCGCAAGGCGCTCATCCCGCTCACCCGTCGGCTCGCCGTCCGGCTGGCTCGCAAGCGCCGCCACAACCGCAAGGGCCCACTCGACTTCCGCCGCACCGTGCGGGCGTCGCTCTCCTACGGCGGCGTGCCGGCCGAGCCCAAGTTCCGCCACCCCCGCCCGCACAAGCCCGAGATCTTCGTCGTCGCCGACATCTCCGGCTCGGTGGCCGCCTTCGCCCGCTTCACGCTCATGCTCGTCTACGCGATCAGCGGGCAGTTCTCCAAGGTGCGCTCGTTCGTGTTCATCGACGGCATCGACGAGGTCACGTCGTACTTCGAGGGCGTCGAGGACGTCACCGAGGCCGTGCACCGGGTCAACACCGAAGCCGACGTGGTCTGGGTCGACGGCCACTCCGACTACGGCCACGCCTTCGAGGTGTTCCACGAGAAGTGGGGCAAGGAGATCGGGCCCAAGACCACCGTGATCATCCTCGGCGACGCGCGGAACAACTACCACGCCTCGCAGAGCTGGGTCATCAAGGAGATCGAGCACAAGGCCCGCCACGTCTACTGGCTCAACCCCGAGCCCAAGAGCTACTGGGACACGGGCGACTCCATCGTCGGCGACTACGGCGTCCACTGCGACGGCGTCTTCGAGTGCCGCAACCTCCGCCAGCTCGAGAAGTTCGTCGACAAGCTCGCCTGAGCGCCCTGGCCCGCCGCGACCCAGCCGACCCGGCCGGCGCAACCGACGCGACCCGCGCGACCCGCGCGACCCGCGCGACCCGCGCGACCCGCGCGACCCGCGCGACCCGGCCCATACCCCCGGGGAACTTGTTGTGCGAACCGTCGCCCCAGGTCGGTTTCCACAACAAGGTGCTGGTGGACCTTGTATCGGTAGCCGATGTATCGACGCCGGGCACGGGGCTGCCCGCACGGGAGCGACTGATCCGGGTCGGGTCAGCCGCGGTGCCAGGGAGTGTCATCCTCGCCGGACAGGTGACGGCTGAGGGCCATGGCGGTGGACACGAGGGCCGTGTGGGAGAAGGCCTGGGGGAAGTTGCCGAGCAATCGTTCGGCGGTCGGGTCGTACATCTCCGACAGGAGGCCGACGTCGTTGCGAAGGGCGGCGACCCGCTCGAAGATGTCCCGTGCCTCGTCGACGTTGCCTTGGAGCAGCAGGACATCGGCGAGCCAGAGGGTGCACATCAAGAAGGTGCCCTCCTTGCCGCCGACGCCGTCATCGGTCTCGGCCGTGTCGTAGCGGTGCACGAACCCGTCGTGGAGGAGCTCATCTCGGATGGCGGCGACCGTGGCCACGACGCGCTCGTCGTCCGCGGGGAGGAAGCCGACCAGCGGCACCATGAGCAGGCTCGCGTCCAGCGCCGTCCCGTCCAGCTCCTGCACGAAGACACCGCGGTGGTCCACGCCGCGGGCCAGGACCTCGGCATGGATCTCGTCTCGGGTGGCGCGCCACACATCGAGCGATCCGACGGGCGTGTCGGGGAGGCGCTCGGCGATCCGCACGGCACGGTCGAGCGCGACCCACGCCATCACCTTCGAGTGGGTGAAGTGGCGGCGGCCGCCACGCATCTCCCAGATGCCGTCGTCGGGTTCGCTCCAGCGCCGCACGACGACATCCACGAGCGTCCGTCCGACGTTCCACGCATCGGCCGCGCCCATCCCGAGGGCCCACTCACCTTGGACGAAGGCGTCGAGGACCTCGCCGTAGACGTCCAGCTGGAACTGCTGGTGGGCCCCGTTCCCGACGCGCACGGGGACCGAAGCCTCATATCCCGGCAGCCACGGCAGCTCGACCTCGGTCAGGCGATGCTCGCCGGCTGGGCCGTACATGATCTGCGCGTCCTCGGCTCGACCCGCCACCGCCCGCAGCAGCCAGTCCCGCCAGGCCGACGCCTCTTCGGTGTACCCGGCATCCAACAGCGATGTCAGCGTGAACGTGGCGTCGCGCAGCCAGCAGTACCGGTAGTCCCAGTTCCGGCTGCCGCCGACGGACTCGGGAAGCGAGGTCGTCGCCGCGGCCACGATCCCTCCGGTCGGGGCGTAGGTGAGCCCCTTCAAGATGGTGAGGGAGCTCTGGATCAGCTCGTCGTAGGGCGGGAACGAGCGGCAGCGGCCGGTCCACTCCTTCCAGTACGACGTCGTCCGCTCGATCGAGTCGACCACCTCGAATGCGATCGGCGGCTCGAGGTGCGATGGGCTCCACGCCAGGTCGAACGGGACCTCGTCGCCGGCGCCGACGGTGAACTCGGCGACGGTCGAGAAGCCATCGGGGTGGTGGTCGGCCGTGGTCGTCAGTACCAGGGCGTCGGGCCCGGCCACCATGCGCAGGGCGCCGTCCATGCGCCGGACCCAGGGGATGATCGAGCCGTAGTCCATGCGGGCGGTGAGGTGCATGCGCATCGGGACCCGGCCGCTGATGCCCCGCACGAGTCGAACCACGTCCAAGCGACCTTCACCACGGATGGGCATGCAGTCGATCAGCTCGACGACGCCCTCGGGCGTGGTGAACGTCGTCTCGAGCACCAACGTGCCCTCGCGGTAGCGCCGCTCGACCTTGGTGACGTCGCCAGCGGGAGCGAGCATCCAGCGACCGTGGTCGGGCGTGCCGAGGAGCGCGGCGAAGCATGCGGCCGAATCGAAGCGGGGGAACGTGAGCCAGTCGATGGATCCGTCCCGCCCGACGAGGGCCGCAGACTCGGTGTCCGACAGCAGCGCGTAGTCCTCGATGGGCGTGGCCATCGCCGGGGTCTACCCCGAACGGGCGAGCGACGTGCGTCGCGTGCCGCTCGGCCGATGTCGCAAGCCCCGCCGAAGCGCGATCGTTCGATCCCCGTCGTTCGATCCCGTCGTTCGATCCCGTCGTTCGCTTCTTGTGTGCAACCGTCGGCCATGACCCGCCGATTGCACACAAGAACCGATGGCGGGGCGCTTCTTGTGTGCAACCGTCGGTCCTGAGGCGACGTTCGAACACAAGAACGGTCAGGGGGTCTGGGCTCCGGCGGGGGGCGATCCGGGGCACCGCCCGCCGTCCTGGGTGGCCGCTAGGCCTTGGGGACGGCGGGGAAGGAGTAGTCGGGGTCGGCGGTGCGGGCCGGCTCCCGGCGGGCCAGGGCGGCTTCGATGGCGGGCGCGAGGCGGTCGTGCTTGGCCGCCACGTGGGCTGGGTCGCGCTCGGCGAACTCGGGCATGACGTCCCGGGCGAACAGCTCGAGCGCCTCGCAGATGTGGGCGTGCTGGTTGTTGCCGGCCTGGGCCACGAAGATCACCTGGTCCACGCCGATGTCCTCGTAGGCCGCCATCAGGTCACGGATCTGCGCCGGGGTCCCGACCGCGCCGCGCAGCGAACCGATGCCGTTCTGCTCGATGGTGGCGCCGAGGTGCGAGCCGGTGGTGGCCGCCACGCCTCGGTCGAAGCCGAAGAGCGATCGGTTCTGCTGGAACTCGGCCCACACGTCGGTGACCCCGGGCTTGTGGTTGCCGAACGCGTAGTAGTGCAGCAGCGAGTACCCGAAGAAGTGCCCGCCGTCGAGGCCGCGCTCGATGGCGGTCTCCTCGTCCTCGTGGCACATGAACGGCAGCACGATCGCCAGGTTCGGGTTCACCGCGAACCCGCCCGGCACGCACTCCTCGCTGGCGAGCGTGTCGTAGTAGTCCGACACCCAGTGCTTGGCCTCGTCGGGGTTGATGAAGCTGAACGAGAGGGCGCCGATGCCCTTGGTGGCGGCGAGGTGGATGGTCTCCTTGCGGCTGCACGCGACCCACAGCGGCGGGTGCGGCTTCTGGCGGGGCTTGGGCACGACGTTGCGGGGCGGCATCTGCAAGAAGTCGCCGTCGTACCCCGCGAAGGGCTCCTCAACGAACATCCGGGTGACCGCGTCGAGCGCCTCGTGCCACTGCTCGCGCTTGGTCGAGCGTTCGACCCCGAACCCGTCGAGCTCCGCGGCGGACGACGACTCGCCCGTGCCGAAGTCGACCCGGCCGTTGCTCACGAGATCGAGGGTGGCGATCCGTTCCGCGGTTCGAGCCGTCGGGTTGAACTCCATCGGGAGCTGCACGATCCCGTGCCCCAGCCGGATCCGCTTGGTGCGCTGGCTGGCCGCGGCGAGGAACACCTCGGGGGCCGAGGAGTGGCTGTACTCCTCGAGGAAGTGGTGCTCGACCTCCCACACGTGGTCGAAGCCGAGCGTGTCGGCCAGCTCCACCTGATCGAGGGCGTCCTGCAGGAGCTGGTACTCGCTGTCGGCGCCCCAGGGACGGGGGAGCTGGTGCTCGTAGAAGATGCCGAACTTCACGTGGGACTCCTCGGAGAATCGGTCGGACGACGCGGTCGTCAGGACGTGGTCTGGTCCACCAGGTGGTCGAAGGCGGCGAACAACGACGGCCGCTCGTGCTCTTCGCGCAGGCGCAGGGCCAGGCGGCGGCTCGTGAGCAGCAGCTCGCGCGCCGCTCGGCCTGGCCAGGGTCGGGGGAGCAGTTCCGGTGGCAGCAGGGGATCGCGGATGAACACCTGTTGGAAGGCCACCACCATGGCGAGCGCGCCAGGCAGGAAGTCCCGGTCCGAGATGCGGTCGTGGTGCTCCCGCAGGCGCTCGAGGATCGGCACGACGTGCTCGTGCTCGCCCACGAAGCGCGTGTAGGACGCCGCGAGCTCGTCGACCGGCCAGAGGATCCGGGCCAGGTCCCGCGCCGCTCGGGTGCCGCCCACCTCGAGGTCATCGGTGCCGGCCAGGGTGAGGTGGTCGGTCACCTCCAGCTTCTCGGCGATGCGCCGGACCTCGTCCTCCCAGGGGCGGGGCGACACGTACAGCCCGTTGTTCACGACCGCGCCGCCAACGTCGATCAGGTGGTCGCGGAGCCGATCTCGCGCGGCCCGCCGGTTCTCGGGGATGGCGAAGGCGGCGAGGTGCCAGCGACCGTCCCAGCCTTGGCCCTTGCGGTCCTGGCGGTAGGCCAGCTCGTGCCGTTCCAGCGAACCGAGCCGCAGCACGTCGCCGGCCGGGGTGGTGCGGAAGATGGCCTGGCGGCCGTTGCCCTCGCGCACCACCAGTCCTTCGGCGGCCAGGCGCCGCAGGCACGACCGGACCTGCTCGTCCGACTGGCCGCAGGCGGCGGCGACGTCGTAGAGCTCGGCCGCCGAGATCGACCCGTCGGGCCGGGCCATGCCGAAGACGAGCACCCTGGTCGGAACTTCGACGGCCGTAACACGCACGACCGTCATCGTTCACGACCAGGCCGCGCGCGTCAACCGGCGGAGCCCGCCACCGAACATGTCCCCGGCGCATCCCGATACGGTTCGACCAACCCCGACAGCGACGAGGAGACCGTCATGGCCGACGAGCAGTTGATCACCACGATCCACAAGTTGGTGGAGGAGGAGCACGAGATCCGCTCCGGTGACGATCCGGATCCGGACCGGCTCACGCACATCGAGGTCACACTCGACCAGTGCTGGGACCTGCTCCGCCAGCGTCGGGCCCGCCGCCAGTACGACCAGCCCGACACCTCCGACGTCCGCGACGAGCGCGTCGTGGAGGGCTACCAGCAGTGAGCCCTCGCTCGTTCCTGCTCGACGAGCGCCTCGCTGCCTACGTGATCGACCACTCGGACCCCGTCGACCCGGTCCTGGCCAGGCTCACCGAACGGACGGTCGCTCTAGGTGGGCCGGCCGGCATGCAGATCGGCCCCGATCAATCGGCGTTCCTCACGATGCTCACGCGCTTCGCCGGCGTCACCCAGGCGGTCGAGGTCGGCACGTTCACGGGCACATCGGCGCTGTGCGTCGCCCGAGGCCTGGCGCCCGGCGGCCGGTTGCACTGCTGCGACGTGAGCGAAGAGTGGACCGCGATCGCGCGGGATGCCTGGGCGGAAGCGGGCGTGGCCGATCGGATCGAGCTGAGCATCGCCCCGGCGATCGAGACCTTGCGGGCGCTCCCCACCGATGCGGTGATCGACCTCGCGTTCATCGACGCCGACAAGCCCGGGTACCTCTCCTACTACGAGGAGCTCGTGCCTCGGTTGCGTCCCGGCGGGTGGATCGTGGCCGACAACACGCTGTGGTCGGGCAACGTGGTCGACCCCGGCGACACGTCCGACGCCACCGTGGCTCTGCGCGCCTACAACGACCGAGCCCGCGACGACGAGCGCGTGATGACCGTCCTGCTTGCCCTGGCCGACGGCCTCACGGTCAGCCAGAAGCGCTGACCTCAGGCCTGCTGACCGCGGCCCGCGTGGTCAGCGGAGGGCGTTGGCGGCGCCGACGGCGGCGAGGGCGATGAACGCCCCGCGGGTATCGCCGACGAGGCCGTTGGCCATGCGGTTCATGACGTAGGCGACCGAGATGCCGGCGTCGATGTCGATGACCGCGATCGACCCACCCCAGCCGCCCCAGAAGCACGAGCGCGGGTTGGGGCTGAGCGGGATGTTCTCGTTCATCAGGCCGAACCCGGTGCCGAGGCGCATCTTCATGCCCAGCACCAGGTCGGTGTCGTGGCAGCGCTCGACGAAGATCCGATCGATGCCCTCGGGGGACAGGAGCTCGACGCCGTCGACCTTGCCACCGTTGGCGATCACCGAGTGGACCCGTGCCACCGATCGGGCGTTGCCGGTGCCGCCGGCTGCGGGGATCTCCGAAGCCCGCCACTCACGTGTGTTGGGCTCGTCCCCGGTCAGCGGGCAGCTGACGAGCGCCCGCACCGCGATCGACTCCATGTCGATGCCCTCAAGCTGGGAGATCCCGGCCTCGGGTGCGAACAGGTGGGCCACGCGGGGCTCCTCGGATTCGGGGAGCCCGATGTGGAAGTCGGCACCGAGCGGCTCGGCGACCTCCTCGCGGAAGAACGTGCCGATCGTGCGACCGGTGATCCGCCGCACGATCTCGCCTTCGAGGAACCCCTGGGTGATGGCGTGGTAGCCCGACTTCGTGCCCGGCTCCCACCACGGCGCCTGGGCGGCCAGGTTCGCCACCGTGGGGTCCCAGTCGTAGATGTCCGTCGGGGCGATGGCGGGGTTCCAGCCGGGGACCCCCGCGGTGTGGCCCAGGACGTGACCGACGGTGACGCGCTCCTTGCCGTTGGCCTTGAACTCGGGCCAGTAGTCAGCGACCGGCGCCTCGATGTCGAGCTCACCGCGGTCGGCCAGGATCAGCATGCAGATGGCCGACATGGTCTTGGTGGTCGACCAGACGTTCACGATCGAATCCCTGTCCCACGGCGTGCCGTTCGCGTCGGCGTCGCCCGCCCAGAGGTCGACCACCGGCTCGCCGTGCAGCGTCACGGCGACGCTGGCGCCGACCTCGTTGCCTTCGTCGAAGTTGGCGGCGAACGCGGTGCGAACCGCTTCGAAGTCGGCGTGGCAGTCGCCGTGGATCTCGGTCATGGAGCGCACCTTCCGTGGGGTCGGTGCGGGACCCTATCGCTCACTTGACCCGTGGGTCAGGCGATCGGATCGTGCCGGAGGATCAGGCGATGTGGAGGCCGCACTCCGTCTTGTCCTTGCCGCGCCAGCGGCCGGCGCGGGCGTCCTCGCCCTCGGCGACGGGGCTCGTGCACGGCATGCAGCCGATCGACGGATAGCCCTGCAGGGTGAGGGGGTTCACGATGATGTCGTGGTCGGCGATGTAGGCGTCGACGTCGGCTGCGCTCCATGTGGCGATCGGGTTGATCTTCACCAGGCCGCGCAGATCGCGCGACACGATCGGCGCCGCCGCCCGGGTGTCGGCTTCGCCGCGGCGCAGGCCGCTCATCCACGCTTCCTTGCCGGCGAGGGCACGATCGAGCTGGCCGACCTTCACCGCCGAGCAGCAGTTCTCGGGATCGGCCTGCCACAGCTCCTCGGATTGGCGGGCGACGGTCATCATCCGCAGGTTCAGCCCGTAGTGGCGGCGGACCTCCTCGACCGTGGCCAGCGTCTCGGGGAAGTGGTACCCGGTGTCGATGAAGACGACCTCGATGGCCGGGTACACCTTGGTGGCGAGGTCGATGAGGACGGCGTCGGTCATCGAGGCGGTCATGGCCAGGTGGGGGGCGAAGTTGTCGACGGCCCACTGGATGACCTTCGACGCCGGCAGCCGCTCGAACTCGGCGTTGAGCTCCGCCAGCTCGGCATCGGTGAAGTCGGGATGGGGGGAGTCGGCGAGCGACAGCCGGGCGCCCGAGGCGGCGGTGAGGCTCGTGATCCTGGATTCGGTGATGGCCATCAGGTGGTGCTCCGCGAACTGGCTGCGATGGACGTAGGGATGGGGTGGTGCGATTGCGCCGATGTCAGGTGGCGCATTCGGACTCGCCGGTCTCGGCCACGTACGGGCCGGTCTCGCCGAAGTCGACATAGAAGTCGGGGGCCTCTTCAGGCTCCGGGAAGACGTCGAGGTCCTTCAGGTCCTCGGCGATCGCCTTCACGCCGCCCGACCGGTCCATCCAACCCCGGAAGGTCTCGCCGACTTCCCGTTCTTCGTTGAACCGCCGCACGACGCGGACGGCGGCCTCGGGAGCGGCCTTGGCCGGGAGGCGGAGCGCCCGTTCACCGAAGTGGACCTGGGTCTGCCCGACGTAGCCGCCGAGCAGCATCGTGTAGCCGGGGGCGGACTTGCCGTGGGCTCGGCGCTCGGCGCCGGAGAACCCGATGTCGGCGATGTGGTGCTGGCCGCAGGAGTTGGTGCAGCCGGAGATGTTGGTCCGGATGCCGCCGACCTCGGCCAGGCCCTCCTCCTCGAGGCGGGCGCCGATGGCGTCGGCCAGGCCGCGGGACTGGGTGACGGCCAGGTTGCAGGTGTCGGCGCCGGGGCAGGCCACGACGTCGCGGGACAGCTCGGCGCCGGGCTGGGCCATGCCGATCGCCTCGAGGCGGGCGAACAGCTTGGGCAGCTGCTCCTCGGTGAGGTCGCGGAACGCCAGGTTCTGGCGGGGAGTGAGGCGCACCGTGGCACCGAACTCCCGCTGGATGGAGGCGAGGGCCCGGAACTGCGCCGAGGTGACGTCGCCGAGCTTCGACCAGGCGATGGCGGACACGGTGCCCTTGGCCGCGCCGCGCACCACGTTGCCCTCGGCCCAGCGCTCGTAGGGGACGTTGGAGCGCAGGGTCACCGGGGTGCCCTGGCCGATGGCGGTGGGGGAGACCCCGACCTGCACGCCGGCGGGGGCGTCGCCCGCCTTCTCGACCTCGGCGGGGATGCCGCCGGGCCAGGTGGACGAGGCGATGAGGAACTTGCGCTCCTTGAGGATCCGGCGCTGCGTCTCCTCCCAACCCAGGGTCTGGACGACCCACTTCATGCGGGCGCGAAGCTTGTTGTCGCGGTTGCCGGCGGCGTTGAAGACCCGCAGCACCGCTTCGATCGTGGGCAGCAGGTCCTCGCGGGCGGTGAAGTCCTCGAGGGCGAGCGCCGGGAAGGGGTTGGCGCCGAGGCCACCGGCCACGAACACCTTGAAGCCGGCCTCGCTGCTGCCGTCTTCGAACACCCGAGTGGTGGCGACCACGCCGACGTCGTTGAACATCGCCTGGCCGCAGTCGGTCTCGCAGCCCGAGAAGTTGATCTTGAACTTGCGGGGGAGGCGCTGGCCCAGCGGGTTGCGCACGAAGTGGCGGTAGGTCGCATCGGCCCACGCCGAGATGTCGAGGTGCTCGTGGGGGCAGGCGCCGGCGAGGTGGCAGCCCATCACGTTGCGGACGGTGTCGCCGCATGCCTCACGGGTGGTCAGGCCGACCGAGGCCAGGGCCCGCATGGCGTCAGGCACCCGCTCGAGCTGCACGAAGTGCAGCTGCACGTTCTGGCGGGTGGTGATGTGGCCCCAGCCACGGGAGAACTCGTCCGCGATGTAGGCGAACTGGTCGAGCTGCTCAGGGGTCACGCCGCCGTAGGGGATCTTCACCCGGAGCATCTGGTTGGTGCCGCCCTGGCGCTGCCCGTAGATGCCGTTGGTCAGCCGGAAGACGCGGAACACGTCCTCCTCGATCTCACCGGAGAGGTAGCCGGCCAGCACCCGATCGAACTTCTCGATGTCCGCAGCCTGCGCTGGGTCGATCTCTCGTTGGAGCATGGCGACTTCTCCCATAGGGGACGACCCAGTCGATAACCGACCAGGCAGGTCAAGAATTCCCCTCTACCATCCCAAATCCAGACCCACCTGGTCAACAATCAGACCTGAATGGCGCGCTGGTCAGGGGTCACGCCACGCGACGCCCGCGGCTTGGCCCGCTCAGTCGCGCAGGAGCTCGGCCACCGCGAAGGCGAGGTCGATGGACTGGCGGCCGTTCAGGCGGGGATCGCACATGGTCTCGTAGCGGGAGCCGAGATCGGCGTCGAGGATGGCTTCGGCGCCACCGAGGCACTCGGTGACGTCGTCGCCGGTGAGCTCGACGTGCACGCCGCCAGGCCAGGTGCCCTCGGCATCGTGGGCCGAGAAGAAGCCAGCGATCTCGGCGAGGATGTCGTCGAAGCGGCGGGTCTTCTGCCCTCCGGTCGCAGTGATGGTGTTGCCGTGCATGGGGTCACAGGCCCAGACCACGGGGTGGCCGGCATCGCGGACGCCGGCGAGCAGCGCCGGGAGGGCGGCTTCGACCTTGTCCGCACCCATGCGGGTGATGAACGTGAGCCGGCCGGGGATCCGTTCCGGGTTCAGCCGCTCGCAGAGCTCGACCGCCTCCTCGGCGGTGGCGGTCGGGCCGAGCTTGCACCCGATCGGATTGCGCACACCCGAGAAGAACTCGATGTGGGCCCCGTCGATCTCACGGGTGCGCTCGCCGATCCAGATCATGTGGGCCGAGCAGTCGTACCAGTCGCCCGTGAGCGAGTCCTGCCGCGTGAGGGCTTCCTCGTAGCCGAGCACGAGCGCCTCGTGCGACGTGTAGAAGTCGACCTCGTGGAGATTCGGCTGGGTGGCGGTGTCGACGCCGCACGCCTTCATGAAGCGCAAGGCGCGGTCGATCTCGTCGGCCACGCGCTCGTAGCGTTGGCCCTCGTTGCTCGATGCGACGAACTCCTGGTTCCACGTGTGGACCTGGTGCAGGTCGGCGTAGCCGCCCTTGGTGAAGGCCCGCAGCAGGTTCAGCGTCGACGTCGACTGGTGGTACGCCTGCAGGAGCCGGTTCGGGTCGGGGACCCGGGCCGCGGCGGTGGGCATGATGTCGTTGACGAGGTGGCCACGGAACGACGGGAGCGTGAGCTCGCCGATGGTCTCGGTGGGCGAGGAGCGGGGCTTGGCGAACTGGCCGGCGATGCGGCCGACCTTCACCGTCGGGACGCCCGACGAGTAGGTCAGCACCACGGCCATCTGGAGGATGACCTTCAACTTGTCGCGGATGGCGTCGGCGCCGAAGGCATCGAAGGACTCGGCGCAGTCACCCGCTTGGAGCAGGAACGCCTCGCCCTCGGCGACCTGGCCGAGGGTCTGGGTGAGGGCCCGTGCCTCGCCGGCGAAGACCAGCGGCGGCATGGTGGACATCTGCTTGAGCACCGCCTCGAAGGCGCCTTCGTCGGGCCAATCGGGCTGCTGGCCGGCAGGGAACTCGCGCCACGAGCGCGGCGACCAGGACGAAGCGGAGGCGTTCACGGGAAAAGCGTGGTCGACAGCGGTGTCCAGCGCAAAGCGGATACCGCGGCCGCGCCGATCAGGCCGCGTCGCTGCGAGCCGCAGCTTCGGTGCGGACCGCGTTCACGGCCCGCTTGACCATGCGGCGGGCGGCCTCGGCGGTGACGCCCAGCTCCTCGCCGACCTCGCGGTAGGACCGCTTGCGGCCGTCGTGCAGGCCGAAGCGCTGCTCCACGGCGAACCGGGCCCGACCGTCGAGCACGTCGAGGAGCCCGGTGACCATCCGGTCCTCCTCGTTGGCGAGGGTGAGCTCCTCGGGGCCGGGGTTGTCGTCGGCCAGGAGGTCGACCAGTTCCGATCCGTCGTCGTCTCCGACCACCCGGTCGAGGGAGGTCGGGGTGGCGAGGCGGTGCAGGCGGGCGTGCTCGTCGTCGAGCTCGTCGCCATCGCCCGACACCTGGCGCAACGCGGCGCGCAAGCTGGCCGAGCGATCACCCGGGAGCCGGACGAGGCTCGCCTTCTGGTCGAGGGCTCGACCGATCGCCTGGCGGATCCAGAACGTGGCGTAGGTGGAGAACTTGAAGCCCTTGCGCCAATCGAACTTGTCGACCGCATGCTCGAGACCGAGATTGCCCTCCTGGACGAGGTCCAGGAGATCCATCCCGGCCGGGAGGGGGTAACGCCGGGCGATGCTCACCACGAGCCGGAGGTTGGCCCGGATGAAGTGATCCTTGGCGACGGCGGCCGCCCGGACCGCCCGCTTGAGCTCGACGCCCCGCTCGCCGGCGTTGAGCCGGTTCTGCGATTCACGGCCACGTTCGATGATCTGCGAGAGCTCTCGCTCCTTTGCCGCGTCGAGCAGCGACACCGCACCGATCTCGTGGAGGTACTGACCAACTGAATCTCTCATCGCAAGGTTTCCCAACACTCGTCACACCGGTGTCATTCCGGTGGGGGGTATGACGGCCGTCACTGTCAGATCGGAAG
>JAOBWM010000147.1 GCA_025463365.1 Acidimicrobiales bacterium
ACGGCGTGAAGGTCCTGGAGCCCTTCGTGCCCAAGTCGGTGAAGGTTGCGGAGGCCCCGGCCAAGGGCCGCTCGATCATCACCCACGCCCCGTCATCTCGCTCGGCCATCGCCTACCGCGAGCTCGCCGCCCAGCTGCTCGGCCGAAACGGGCGCAGATGACCGCCGACGATCCGTCGCCTGCCGACGCCAAGCGCCCCGGCCGCCGGCGGTCCCTCGACCCCCAGGGTCGACGCGCCCTGTTCGAGACCCCGGTCAGCGCGGCGCGCGACACGATCCGCTCCGGCACGCCGCGCGACGGCAAGGACGCCCTGTACTCCACCGGGCCGAGGCAGGCGGGCACCGTGGTCGTCACGTGCTCGAGCTGCCAGGCCCGGACCCGCATCAACCTCACCGACCTGGGCCTGCGCTGGCTTGGCGGTTCCGTGTGGCTCCCCGGTCGGCGCAACGGCCACTGGATGCGCTGCCCGAGCTGCACGAAGCGCACCTGGTGCTCGGTGGCCTGGCAGGAATAGGAAGCCCGCATGAGCATCGACGAACGACCCGTGACCCACCCACTCCTCGTCGGCGAGCAACGCATCGCCGCCAACGGGATCGAGATCGCCTACCAGACGTTCGGCGACCCGACGGCGACGCCGATGTTGTTGGTGATGGGCCTCGGCACCCAGATGCTCGGCTGGCCGGAGGACCTGTGCGAGGACCTTGCCTCCCAGGGCCACTACGTCGTCCGCTACGACAACCGCGACATCGGCTGCTCCACCCATCTGAACCACCTGCCGACGCCCACCATGGCCGACATGCGGGGGTACGCGACCCGCCGCAAGGCCCCGCCGTACGCCATCGCCGACATGGCCGACGATGCGCTCGCCCTGATCGATGCCCTCGGGCTCGGGACCGTGCACCTCGTCGGGGTGTCGATGGGTGGCTTCATCTCCCAGACGGTGGCGATCAAGCAGCCCGATCGCCTCCGGAGCCTCACCCTGATGCTCACGTCCACCGGCTCGCGTCGCGTGGGCCAGCCCCGGCCGGGCGTCCTCTGGAACATGTCACGGCAGAAGGAACCCAGCACCCGCGAGGCCGCCGTGGCGGCCACCGTCGTCACGTATCGGGCCATCGGGTCGAAGGGCTACCCGTTCGACGAGGCCTACCTCCGCTCGAAGGCCGAAGCCAGCTTCGACCGGGATCACGACGACGACGGCTACACCCGCCAGCTCGCCGCCGTCATCGCCCAGCCCAACCGCACGGCGGCGCTGGCCCAGCTCCGGCTCCCCACGCTCGTGATCCACGGCCTGGCCGATCCCCTCGTTCGACCGAGCGGGGGCATCTCGCTCGCCAAGACGATCCCCGGCACCAAGTTCGTCGGCTACGAGGGCATGGGCCACGACCTGCCCCGCCCGCTCTGGCCCGACATGGGCGCCCAGATCGGCGCCCTCGCCAAGCGAGCCGACCAGGCCTGACGGTCGGGTCGCGGCGTCCGCGTCGCGACCTCAGCCTTCGAAGTGGACCTTGCCGTCGCCCTTGTGGACCTTGCCGATCTCGACGGCGCGGACGCCCTTGCTGCGCAACAGGTCGAGGGCGCGGAAGGCCTCGTCAGCGGGCACCACGACGACCATGCCGATGCCCAGGTTGAAGACCTTGCGCATCTCGGCGTCGGAGATCTCGCCCGCTTGGCGGATCTCGGCGAAGATCCGCGGCTCCTCCCATGAGCTGGGATCGACGGTGGCGTCGACGCCCTTGGGCAGGACCCGGGTCAGGTTGCCGGCCAGGCCGCCGCCGGTGACGTGGGCGACCGCACGCACGTCGACCACTCGTTGGAGCGCGAGCACGGCCGGCGCGTAGATCACCGACGGCACGAGGAGCTCCTCGGCCAACGTGTGGTGGGCGCCCTCGAAGGCGGGTCCGTCGAGCGAGCGGCCGGCCTTCTCGAGCAGCGCGTGGCGAGCGAGCGAGTAGCCGTTGGAGCGGATGCCGGGCGACGGCAGGCCGATGAGCACGTCGCCGGGGCGCACGTGCTCCCCCGTGATGAGCTGATCGCGCTCGGCGACGCCGACGGAGAAGCCGACGAGGTCGAACTCGCCGGGATCCATGGCGCCCGGGTGCTCGGCCATCTCGCCACCGATCAAGGCACAACCGGCTTGGCGACAGCCCTCGGCGACGCCTTCGACCAGTTGTTCGATGTGATCGGGGTCGAGCTTGCCGACGGCGATGTAGTCGAGGAAAAAGAGCGGCTCGGCGCCCTGGCACACGAGATCGTCGACGCACATGGCCACGAGGTCGACGCCGATCGTGTCGAAGCGGCCGGCGGCCTGAGCGATCAGTGCCTTCGTGCCGACACCGTCGGTGGAGGACACGAGCACGGGGTGGCGGAACCGGTGGTTGGCGAAGCTGAACAGGCCGCCGAACCCGCCGATGTCGCCGATGACCTCGGGCCGGAACGTCGAACGCACCTTGTCCTTGATGCGCTGGACGGCCTCTTCGCCGGCCGCGATGTCGACCCCCGCGGCTTCGTAGGTCTCGCCCATGTCGTTCCTCGCTCCGATCGTCTCGTCTGGCCCGGGCGCGGTCAGCGGCCCTGGCGGGCTTCGTCGGCCGGCAGGAGGCTGCTGCCGAACAGTCCCTGCGTGGTGGTTGCAGCTCCCGCGACCGGGACCGGCGCGGCCTCGCCGCAGCACGGCGCGCCGGCGCCGCCTTCGAGCACACCCTTCGTCAGCGACACGGGCACCTCGACCGGGTAGTTGCCGGTGAAGCACGCATCGCAGAACCCGGCGCCGCTCGTGCCCGTGGAGGCGATGAGCCGGTCGAGGGTGATGAACGACAGCGTGTCGACGTTGAGGTAGTCGCGGATCTCTTCGACGGAGAGGTTGGCGGCGAGCAGCTCCGACCGCAGCCCCGTGTCGATGCCGTAGAAGCACGACCACTTGATGGGCGGCGAGGTCAGGCGGAGGTGGACCTCCTTGACACCGGACTCGCGCAGCATCTTCACGAGCTGCTTCTGCGTGGTCCCGCGGACCACGGAATCGTCGACCACGATGACCCGCTTGCCCTCGAGGTTCTCGCGCAGGGGATTGAGCTTCATGCGCACGCCGAGCGCCCGCATCTCCTGGCTCGGCGCGATGAACGTGCGGCCGATGTAGCGGTTCTTCACCAGGCCTTGGCCGTAGGGGATGCCGCTGGCGCGGGCGTAGCCCTCGGCGGCCGGGATGCCCGACTCGGGCACACCCATGACCATGTCGGCCTCGACCGGGGCCTGCTCGGCGAGGAGCTCACCTTGGCGGACCCGGGCGTGGTGGACGCTGCGGCCGTACAGGCGGGCATCGGGGCGGGCGAAGTAGACGAACTCGAAGACGCAGAGCTTCGGGTCGATCCGCTCGACGGGGAACGGCCGCTCCGAACGGACACCGTCGCCGTCGATGACCACCATCTCGCCGGGATCGAGCTCCCGCACGAAGTGGGCGCCGACGACGTCGAGGGCCGGCGACTCCGAGGCGAGGACCCAACCACCGTCATCGAGGCGACCAAGGCAGAGCGGCCGGAACCCGTTGGGGTCGCGGACGCCCATGACGCGGTGCTCGTCCATGAAGACGAGCGAGAACGCCCCGACCAGGCGGGGCAGCACGGTGGCCACGGCAGCGGGGAGCGTGGCGTCGACGGGTTCGGCACCGGTGGCCGCGGCGTCGGCCTTGGCCTTCTCGGCTCGCTCGAGCTCGATCGCCACCAGCTCGGCAACGAGGTCGCTGTCGCTGGCGACGGTGCCGGGCAACATGCCGGCCTCCTCGGCCAGCTCGGCGGTGTTGACCAGGTTGCCGTTGTGCCCGAGGGCGAACTGCGTGTGGCCCACGCCCCGGTAGACCGGCTGGGCGTTGCGCCAGGTGCTCGAGCCGGTGGTGCTGTAGCGGGTGTGGCCGATGGCGAGGTGGCCCACGAGCGGAGCCAGCGTGCGGTCGTCGAACACGTGCGACACGAGGCCCATGTCCTTGACGACCATGACCTCCTCGCCGTCGCTCACCGCCTTGCCCGCCGACTCCTGGCCGCGGTGCTGCAGGGCGTAAAGGCCCAGGTAGGTCAGATGGGCGACCGGCTGGCCCGGTGCGTACACGCCGAAGACGCCACAGGCTTCCTTCGGCGAGTCGTCGCTCGGGTCCCGTGCCACGGTGATGGCGGTCGGGCCGTCGACGGGGGGCAGCTCGGGCACGGCACCCATCTTCGCATGCCCGCTCCCGGTTCCCACCAATGGTCGGCGACCGGCCAAGGGGATCGAACCGGAGGCTCGCCGGGCGCCCGGCGGGGCTCTGGTTGGTGGGTCGGCCGGCGCCCGCCTCAGGCTCGCCAGACGAAGTAGGCGAAGACGTAGCCGAGGGCATTGGTCGCCCAGTGGAGCGCCATCGGTGCGATCAGGCTGCGGGAGCGGTGGCGCAACCACCAGAACCAGACCCCGACAGCCGCCGTCGACACCACCGCGAGGGCCACAGGGATCCAACCCGGAGCGCTGCCGATGGCGCCCTGCGCGACGGGGTTGCGATGGCCGAGGCCCGCGGCAGGGAGGATGTGCCACAGCCCGAACGACACCGCGGCGACAGCGACCGCGACCCGACGGGTCGTGCGGGCGGCGACCATCGCCGGGAGGACCCCGCGGAAGGCGATCTCCTCGAGCAGCACCGTGCCGAACGGCACCCGGATGAGCGCGGCGTCGAGCGTGCGACCGAGGCTCCAGCCCTTCACCCGGTCGTCTCGGAACAGGTCGCGGGTGGCCGGGATGGCGACGCCGACGAGGTACACGACGAGGACGACGCCGATGAGCACCGCCCCCCAGCGCAGCCCCCGTCCGACGTTGCGCCGGTCGAGCCCGAGCTCGTCCCAGGTGCGGTGATCGACCAGCCGGGCGAACGCGAGCAACACCACCGCGGAAGCCACGGCCCACGGCACGTACCACCGGGCGTCGACCACGCGATTGGACACCACGTTCACGCCGGCCAGGGCCAGTACCATCGCCGCGATGGGCCACCAGCGACGGGCTACGGCCATGGCGGGCGACGGTACCAGCGGGTCCGGTCGACAGGCCGAGCACCCGCCAGGAGCCTTCCGGTGATGGGTCCCGTCGACGGTCCTGTCGACGATCCCGGCGACGGGAGCGGCGCCGGTGCCGGCGCCGGCCACGAGGATCGATCGGGCCTGCTCACCACCGGGTCCGCGACCACCGCGACCACCGCGACCGCCGCCGCGCCGTCCGCATCGCCTGGCCCATCCGGACCGTCGGCGGATCGCGATGCGTTCATCGACTTGGTGCGAGCGTTCAGCCTGCTCGTCGTCATCGCCTGGCACTGGGTGTTCACGATCATCTTGTGGCACAAGGACGGGCCGCACGCCAGCAACCCGATCGGGTTCACCCGCGGCCTGTTCATCGCCACCTGGCTGTTCCAGGTGATGCCGCTCTTCTTCTTCGTCGGCGGCTACGCCCACACCGAGGCGTACGAGGCTGGCTACGCCCGCGGCAAGTTCCGCAGCACCCTGGGCTTCGCATGGAAGCGAGCCGGTTCCCTTGCCCGGCCGGCCCTGATCCTCGCGTTCTTCTGGTGGGGCCTCGGGTCGGTCGCGGTCACGCTCTACAACGTCCACGGCGTCCCCCGAGCCGTGAAGCTGATCCTCAGCCCGCTCTGGTTCATCGCCGTCTACCTGCTGCTGATCCTGCTCTTCCCGATCACGCACTGGCTCCACGAGAAGTTCGGCGGCTTGGTGCTGGTGTGGGGTGTCGGCATCGGGGTGCTGGCCGATGTCGCCCGGTTCAGCCACCATGTCGAGTGGGCCGGTTGGATCAACATGGTCGTGATCTGGGGGACCTGCCACCAGCTCGGCTACTTCTGGGAGGAGCTCGTCGCCCTCGGCCGGCGGGTGGCCTGGGGCCTGGCCTGGACGGGTTTGTTCGCACTGGCCGGCCTGGTGTCGAGCGGCGTGTACCCGGGCTCGATGGTGGGCGTCCCCGGCGAGAAGTTCTCCAACATGGCGCCGCCCACGATCTGCATCCTCGCCCTGCTCCTCTTCCAGGCCGGTGTGGCGCTCCTCCTGCGCCCATGGGTCCTCGAGCGGCTGGCCACCTCGCGTCGTTGGGCCAGCACGAACGAGGTCATCAACCGGTTCTCGCTGCCGCTGTTCCTGTTCCACTCCACCGGCCTGGCCCTGTGGGCGGCGTTCGGCCACTTCGTGCTGCACAACCGCACGGTCACGCACCCGACGGGGTGGTGGTGGCTCGGGCGGCCCTTCGCCTTCCTCGGCCCCCTCGCCCTCACGATGCCCATCATCTTGGTGCTGGGCCGCGGCTACGTGAAGAAGCCCCGCACACCGTCCTCGGACGCACCGCCGCCCTCGTCGTCATCGTCGTCATCGTCCTCGTCGTCGTCTTCGTCGCCCCCATCCACCGCCACCGCGCCCGCCTGAGGGCCCGCGGTCGTGGCGTTCAGGAGGAGACCGGACGGCCAGGTAGGAGGGTCAGGTTTCGGCCCGACCCCTTCACGCCCCGAGCCCGGGGGACCAGCCTCGAGGTGGCGCCGGTCGAGCGGCCGTGGCCTCGACGGTCCCCCGATGCCCCTCCGATCGGGTCGATGCGACCGTCCCGGAGAGGTCTCGCTCGTCGTCGTCGCAACCGACGATGCCGAGCTGCGCACGGCAACGCTCGCCCTCGCTCCCCGGCTCGACCAGGAGCGGTTCAGCGGCCGGGCCCGTGAGACCCTGCCGTGGGCCGATCGGGTCACGACGATGACCCCGTTCGCGGTGGTCGCCGACGGTGCGCCCGTCGGGTTCGGGATCCTCGACACGACCGAGCTGCACCTGCTCGCGCTCACCCCGCGCCCGGACCGAGCCGTCCTCCTGCGATCGTTCTACGTCGACGCCGCGCACCAGGGCCGGGGCATCGGCCGCCGCGCCGCAGCCGAGATCGGGATCCTCGCCCGCGACGTCGCCGCCCAGGCGACCGAGGTCGTCCTGACCGTCGACGAACACAACCCGATCGCCGCGCACACCTACCGCGCTGCGGGATTCGTCGACGACGGCGACCGGTACCTCGGCGGGACCCTCGGCCCACAGCACATCCTCCGCCTCCCCCTCCCACCCCGGCCCAACTGACCGCCGACCACCCCCACCGACCCGATCACCGCCAGACGCCAGGTGTGCGCGCCACCACGCGCCCCACGCGCCACAACGCACACACCCCGCCGACCCCGTCCCTCCTGTGCGCGCCACGGCGCGCCCCACGCGCCACAACGCACACACCCGACCGACCGTCCCACGTGTGCGCGCCACCACGCGCCCCACGCCCACAACGCACACACCCCGCCGACCCGTCCACGTGTGCGCGCCACCACGCGCCCCACGCGTCACAACGCACACACCCGACCGAACCGGCTCTCCCTGTGCGCGCCAGGACGCGCCCCACGCGCCACCACGCACACACCCCGCCGACCGGTCCCACGTGTGCGCGCCACCACGCGCCCCACGCGCCGCAACGCACACACCCGGCCGAACCGGCTCTCCCTGTGCGCGCCACGGCGCGCCCCACGCGCCGGAGCGCACACACCCTCGCTCCAGCGGGCGGGGGGCGGCGGGCGGTTCGGAGGGTGGACGTTGGGGTGGGCTCTGGCAGCCTGGTGGGGTGACGATCACCGCGACGAGCGAGGCGGGCGCCAGCGCGTCGGCGACAGTTGGCGTCACGCGCCTGGCCGACACCGCCAGCACCGCCAGCACCGCCAGCACCGCCAGCACCGCCAGCACCGCCAGCACCGCCAGCACCGCCAGCACCGCCAGCACCGCCAGCACCGACACGGACCGCCCCAGTACCGCCAGTACCGCCAGCACGGCCCGCCCCAGCACCGCCAGCAGCCTTGGGAGGGCCCGCGCCGACGAGGTCCGCACCGGCACAGGGACGGGCGTCGGGCCGGGGCCGCTGCGGATCGGGCCGCATGAGGTGTGGCCACCCGTCGTGCTGGCGCCCATGGCCGGAGTCACCAACGCGCCGTTCCGGGCGTTGTGCCGTGCCCAGGGTGCCGGGCTCTACGTCAGCGAGATGATCGCGGCGCGGGGGTTGGTCGAGGGGCACGAGAAGACGCACCACCTGGCCCGGTTCGGGCCGGACGAGTCCCCGCGCTCGATCCAGCTGTACGGGACGAACCCGGTCGTGCTCGGTGACGCTGCCCGCAAGCTGGTGGGCGAGCTCGGCGCGGAGCACATCGACCTCAACTTCGGCTGCCCGGTCCGCAAGGTCACCCGACACGGCGGCGGCTCGGCCCTCCCGTGGCGTCGCAAGCTGTTCCAGGCCGTGGTGCGAGCCGCGGTGCTCGGTGCCGGCGACGTGCCGGTCACAGTGAAGCTGCGCAAGGGAATCGACGACGCGCACCTCACCTACCTCGACGCCGGGCCCATCGCTGAGGGCGAGGGCGCGGCCGCAGTCGCGTTGCACGCGCGGACCGCCGAGCAGGCGTACTCGGGGTCCGCCGACTGGTCGGCGATCGCCCAGTTGAAGGCCGCTGTCACGACGGTGCCGGTCCTCGGCAACGGCGACATCTGGGTCGCAGCCGATGCACTCCGCATGGTGGCCGAGACGGGCTGCGACGGCGTCGTGGTGGGCCGGGGCTGCCTCGGTCGGCCGTGGCTGTTCGCCGACCTTGCCGCCGCGTTCGACGGGCGCTCCGTCGACTCGGCGCCCGCCATCGGCCGGGTCGTGGCGACCATGCGCGACCACGGCCGTCGCCTGGCGGAGTGGCATGGCGAGTCGGTCGGGGTGCGCGATCTGCGCAAGCACGTCGGTTGGTACCTGCAGGGGTATCCGGTCGGGCCGGCGGTGCACCGCCGCCTCGTGCAGGCCGACACGCTCGAGCAGTTCGAAGCCATCCTCGACGAGCTCGACCCCTCGATCGAGCTCCCCCCCGGCGCGCTCGGGCTCCCCCGAGGCCACCAGCACGGGCCCAAGCCGGTCACCGTGCCCGAAGGCTTCTGGACCGACCGCGACGACCCGACCCCGCTCGGCGCCGCCGCCGACTCCTACACCAGCGGCGGCTGACCGGCCTGCCGGCGAACTGGGACGCGAAACCACGACCCGGCTCGATCACCGCCCGGCTCGGTGTGCGGTGCATCGAGGTCGCCACAACACTCGGGCTGCCATGCCTGCAACCCCGCAGTGAAGGGAACGACGCGGTCGGACGCTCGGAACCCGCTCCCATCTCGGGTCCTCTCTCCGTCGGCATGCTCACCTCGGAGGCGGGTCGAGGAGACGGAAGCCGGCAATGGGGATGGTCATGTCGTCGGGAGACCGAGTCCGATCAGGTCAGGGGGCGTTCGAGACCGACCTCGGCCAGCATGGCGCGGGTGACGGCAAGGGGGAGGCCGACGACGTTGTCGTAGCTGCCGGTGATCGAGGTCACGAAGGCACCGCCCGACCCTTGGATGCCGTAGGCCCCGGCCTTGTCGAGCGGCTCGCCGGTCGCGACGTACCACGCAACCTCGGCATCGGACATGGCCGCGAAGGTGACCTGCGTGGTGACCACCTCGGTCCGCACCGAGATCGCGGGGGCCAGTGCCACGGCCGCTGATCCGTCGGTCGACCCGGGCGCGTGGCCAGGTGGGTCGGCTCCTTGGGGCGCGGCGCCCGACCGACGGCGCACGACGGCCAGTCCGGTCAGCACCTCATGGGTGCGACCCGACAGGGACCGGAGCATCGATGCCGCGTCGGCTGCGTCCGCGGGCTTGCCGAGGATGCGCCCGTCGACGACCACCACGGTGTCGGCCCCGAGGACCACGATGTCGGCTTCGTCGGCCGCCGCAGCCACGGCCTGTGCCTTGTCCACGGCGAGTCGCTGGACGAGCTCCTCGGCGGGTTCACCGTCCCGCGCCGTCTCGTCGATGTCGGCCGGACGCACATCGAACGACCTGACCAGCCGGCCGAGCAGCTCGTGGCGACGCGGCGACGCCGAGGCCAGCACGAGGAGGGGCTGAGCATCGGTCACCAGGCCAGCGTAGGGACGGCCGCTCGAGTGGCGCGAGGCCGACGCCCGCGGACCGCCGGGGTCGGCGGCCGCCGGCGGCTCGGTGGCCACGTCGTCAGGTTCCCGGCTCGGCACCCCGCTGCGCGGGGACCGCTCGTAGCCATCGGTCGACCAGCAGATGAGCCGGCGGGCCCGAAGGTGTGCCCGTCGAGGCCCGAGACCGAGAGGTCCGCGCCGGCAAGGGGTACACCAAACCGCTTGGAGACCCGACGTTCGACGGTCGGCGGAGCGGACCATCCCGGACCTCCCCACACCCTTCGGCGCGGTCAGCCGGCGAAGGTTGCGTTGCCGGGGATGGCCGCGGCAGGCGGCGAGGGCACGACGGGGACCGTGGTGGCCGGTGTGGTGGCAGGTGTCGTGGTCGGTGGCGGCGGATCGACCGGGAGGGACTTCACGATCACGACCTGCGGGTCGTATTGGAACCCCTCGGCGAAGGGATCGCCACAGGTGGCGTCTGCGTCGGCGTAGCCGTCGTCGAACCCGACCACGTCGGTCAGCGACCATGCGCCGGTGGGATCGGGGGTGGTGGTGCCGTAGCTGAGGCCGCCGGCGGCGAGCGAGCGCGACGAGCCGCGATGGCGGACCGGGGCCGGTCCGGCGATCGCGAGCGACCGGCCCGAAACCTGCCGCCGCGGCGGGGTGCGCCACCCCTCCGGGACCGCAAGGGACGGCGAGTCGCCCTCCTTGGCGAGGCCGTCGAACCCATCGAAGAACTGGGTTGTGGACTCGGCCTCGAACAGCACGTCGACCAGGCCGGCGGTGCACTCGGTCCCCGCGAGGGTGATCGAGCGCGAGCCCGGGCTGGCCATGAGGTCGAGGGACTGCATGGGCGCCCGGCCGGTGACCTCCAGCGGCTGGGACGGGAGGATCACGATCTGGCCGGCGCCGTCGGCGCAGTACGGCACCACGGTGTAGGAGCCCGGCTCGATGTCGGTCGGGAACTCCTCGACCTCGTCGATCTGCTCGTGGCCCTGGCCGTCGCCGCTGCCACCCACGCCGAGCCCCCCGCCGGCCAACAGGGTGAGGACCTCGGCGCCGCCGCTGACGACCTGACCGGTACCGCCGGCGATGGTGGACAGGAAGTCGCCGTCCTCGGCCGGGAACACCACGGTGGCCGCGTACGGCCAGTCCGGCCCGGTGCACCCGGCCACGGTCGTGGTGAAGCCCTGGCCGACCAGCAGCGAGCTCCGGTCGAGCGCAGCCGCCTGCACGGACGGATCGACCCCCGGCGTGACGTCGAACGGGACCGGGTCGAAGGCGACCGGCGTCGGGTCATCTTGCGCGTAGTCGATGCAGCTGGCCTCGTTGACCGCCGGATCGCCCGGGTCGAGCCAGTCTGGAACCACGAGCGTGGCTGGCGACGTGTCCCCGGACCCGGCGACCCCGGCGAGGACCTGGTCGGGCGCGGTGCCCGATAGGAGCTTCACGAACAGCGAGGCGCTGTTCTGGTCGCTGGCGACGCATGAAGCCGATGAGACGTCGATGCGATCGCCTGGTGCACCGCTGTTGGCCGAGACCTGGAGGTCCTGATCGATGGCGCCGGCGGGGGTGACGTGGACCGCGACAGGGGCCAGGAGCCCGGTCGTGAGCAGTAGCGCGTGGGAGCGACGGATCATCGTGAAGGCCTCAGGGTGAGTGGTCCGGTCGGACGGAGACAGGCCCGCGTGGGTTCAGCCGGCGAACGTGGGGTTGCCGGGGAGGGCGGCAGCGGGCGGCGGCGGGGTCACCGGGGCCGGCGGCGTGGCCGTCGTCGTGGTGGTCGGCACGGGCGGGGCGACCAGGATCCGGGCCACCTGCGGGTCGTAGTAGAAGCCCGCGGCGTTGGGATCACCGCAGACCGCGAACGCGGCGGCGACGCCATCGTCGAAGTTGGCCGTGTGGGTGGCGGCCCAGGCGCCGTCGGCATCGACCGTGGGGTTCAACTCCACGACCTGACCGGCGCGCGTCGAGCGCGCCGACCCGGAGCGGACGGCGGTGGCGTCGGAGGCCAGGCGCATCGTGCTCGAGAGCGTGGTGGCCGGGCGGGCCCGGCGGAACGGCGTGCTGTGAGTGCCGTGGCCGCGCAGGAAGCCAGGAGTCGGCCCGAACAGGTCGGCCGACGAGATCGCGTCGAGCTCCACGGCGACGGGCCCTCCCGGGCAGTCCGCACCGGCGACGTCGACCGTGCGGGAGTTGGGCGCGACGGTCAGGTCGATGCTGCCTGTCGGTGCGGCGCCGGTGATGTCGACGAGCTGCGGCTCGTAGAACAGCGACTGCGAGCTGGTCTCTCCCGCGCAGTAGGCGACGGTGAGGTAGGTACCGGCGGGGATGTCGAGCGGCTGCTCGTCGACGCCGTCGATGGTGAGATCACTCTGCGCCGTCTCGTTGACGGAGATCCCGAAGTTGGCGTTGGTGAGGGGCACGTCGACCGTGGCGCCGGTTCCATCCAAGGCAGCGATGCCAAACCCGATCTCGTCGATGAAGGCGGCGTCCAGGGAGCGGCCGGTGAGATCGTCGGTGGCGAAGACCTCGACGATCACGGTGTCGGCACCGGCGAGGTTGCAGCCCGACACGTCGACCTGGAAGCCCTGGCCGGCGAGGAGGGAAGTACGGCTGAAGGTGCGGAGCTGGGCCGGTGCGCCAGCACCGGGGAGGATGTCGAACGGCGCCGGGTCGTAGGACTCGCTGAGGTCTGATTGCTCGCCGAACGTGAAGCAGGTGGCCTCGACCACGGCGGGCTGGGCGGGATCGGCCCAGTCGGGGACGACCAGCTCGGCGCCCGCGGCGCCGCCGTCGCTCGAGCCGGCCGCGGCCAACTCCTCGTCGGGGGCGGTTCCCGTGACCAGGTGCACCGACAGGTACTGGTCGACGTTGCCGGCACCTGCGCACGAGGCGGAGGACACGGTGATGACGTCACCGGGGACGCCGGAGGTGGCCGACAGTTGGAGGTCCTGGCTGATGGTCGAGCCCTGGGCCTCGGGCCCAGCGGCAGACGCCGGGCCCGACAACACGGCGACCGGAGCCATCAAGCCGATGACGAGGAGGAGGGAACGGGAGCGGCGGAACATGGGGTGCACTTCCTCTCGGACCTGGCGATCCGTAACTGGGAGGCGGTGCCGAAGCCGCCGCCGCGCCGCCGGGCCCCTGGGTGCATCGACACCGGGAACCTGCCCCCATGCCGATCCACCCCCGGATCCGTCGCCACGTCGAAGCCCTGCCCCGCCGAAGTCCGGCCATCATGACAGACCGCACGCCCAGTAGCGAGAAATTCTCGCTCCGTGACGCTAGGGGTGACGGCGCTCAGTTCTGGCTGGTGCCCGCACCGAGCGCGTCGGGGAGCCGATCGCGCCAGCGCGCCGAGACCTCGGCGACCGGGCGGTCGACCATCGGCGCCGTGCCGTCGCCACGTTCGACCACGAAGCGGTCGCCCCCGGCGGTGCCGAGGCGCAACGCGGCGACGCCCGCGGCCGTGGCCCGCGCGACGAGGCCGTCGGCGGCGTCCGCCGGCACGCAGGCGACCACCCGTGAGGGCAGCTCGGCCAAGAGGTGAGCGGCGGTGGGAACGCCCGACACCCGGGCGCCGATCCCCGACTGGGCCGAGAGCTCGGCGAGCGCCAGTCCGAGACCACCCGACGAGCAGTCGTGGACGCCGCGAAGGGCGCCTTCGATCGCGAGCGAGCGCACCAGGTCTGCGACCGCGGTGTGGGCCGGGCCGTCGAAGGGCACGAGGCTGCCGCCCTTGTTCCCCACGGCCCAGGCGACGGCCGAACCCGCCAGCGACGGCGCCGGGCCGCGGAGATCGTCGCCGATCAGCACCAGCGCGTCGCCCTCGACGAGCGCGACGCCCGGCGGTCGGCGGAGGAGCTGATCGACCACGCCCAGCACGCCGATCACCGGTGTGGGATCGATGTCGGTGCCCCGAGATTCGTTGTAGAGGCTGACGTTTCCACCGATGACGGGGAGGCCGAAGGCGCGACACGCCTCGGACAAGCCGTCCACCGCCTCGGAGAGCTGCCACATCACCTCGGGATGCTCGGGATTGCCGAAGTTGAGGCAGTTGACGACGGCGATGGGCCGGGCCCCGACGCAGGCCAGGTTGAGGACGGATTCGGCAAGGGTGAGCGCGGTGCCGACGCGGGGATCGACCGCACACCAACGGTGGTTCCCGTCGGTGGTGATGGCGAGCCCACGGCCAGTATCGACGCCGGTGACAGGGTGCTTCAGGCGCAGCACCGCTGCGTCCCCGCCCGGTCCTTCGACCGTGTTCAAGAACAGTTGGTGGTCGTACTGGGACGAGACCCAGGTGGTGTCACAGAGGAGCCCCAGGAGGGTCTCGGCGATGTCGGCATCGGCGGGCGCGCCAACGACCTCGGCGCGCCGCCCGGCCAGGTCGACCGGCTCGGCCATCGGACGGTCGTAGAGGGGCGCAGCGTCGTGGAGGCTGGACGCGGGAACCTCGGCGAGCACCTCGCCGCCGAACCCGTCGACGATCCGGAGCCAGCCCACGCCGCCGGCGTCGGGCTCAGTCACTCGACCGACCACCGTGGCCTGGACCTCCCAGCGCTCACAGAGCCGCATGACCTCGCGCAACCCGTCCGGGGTGACGATGGCGAGCATGCGCTCCTGGGACTCGGAGGTCATGACCTCGAACGGCTCCATGCCGTCCTCGCGCCGGGGCACGGCGGCCACGTCGAAGTCCATGCCCATCTTCCCGTTGGCCGCCGTCTCGCTGGCCGCACACGTGAGGCCGGCACCGCCGAGATCTTGGATGCCGACCACGAGGCCGGCGTCGAGCAGGGCGAGGCAGGCCTCGATCAGCCGCTTCTCCTCGAAGGGATCGCCCACCTGGACGGCGGGCCGCTTGTCCTCGCTGCCCTCGTCGAACCCGGCCGACGCGAGCACGCTGACCCCACCGATGCCATCGCGGCCCGTGCTCGAACCGAGGAGCACGGCCAGGTTCCCGGCGCCGGTGGCCTTGGCCAGGACCAGCCGGTCGACCGGCAGGATGCCGA
Organism: Acidimicrobiales bacterium; assembly: GCA_025463365.1. Classification (GTDB taxonomy): domain Bacteria; phylum Actinomycetota; class Acidimicrobiia; order Acidimicrobiales; family Iamiaceae; genus Aquihabitans. The sequence goes on from JAOBWM010000147.1 coordinate 15,016, forward strand.
GGCACAAGACGTTGACCAGCGGGTTGCCCTTGTAGCACTCGTCGAACACGACCTCGCCGCCCACGGTGGGGACGCCGACCGAGTTGCCGTAGCCGGAGATCCCCGACACCACGCCCTCGGCCACCCAGCGGCTGCGAGCGTCTTCGAGCGGACCGAACCGGAGTGGATCCATGAGCGCGATCGGTCGGGCACCCATGGTGAAGATGTCCCGGAGGATCCCGCCTGCGCCGGTGGCGGCGCCTTGGTAGGGCTCGATGAACGACGGGTGGTTGTGGCTCTCGATCCGGATGGCGGCGGCGATGCCGTCACCGACGTCCATGACCCCGGCGTTCTCGCCGGGGCCGACGAGCACGCCTTCGCCGGTCGTGGGGAGTCGCTTCAGGTGGATGCGGCTCGACTTGTAGGAGCAGTGCTCCGACCACATCACCGAATACATCGAGAGCTCGAGCCGGTTCGGCTCCCGCCCGAGGATCGACGTGATGTCACCCAGTTCTGCGTCGGTGAGCCCGAGAGCCCGGTGGATCGGCGTGGCTTCAGCGTCGGTCACGGAGCGAGGCTACCGAAGGACGTAGCGGGCCCCGCCAGCCGGGACGGTCTGCGTCCCCGTCATCGCGCCGCAGCACGCGCCATCACCGGCGCGACGATCCCCGTTCGGCCCCACTGACAGTGCTGTCGGTCGTCACGTACTGCGGCCGCGACATGCGAAGGTCCCGAGAACCGTCAATTCGGGAATATCCCACCTTCTGCCCCGCCATTTCCAGCCCGCGGCGGGTGTGACTTGTGTTATTTCCCCGTGAGTGATTTGCTTTCATGATGGCAACGAAGAAGAAGCAGACACGAGCAATGTCCGATGAGCACAAGGCGGCGCTCGCAGAAGGCCGCACGCAAGGTCGAGCGGTTCGCGTCTACCTGGAGGCATTGGCCGCCAACAAACCCAAGCGGGGCCGAAAGCGGACCCCTGATTCGATCACCAAGCGGCTCGACAAGATCCGTGCCGAACTCGCCGAGGCTGACCCGCTGAAGCAGCTCCAACTCACCCAGGAGCAGCTCGACCTGGAGGCCGAACTGGGCTCGGGCGAGAGCACCGTGGACCTCAGCGCGCTCGAGGCGGACTTCATCGCCGCCGCCGGCCCCTATGCCCAGCGCAAGGGCATCAGCTATGCCGCGTTCCGCTCGGTCGGCGTGACGCCCGCCGTGCTGCGCGCCTCCGGCATCAGCCGCAGCGCCTGACCAACCCGCACCAACCGCTTCGGGCGGGTCCGTGCTCCGGCGCGGGCCCGCCCGTGTCGCGTGTGGGTGCCGGCTCGGGCGCCGGCGGGCACGGCCGGGCACCAGGTCGGATTCGAGCGCGGCGCGGGCGGCGGGTACCCGGGTCGGGGCCGTCCAGACCGGGGCCGTTCAGGCCGGGGCGCCGGCCGTGGCGAGCAACGACCGCAGCAGCGGGAGCCCGTCTTCGGAGCCGAGCAGGGCGCTGCTGGCTCGCTCGGGGTGCGGCATCAAGCCGACGACGTTGCGGCCGGCGTTGGTGATCCCCGCGATGTCGTCGACCGAACCGTTCGGGTTCTGCACGTAGCGGAGGACCACCTGATCCTGGTCCTGCAGCTCGGCCAGCGTCTCTGGCGAACAGGTGTAGTTGCCCTCGAAGTGGTTGATCGGCACACGCAGCACCGCACCGTGCACCGCCTCGCTGGTCAGCACCGACTCCACCGACTCGACACGCAGCTCGACGGTGGTGCACAAGAACTTGAGGCCCCGGTTCTTCTGGAGCGCACCGGGCAACAGGCCGGCCTCGGTGAGGACCTGGAACCCGTTGCAGATGCCGACGACGGCACCACCGGCGGCCGCGAACTCCGACACCGCCCCCATGACCGCCGAGAAGCGAGCGATGGCGCCCGGACGCAAGTAGTCACCGTGGGCGAACCCGCCCGGGACGACGACCGCGTCGACGCCGGCCACGGTCGCGTCGCCGTGCCACAAGATCTCGGCATCGCCACCGAGGAGGCGTACCGCCTCGACCACATCGAGCTCGCAGTTGGAGCCCGGGAACTGCACCACCCCGACGCGAGGCGCCATCAGCGGGCGGCCGCCTCGGCGACGGTCACCGTCACGGTGGCGTCCTCGATCACGGGGTTGGTGAGGAACCGCCGGCAGAGGTCGTCGACCTCGGTGCGCGCCGAGCCCTCGTCGGCAGCCTCGACATCGAAGCGGATGGACTTGCCGACCCGCACGCCCCGGACGCCGTCGAAGCCCAGGTGTGGCAACGATCGTTCGATCGTGGCTCCCTGCGGGTCCGCGACCCCCTCCCGAAGCGAAACCTCAACCAACACAGAAAACAACATGCACTCATGGTCGCACACGCGATCGCCGCCCCAGAACCCCCCAACCCCGAGCCGAGGCACCGCAGCGAGCGCGAAGGGGTGTTCGCTCGACAACGCGGGATTCCGTCAACGGACCGATCGGCAGCGGCCACCGAGCGGAGCGCGCCCGGGGGGGGTGTCGGGGGGCGGAGCTCGCGGAGCCCCCTGACGACCGAGGAGGTGCGGCGAAGCCGTGCCGACGAGCGAGACCGGCGCGGCGTCAGCCGCTCAAGCTGGGGTGAGTTCGAGGAACGGAGTGAGGCGCAGCCGAACGAGTGACGAGACGCCGTCAGGCGACGCCAGGCCAGTCGCTGAAGCGGCGGCCGGTGATGCGCTCGTAGCCCTCGACGTAACGAGCGCGGGTGGCGGCCACGACGTCGGGCCCGAGCGACGGCGGAGGCGGGGTCTTGTCCCAGTCGAGACCGTTGAGGAAGTCGCGCAGGGGCTGCTTGTCGAACGAGGGCGGGGTCGATCCAGGGGCCCAGTCCTCGGCGGGCCAGAACCGCGACGAGTCGGAGGTGAGGACCTCGTCGGCGAGGATCAGCTCGCCGTCGATGAGCCCGAGCTCGAACTTGGTGTCGGCGATGAGGATGCCCCGCTCGGCGGCCCAGGCCGCGCCCTCCTGGTAGATGCGGATCGACGCGTCACGCGCCCGCTCCGCCAGCTCGATCCCCACCAGGTCGACGGTCTCGGCCCAGCTCAGGTTGACGTCGTGCTCGCCGATCTCGCCCTTGGTCGAGGGCGTGAACACGGGCTCGGGCAGCTGTGCCGACTCGAGCAGCCCTTCGGGCAACGCGGCGCCGTGCATGGTGCCGGAGGTCCGGTACTCCTTCCAGGCGGAACCGGTGAGGTAGCCCCGCACGATGCACTCGATGGGCAGCATCTCGGCTCGGCGGCAGAGCATCACGCGCCCGGCCAGATCCGGGTCGGGGTCGTCGAGGGGCAGGTCGGCCAGATCGGTCGAGATCATGTGGCCACCGATCACATCGGCGAACTGCTCGAACCAGAACGCCGACATCGCGGTGAGGACCCGGCCCTTGTCGGGGATGGGTTCGTCCAGGATCACGTCGAACGCCGACATGCGGTCCGAAGCGACGAGGAGGAGGCGACCCTCGCCGGCGTCGTAGATGTCGCGGACCTTGCCGGAGGACAGGTGGGGAAGGGGCGGTTCGGCCATCTGCCGAAGCTACCGAACGAGCGGCTCGGTCAGGGAAGCCAGAGCCGGCGCCGACCCGCGTGGCCGACGGTCAGAGGATCCCGGCGGGCCGGTACGCCGCGGCCTCGGGGTCGGCGGCCACGACCTTCTCGACCGTGGCGACGAAGTCGGCCACCTGCTCGGGCGCCCGCCCGACGAACTCGGTCGGGGCCGAGACGATCCGTTCGAGGTCGTCCGCGGTGAGCTGGAGGCGTGGGTCGGCGGCGAGCCGCTCGAACAGGTCGTTGCCCTCGCTCCCCTGCTCCCGCATGGCGAGCGCAACGCCGACCGCGTGCTCCTTGATCGCTTCGTGCGCCTCCTCGCGCCCGACGCCGTGGCGAACCGCGGCCATGAGCACCTTGGTGGTGGTCAGGAACGGGAGGTACCGCTTCAGCTCCCGTTCGATCACCGCGGGGTACGCGCCGAACTCATCGAGGACGGTGAGGAACGTCTCGAACAGGCCGTCGATCGCGAAGAAGGCGTCAGGCAGGGCGACCCGGCGGACCACCGAGTCGCTCACGTCGCCCTCGTTCCACTGGTTCCCCGAGAGGTGCGAGACCATCGTCACGTGGCCCGAGAGGATGGCCGCGAAGCCGCACACCCGCTCGCACGACCGGGAGTTCATCTTGTGGGGCATGGCCGACGAACCCACCTGGCCAGGTTTGAAGCCTTCGGTCACCAGCTCCTGGCCCGCCATCAGGCGGATGGTGGTGGCGAGGCTGGCCGGGCCGGCCGCGGCTTGGAGCAGCGCGGCAACGACATCGAGGTCGAGCGAGCGCGGGTACACCTGGCCGACGTTGGCGAGGCCGGCTGAGAACCCGAGGTGGCGCGCCACCGCCTCCTCCAACTGCTCGACCGCGTCGGGCGAACCGAGCAGGTCGAGCATGTCCTGCTGCGTGCCGACCGGGCCCTTGATGCCGCGGAGCGGGTAGCGGGCCAACAGGTCATCGACGCGCTGCAGGGCGACGAGCAGCTCCTGACCGGCGTTGGCGAACCGCTTGCCGAGGGTCGTGGCCTGGGCCGGGACGTTGTGGCTGCGGCCCGTGATGACCGTGGCGGCGTCCTCAGCAGCCCGCTCCGCGAGGCGAGCGAGGGCCGCCAGCATCCGGCCCCGGACGAGGACCATCGCGTCGCGGACCTGGAGCTGTTCGACGTTCTCGGTGAGGTCCCGCGAGGTCATGCCCTTGTGGATGTGCTCGGAGCCCGCCAGCGCCGAGAACTCTTCGATCCGCGCCTTCACGTCATGGCGGGTGACCCGCTCGCGAGCAGCGATCGAGTCGAGATCGACCACGTCGATGACCCGCTCGTAGGCCTCGATCACGCCGTCGGGCACCTCGACGCCCAGGTCACGCTGGGCGCGGAGGACGGCGAGCCACAAGCGGCGCTCGAGCACGATCTTGTGCTCGGCGGACCACAGCTCAGCCATCTCCGGGCTGGCGTATCGGGACGCGAGGACGTTGGGCACGGCGGGCTTCACGTCCCGACGCTACTGCCGCGCCGCCGTCGGGTTCCCCTCCGATCGACCCCGGCAATCTGGCTGCGCACCTAAGGATCGTGGTGCGCGTGCCGATCGGGTCACGTCCGTCGAGTCGACCAAGGTCCCTGCCGTGGCCCACTGCCTCCGCCACTACGAAGAGCCGATCGCGGCCCTGTGCCGCAATTGCAACCAGCCGTTCTGCACACGGTGCCTGGTCTTCGCGTTCGGGCCGAAGAAGCCGCCCTACTGCGTGGGCTGCGCCCTGACCGCCTCAGGCGTGCGGGCCGGTCGCGGTCCGACCCCCGTGAAGGCCGACCCGGACACGGTCGCCCCGCAGGACAAGCGGGTCGCCCGCGCGCAGAAGCGGGCCGACAAGGCCGCCCGGACGGCCGTGAAGCCGAGCCGGTTCGGCCGCAAGTCGGCGCCGGAACCGGTGGTCGACGATGTACCGGGGCATGAGCCGCGCCCGACGTACGTGCCCGCTCCCAGCAGCCTCAAGTCCCAGACCGCGCACCAGGTCTGAGCGACGCGCTCGCCACGGTCCACGGACCGGCCCGGACGCTGAGCCGAGCGAACCGAGCGAACCGAGCGAACCGAGCGAACCGCGCCCGGCCGTGTCGATGGACGGGCCGCCGTGCCAGGCGGGGTGATGCGCGGCGTCAAGCGGGACGGGCGCGGGCCGCTCGATCGGCGACGAGCTCGGCCTCGAGGCCGGCATCGGTGATGGCGAGCATCTGGACGACCAAGAGCGCGGCGTTCACCGACCCGTCCACCGCCACCGTGGCGACCGGGATGCCCTTGGGCATCTGCACCGTCGCATAGAGGGCGTCGACGCCGTTGAGCGCACCGCCCGACAGGGGAACGCCCACCACCGGCAGCGTGGTGTGGGCCGCGGCGGCGCCGGCGAGATGGGCCGCCATGCCTGCGCCGGCGATCACCGCCGAGTAGCCGGCCTCGCGAGCCCCACCGACGAACTCGGCGACGACCTGCGGGGTGCGGTGGGCCGACATCACCCGGACGTCGGCCACGATCCCGAAGGCCTCGAGTGTTGCCGCGGCCGGCTCCATCTTGGGTCGGTCGTTCGGCGATCCCATGATGATCGCAACCTTGTACTCACTCACTGCACACTCCTCTGACGGCTGTCCGCGCAACCTACTGCTGCCGCCGCGTGCCCTCAGCCGGGCGCGGCGATGTCGGTGCGGTGGTGCAGTCCGGGCCATGCGATGGCGGCGATGCCTTCGTAGGCGCGGGCCCGGGCGGTGGCGACGTCGGGACCCTGTCCGACCACGTTCAGGACGCGCCCGCCCGCGGTGATGAGGGCGCCGTCCGCTCCGCTCCCCACCCCGGCGCACAGCACGGTCACACCGTCGACGGCCTGCGCCGCCGCGAGCCCATCGATCGCATCGCCGACGCGAGGCGCGGCGGGGTACCCCTCGCTCGCCGCCACGACCAGGACGGCGGCATCGTCGGTGAACGTCGGCGCCTCCACGGCGCGGAGGTCGCCGTCGGCCGCGGCCGCGAGGAGCGCGGCCAGATCGGAGGTCATGCGCAGGAGGACGACCTGGGAGTCCGGATCGCCGAAGCGGATGTTGTACTCGATGAGCTTGGGGCCATCGGGCGTGAGCATGAGGCCGGTGTAGAGCACGCCGCGGTAGTCGATGCCACGGTCGCGCAGGGCGGCAAGGGTGGGCCGCACGAACCGTTCGGCCACCACCTCGGCCAGGTCGTCGTCGACGAACGGCAGCGGTGACCAGGCGCCCATGCCGCCGGTGTTCGGCCCGGTGTCGCCGTCCCCCACCCGCTTGAAGTCCTGGGCCGGCGGCAAGCAGACGGTGCGCGTGCCGTCGCAGACGGCGAAGACCGAGACCTCGGGACCGCTGAGGCCCTCCTCGATCACCACCCGCCGGCCGGCGTCGCCGAAGGACGAGCCCGACAGCTTGTCGCGCACGTCGGCTTCGGCCTCGGCGAGCGAGTCCGTGACGAGCACCCCCTTGCCGGCGGCGAGGCCGTCGGTCTTGACGACGTACGGGCCCGGCAGGGAGCGGAGGAACGCGAGCGCGGGCTCGGGGGCGTCGAAGGCCGCGTAGCGAGCCGTCGGGAGCCCGGCGGCCGAGGCGAGATCCTTCATGTACGCCTTGCTGCCCTCGATCTGGGCTCCGTCGGCACCGGGACCGAAGACGCGCACGCCCAAGGCGCGGAGGCGGTCGGCCAGGCCGTCGACGAGCGGCTGCTCGGGACCGACGACCACGAGGTCGACCGATCCGTCGGCGACGAGCTCCTCCACCGAGGTGGCCACGGAGCCCGGGATGGCCGGGTTGCCCGGCGTGACCACGACCTCGGCCGTGCGGCCCAGCACCTGGGCCAAGGCGTGCTCGCGCCCACCCGACCCCACGACGACGACCTTCATCGTGGATGCCTCCGGAACCGCCCGCGCCGATCAGCCACCGAGGTCACTCCTCACCCGAGGCGCGGTGCGGGCGAAGCGTCCGACCTGTGCACGAACTGCTCACGACCGGGGCCCACGCCGACGAGGGTGACGGGCACGCCCACCTGTTCCTCGAGGAAGGCGAGATAGGACTCGGCGGCCGGGGGGAGCTGGTGGAGCTCGGTCATCTCGCTGAGCGGCGTGTCCCAGCCGGGGAGCTCCTCGTAGACCGGCGTGGCGGCGTGGAGGTCGCTCTGGTGGTACGGCAGGTGCGTCACGCGCTTGCCGTGCACGTCGTAGGCGACGCACACCTTGACCGTCTCGAGGCCGTCGAGGATGTCGAGCTTGGTGATCGCCAGCTCCGACAACGAGTTGAGCCGCACGGCCTGGCGCAGCATCACCGCGTCGAACCAACCCGGACGACGGCGTCGACCCGTGACCGTGCCGTACTCCCGCCCGACCTCGACGAAGTGGTCGCCGAGGCGGAGCTCCTCGGCATCGACGCCGTCGCGAGGCTTGCCGCCGACGGCATCGGCAGTGATGGCCAGCTCGGTGGGGAACGGGCCGGTGCCGACGCGGGTGACGTAGGCCTTGGCCACGCCGATCACCCGGTCGATGTAGCGGGGGCCGACGCCGGCGCCGGTGCAGACGCCGCCGGCCACCGGGTTCGATGACGTGACGAAGGGGTACGTGCCGTGATCGAGGTCGAGGAACGTGGCCTGGGCACCTTCGAACAGCACCTGCTCGCCTCGCTCGAGGGCCTCGTGGACGAGCGACACGGTGTCGGCGATGTGGGGCTCGAGGCGGGGCCGGCATACGTCGAGGTACTCATCCGCGATCTCACCGGGGTCGAGGGGCAGCTGGTTGAAGACCTTGGCCAGGATCGCGTTCTTCTCCTTGGCCAGCACCTCGAGCTTGGCCCGGAAGATCTTGGGGTCGAGCAGGTCCTGGACCCGGATGCCGACCCGGCTCGCCTTGTCGGCGTAGGCCGGCCCGATGCCGCGCTTGGTGGTGCCGAGCTTCCGGCTCCCGAGGCGGCGCTCGGTGAGGCGGTCGATCTCCTGGTGGTACGGGAGGATCAGGTGGGCGTTGCCGCTGACGCGCAGGCGGGACGGATCGACGCCCTTGGCCAGCAACATGTCCATCTCGGTGATCAGGACCCGGGGGTCGACCACCACGCCGTTGCCGATGACGGGCGTGATGTGGTCGTACAGGATCCCGCTCGGGCACAGCTGCAGGGCGAAGCTCTCGCCGTCGACCACGAGGGTGTGACCCGCGTTGTGGCCCCCCTGGTAGCGGACGACGAGCTGCATCTCCTTGGCGACGAGGTCGGTGAACTTCCCCTTGCCCTCATCGCCCCATTGGGTACCGACCATCACGGTCGCCGGCATGGCCTTGCTCCTCGCGACGGCGGAAAGACCGAGGGGCGAGCCTAGGCGTCCGCCCAGGGCGGGAGCCGAACCCGTTCGCGACACCGATGCGGAGGTGGGTCGTGCCTTGCGGGCATCGTCGGCACGGTGCGCGCCGGCCACCGCGCGGGCACGAACCTCTCGGTCGGCTGCCGCGCGCATCCCGTTCCGTGGCACCCGACTGAGGGAATCCGACGAATCGGTCTGTCGGGCCGTCACCTCGAGGCGGTACGTTGCTTGCAGGCCGCGAGATGCGCGTGGCGGCACGGCGTGGCCGTCGGTCGCGGGCACAACGGTCGCACGTCCCCACCGCTGCCGCACCTGGCGAGGATCGAAACCGATGACCATGACCGACCCCGCTTCGTCCATCGGAGGCGCGGCCGTCGCCTCGATCGCCGCTCGCGCCATCGACGCCGTGAAGACCTACGGCGAAGGTGACACCGCCGTCCAGGCGCTGGCAGGTGTGAGCGTCGACTTCGCAGCCGGGCAGTTCGCCGCCATCATGGGCCCCTCGGGCTCGGGCAAGTCCACGCTCATGCACTGCCAGGCCGGCCTCGACGACCTCACCTCCGGGAGCGTCTGGATCGAGGGGATCAACCTCACCGAGCTCCGCGAGAAGGAGCTGACCCTGCTCCGCCGGGATCGGGTGGGCTTCGTCTTCCAGGCCTTCAACCTGGTGCCGACGCTCAGCGCGGAAGAGAACATCACCCTGCCGCTGTCGCTGGCCGGGAAGGCGCCCGACAAGGCGTGGTTCGACGAGGTCGTCGCCACCGTCGGCCTGGGCAACCGCCTCAAGCACCGCCCGAGCGAGCTCTCCGGCGGCCAGCAGCAGCGCGTGGCCGTGGCCCGAGCGCTCGCCAGCCGCCCGGCGATCATCTTCGCCGACGAGCCCACCGGCAACCTCGACTCACGCGCCAGCGCCGAGATCCTCGGCTTCATGAAGGCGGCCGTGAAGGACTACGGCCAGACCATCGTGATGGTCACCCACGACCCGGTGTCCGCCTCCTACGCCGATCGCGTGTTGGTGCTCGCCGACGGCCAGATCGTCCACGAGATCCTGGAGCCGACCACCGAAGGCGTCGTCGACTTCATGAAGACCTTCGGTGACTGAGACGCCTTCGCCGTGATCCGCACCACCCTCAACTCCCTCTGGTCGCACAAGCGCCGCCTGATCTCGACGTGCATCGCGGTGATCCTGGGCGTCGCCTTCATGGCCGGCACCCTCGTCCTCACGAGCACGATCAACCACGTGTTCGACGACCTGTTCGCGGGGCTCGGCAAGGGCACCGATGCCCAGGTGCGCGGGCCGGTCGTCCGCAAGACCGAGCAGCAAGGCGCAGTCCGCTCGCTGCTCGACGCCAAGGTGGTCGACGAGATCCGCCGGGTGCCGGGTGTCGCCGCCGCCCAGCCGTCGGTCCAGACCTTCCAGCTCGTCCTGCTCGACAAGAAGGGCGGGGTCCAAGGCGGCACCGGCCCACCGACCATCGTCGGATCGTGGGATCCCGACAAGCAGCTCAACCCCTACCAGGTGGTCGAGGGTCGCGCCCCGCGAGCCGACGACGAGGCGGTGATCGACCGCGCCGCCGCCAACGACGGGCCGTTCAAGGTCGGCGACAAGATCACGCTCCTCACCGCCGACGGCCGCACCAGGATGAAGGTGGTCGGCATCACCAAGTTCGGCGACGCCGACTCCGCCGGCGGCTCGATCTACATCGGGACGACCGTCGCCCGCGCCCAGAAGTTCACCGGCGAGCCGAACAAGGTCAACGAGATCAGCGTCCGAGCCGACCCCGGGATCGCACCGGCGCAGCTCGTTTCCCGCCTGCGCCAGGCCCACCTGACGGGCAAGACCGACATCGTCACCGGCGAGCAGGCCGCGAAGGAGCAAGCCAGCGAGATCAAGAAGGGGTTCTCCTTCTTCTCGATCATCTTGTTGATCTTCGCCGGGGTCGCACTGTTCGTCGGCGCCTTCATCATCTCCAACACGTTCGGCATCCTCGTGGCGCAACGCACGAAGGAGCTGGCCCTGCTCCGGGCGATCGGTGCCAGCAGGAGCCAGGTGCTGGGATCGGTGATGCTCGAGGCCGTGGTCATCGGCGTGTTCTCGGCCCTCGTGGGCCTCGTCGCCGGGATCGGGTTGGCCGGCGCGGCCCTCGCGGCCCTCAAGGCCTTTGGCCTCGATCTGCCGAGCGCGGCGCTCGTCGTCACGCCGGGCACGGCACTCATCTCGCTGGTGGTCGGGCTCTCCATCACCCTCGTCGCCGCTGTGAACCCGGCACTGCGCGCGACTCGCGTCCCTCCCATCGCCGCGCTCCGCGATGTCGCCATCGACACGTCCGGCAGCTCGCGCATCCGGGCGATCGTCGGCGCCGTGCTGTTCGTGCTGTCGCTCGTGCTGATGGCTCCGGCGCTCGATGCCGGGCCCGGCAAGAGCGTCGTCAAGCCCACCGGTGCCGGCATGGCGTTGATGATCCTGAGCGTGCTCGTGCTCGGGCCCGTCCTGGCCCGGCCGCTCGCCCGCGTGGTCAGCGCGTTCCTTCCCAAGCTCAAGGGTGTCACCGGGACGATCGCCCGCGAGAACGCCATGCGCAGCCCACGACGCACCGCATCGACCGCTTCCGCGCTCATCATCGGCGTGACCTTGATCGGGTTCATCACCGTGTTCGCCAGCTCGGCCCAGGCTTCGATCTCAGCGGCCGTGGGCACCGGGTTCGAGGGGGACTACGTGGTCCGCCCGGTCAGCCAGTTCGGCGGCGGGGTCAGCCCCAAGGTCGGTACGGCGATCGCCGCTCTCCACGACGTGGCCGAGGTGAGCCCGCAGTCGTTCAGCGAGCTCAAGATCGCATTCCCCGACGGCAGGGACGCGGTGAAGCAGATCACCGCCATCGATGACCACTACGGGGACCTGTGGCGAACCAAGACCACCACCGGGAACCTCGAGCCGCTGCCCATCACGGGCGTGGCCGTCAGTGAAGACGAGGCCAAGGGTGAGTCGCTCGCCCTCGGCGACAAGATCACCGTCACCGGGGACGACAACAGGCACGCGTCCTTCGAGGTCACCGCCATCACCAAGAACGCTGTCCTGCTCGGCGACTACGCCATCAGCAAGGCAGCGCTCGCCAAGCTGGTCGCCAAGCCCACCGACGTCCTCATCGCCGTGAAGACGAAGCCCGGGGCGAGCGACGCAGCAGCGCGCAGGGAGATCGACAAGGTCCTCAAGCCGTATCCCACCGTCAAGCTCCAGGACCGCGACCAGTTCACCTCAGGCGTGGTGAAGCAGATCAGCCAGATCCTCAACGTGATCTACGCGCTGCTCGCGGTGTCGGTGCTCATCGCCCTCATCGGCATCGCCAACACCCTCTCGCTCTCGATCCACGAGCGCACACGGGAGCTCGGGCTGCTTCGCGCCATGGGCATGACCCGGGCCCAGCTCCGTTCGGCCGTGCGGTGGGAGGCGGCGATCGTCGCCCTCATCGGAACGGCGGTGGGCCTGCTCCTCGGCGTCGGACTGAGCTGGATCCTCGTGAAGGCCCTCGTGACCGAAGGCATCACCGAGTTCAGCGTCCCGGTGAGCGGCATGGTCACCGTGGTGCTGAGCGGTGCCGCGCTGGGCGTGCTCGCCGCCGTGCGACCGGCGTGGAAGGCCGCCCGGCTGAACGTCCTCGAGGCGATCGCCACGGAGTAGCCAGGAACGAGAGCCCGGCGACGCACCGGCACCGGCATCGGCACGCGACCGGCGGCCATCGGTCTGTAGGCGATCAGAACGGCCGGTAGACCCCGAGGATGGAGAACGCGATCGAGGCCACCGACCGGGTCCCGGGCCGGCCCCGCCATTCGGAGTCGGCCGCTGACCCGACTCCGTACCAAACGATGTCGTCGGCGCCGTCTCCGGAGTAGTCACCGGCCATCGGGAGGTAGTCGCCCTTCACCGTGACATCGACGGTCTTGTTGGCGAACGCCCCTTTCCTCCCCCACCGCACGCGGTCGGCTCCCGTCGCTGGGCCGTAGAAGAACACGTCGTCGGCTCCATTGCCGTCGAAGTCCCCGGCGAAGGGGCGGTAGAACCCGTTGACCGAATCGCCGGCATGGACGAACGAGCGCATCCCGACCGTGCCCCGCCACCGCGAGTCCGGCAGGTAGCCGCGTCCGTACCACTCGATGTCGGTGGCGCCGTTGCCGTCGAAGTCGCCCGACACCGGCTGGTACACGCCCGACACCTGCACGGTCGTGGTCACTGGCGCGGAGCCGTCGGTCGAGCCCCACTGGATGCGGTCCGGCAACGGCCCCGGGCCGTAGAAGAAGCGGTCGTCGGCCCCGTTGCCGTCGAAGTCCCCGACGAAGGGGCGGTAGGTCCCGTCCGCCCTCTGGCGCGTCGACACATAGCTCCTCGTGCCGGGCGTGAAGGACCACAGGTAGTCCGAGGCGGTGCCCCGGCCGTACCAGAACACGTCGGTCGTGCCGTTGCCGTCGAAGTCCCCGGCAAGGGGGGTGTAGTCACCGGCGATCGAGACCTTCGACGTCGCCACCGGTGCCGAGGTGCCCGACGGCGACCCCCACTGGATCTTGTCCGCCGCCGCGCCGACCCCGTAGAAGAACAGGTCTGAGAAGCCGTCGCCGTCGAAGTCGGCAGGAGTCCCGATGGGCGCGGTGGTGATCGGAACTCGGGTCGAGCCCGGCGACCACCACGACGTGGTCTGCTCGGCCCCGGCCCAACTGAGGCTGAAGTGGACGTGGTCGGTGTGGGGGTTCGGGCCCGTGTAGGCCTGCCACCCCGCGAGCGGCTCGTAGGACTTCCAGATCCGGTGGTTGAAGATCACGTACATGATCCCGAGCCGCCGAGCGTTGGCCCAGAGGTGGCCGTGCGAATCGGTGTCGAGCAGCCAGGCCAGCAGCTGGTCGGCCATCGCCTTCTGCGTCGGGTCCGTGGCGCTGACCTTCCAGTCGAAGGCCCGACCCTCCTTGTGCTCGCTGGTGCCCCCGATCGAACACTGGCGGGTGATGCCGAGGTCGCCCGTCTGCGGATAGGCGCGGAGGAGCAGGTTGCGCAGCGCGATCGCCCCCGGCTTGGCGTAGGGGCTGCAGGTGGACTGCCCCACATAGGGGGACAGATCGTCGATCCCGAACCCGAAGCTCGGGCTGGCCGGCGGGACCGACCGGGACGACCCGCCCGGCCGGGACGACGGGAGCGGCAGGCCGGTCGGGTCGTTGGCGACGTCGGGTCCCCCCTCCTCGACGGGTGCCGGCGGCGGCGCGATGCGGCCGTTCGGGCGGGCGCCGGCGGACGGGGCCGCGAAGGTGCTGAAGGCCACCGTTGCTACGAGCGTCGCGATGGCCGGCCGGCAGTGGCCGCGGGGCCGTGGCGCTCCGGCGGTTCGGATCGGACCCGCCCCCCGCACAGATCCAGGGCGGGCCGCCTCCCCGGATCGTCGCGTGCACATCAAGCTCGTGGTCGCTCCGAAGCTCACCCATCCTCCTGGGGAATCGCAAGCCCGCTCGAAACCTTGGCGACCCTACCGTCGGCTCACGTCTCGATGATCAGGCGTCGCCGAGGGCGTAGATGGCACCTCCGCGGGCACCTACGAAGATCTTCCCCTGGAAGACCGTGGGGGTGCTCTCGATGCAGCCGTCGAGCTGCACCGACCAGAGCTCGGGCGGGTCGATCTTCGGGTCGGACACGTCGTAGGCGTGGAGCACGCCCGAGCAGTCGCCCTGGAGCAGCACGTCGTCGACGACGACGGGGCTCTGCCAGGTGGGACCGGGCAGCTTCTTCTCCCAGAGGATCTTCCCGGTCTTCTGGGAGACGGCGAGGATCCGGCCGTGGTTCGTGTCGGCGTAGACCACGCCCTTGTAGATCGCCGGCGTGCCCCAGATGCCGTAGCAGGACGACTCCGTGCAGACGCTGTTGGGCCCGCCGCCCTCGGGGTCCTGGATCGACCACACCACCGGGGCATCGGGCTTGCGGGGATCGATCTTCATCAGCTGCCCGATCTCATCGTCGCGGGCGAAGCTGGAACTGCGCTCGCGCTCGGTCGCGACGTAGAGGAAGCCCTGCTTGTCGATGACGACGGACGCATCGGTGTCGTCACCGGTCCAGAACCGGAACGTGCGCTTCACGCTCGACGGGTCCTCCTTCAGGTGGGAGATGTCCCAGCCCTGGAGCAGGCCGCCGGAGTTCGAGAAGTAGACGGTGTTGCCGGAGATGGCCACCGAGTTCTCGATGGAAACGTCGTTGACCCGGGCGCCGGAGCCAGCGAGGTCCGACAGCTCTTGATCGTCCCAGCCGGGGGCGTGGAAGACGAGCTTCGGGTCGACGCTGACCTTGCCGTCCGCGCCCATCTTCCGGTTCAGCTTGAGGATGTGGAACTGGCCGTTCTCGCCGCCCTCGAAGAGGTAGTCGTCGAGCACGAGCGACGAGCCGTCCCAGTCGTCGTTCCACTTCACCGGCGACACGTCGTCGGCGGTCATGGTGAACAGCGACTCGGGCTTCTTGTCGCCACGATCGAGGGCCAGGATGTGGAAGTCGGCCCGGCTGCCCGTGTACAGCAACGGGAACCCGTCGGGGTCACGGGTGACCGAGCCCTTGACGATGTCACCGATGTCGTAGTCGTCGAGCAGGGTCTCACCAGTCTCGGCGTCGAGGAAGTGGACGTGCTTGTCGTAGGCGCCGAGCGACACCCACGTCTTGCCGTCCTGCTTCCACACCGACGGCTGCCCGGTCCAGCCGCTGCCACACCACGAGTGAGGGGTGGTGCCGACGGGGGAGCTGCCGCACCAGCCACCGCTCTTGGGCTGCTTCCACAGGATCGTCGGGTGCTTGGGCACCGGACCGAGGCCGTAGTAGCTCCGCGTCGGATTGCCTCTGAACGTGATCTGGCCGAGGACCTTGCTGCTCCACGGCTGGCCCGACGTCTTCGGGTCGACCCAGCCGTCGTAGGGCTTGGACGGCTCGGCGGCCAGCCCCTTGCCCGAGCCGCCTGCGAGGGTTGGCGCCACCGCACCGCGGTCGCGGCTCGTCGTGGTTGCGGCCCCGTCCGAGCCCTTGGTCGCCGAGTCGGAGCTGCCACCCGTGATCGCCGAGCAGCCCCAGGCGAGGAGCAGGACGACCGCGGCCGTGCCGCCACCGGCGACGATGCGGTTGCGGCGGATCTGCTGTTGGCGGGCCAGCCGCTGCTTGTCTCGACGGCTCGCCTCGGCCAGACCGGCCACGGTGCGCGACCGCTGGACGCCGACGCCGACGCCGGTGTCGGGCCGCCGGCCCACTGACGAGTCCGTCGCGTCTGTGGGGCGCGGCGGCCTCGGAGCGCGGGAGGCCGAGCCCGACGTCGGACCCTGCGCCGCGGTGGCCGCTCGGCGCGGTTGCGCGCCGGACCGGTCCGGGCCGGGGCGCGGTGGTCGACGGGGGCCCGACGGCGCCGACCCGGCAGGTCGGGGCGGGCGGCGCGGGCCCTCGCGAGGCTGGTCCGGGGAGCTCATGGAGTCGGGTGTTCCTCTCGGGCGCCGAAGCGCCGTGCCCGCGCATGCGTGCGCTCGGCTCAGCGTAGGAACCATGGCGGGGCCCAACGTGGCATCCGACCGGTCGCGTCGCCGCGATGGTCACGGGGAAGGGCGGGACCGGCGCGCAACATCGAGGCGATGCGGAGGCCCCAGCACCATCTGCCCCCGCCCGGAAGCAGACAGTGCCTTTTGGGGCCTCCTGGCCGCTGGCTCGCCCGTGGGATGGAACGGTCGGGCCAGCGGCTCGGATCGGCGCCCGCCCGGGCACCGGTCCGAGATCTTTGGTCATCGGGTCCGGAAGGCCCCGAGGGACCATGACATCCAGATGGTGACTCGTCAACTGTAGGCCTGACGACCCGCCAGTTCGGGAATCTTCGGCACCGGCCGATCGCGGCAGCCGATCCAGGCGCGCACCGCTGGTGACCGGGGCGATCAGGCCCGGACGGTGACCTCCCCGTCGGGCCCGGCATCGACGGTCACGGTGTCGCCGTCGGTGACCTTGCCCTCGAGGAGCATGACGGCGAGGCGGTCGCCGATCTCGCGCTGGATCACCCGCTTGAGCGGTCGGGCGCCGAAGGCCGGGTCGAAGCCCTCGCGGGCGAGCGACTCCTCCGCTGCGGGCGTGACGGTGAGGGAGATCCGGCGCTGGGCCAGCCGGCCGCGCAGCCCTTCCAGCTGGATCTCCACGATGTGGGAGAGATCCTCCGTGGTGAGCGACCGGAAGCGCACGATCTCGTCGATGCGGTTCACGAACTCGGGTTTGAACAGCGTGAGCGGGTCGCCCGGGAGGTTCGACGTCATGATCAGCACGGTGTTGGTGAAGTCGACCGTGCGGCCCTGGCCATCGGTGAGGCGGCCGTCGTCGAGCACCTGCAGGAGGATGTTGAACACGTCCGGGTGGGCCTTCTCGATCTCGTCGAGGAGGATCACCGAGTACGGCCGGCGCCGCACCGTCTCGGTGAGCTGGCCGCCCTGGTCGTAGCCGACGTACCCGGGCGGGGCGCCGACGAGGCGCGACACGGCGTGCTTCTCCATGTACTCGCTCATGTCGATGCGGACCATGGCCTTGGCGTCGTCGAAGAGGAAGTCGGCCAAGGTCCGGGCCAGCTCCGTCTTGCCGACGCCGGTCGGGCCGAGGAAGAGGAACGACCCGATCGGGCGGTCCGGGTCGGAGAGGCCGGCGCGGCTGCGGCGGATGGCGTTGGCCACCGCGGTGACCGCCTCGTCCTGGCCGACCACGCGCTCGTGGAGCACGTCCTCCATGCGCACGAGCTTCTCCAGCTCGCCCTCCATGAGGCGCGTGACGGGCACGCCGGTCCACTTGGACACGACCTCGGCGACGTCTTCTTCGTCGACCTCTTCCTTCAACATCTGCTGGGTCTGCTGCAGCTCGGCGAGGCGCGCCGTGGCCAGCTCGACCTGGCGCTCGAGCTCGGGGATCTGGCCGTAGCGGATCTCGGCCGCCTTCTCGAGGTCGGTCTCGCGCTCCATCTCGCCGCGCTTGGCCTCGAGGTGCTCCTTCAGCTCGCGGATCTGCGCGATGGCGTCCTTCTCGCCCTGCCAGTGGGCCTTCATGGCCATGCTCTGCTCCTGCAGATCGGCCAGTTCCTTGTCGAGCGCGTCGAGCCGGTCGGCCGAGGCCGCGTCGGTCTCCTTGGCCAGGGCCACCCGCTCGATCTCGAGCTGGCGGATGCGGCGTTCGACCACATCGATCTCGGTGGGCAGCGAGTCGATCTCGATGCGGAGCTTCGAGGCGGCCTCGTCGACCAGGTCGATCGCCTTGTCCGGAAGGAAGCGACCGGTGATGTAGCGGTCCGAGAGGATGGCCGCGGCCACGAGCGCCGCGTCCTGGATCCGCACGCCGTGGTGGACCTCGTAGCGCTCCTTGAGGCCGCGCAGGATGGCGATGGTGTCCTCGACCGAGGGCTGGCCGACGTACACCTGTTGGAAGCGACGCTCGAGCGCGGCGTCGGACTCGATGAACTTGCGGTACTCCTCGAGCGTGGTGGCACCGATGAGCCGGAGCTCGCCGCGGGCCATCATCGGCTTGATCATCTGGCCGGCGTCCATGGACCCCTCGGCCTTGCCGGCACCCACGATGGTGTGGAGTTCGTCGATGAACGTGATCACCTCTCCCTCGGCATCGGTGATCTCCTTCAGCACCGCCTTGAGCCGCTCCTCGAACTCGCCGCGGTACTTGGCACCGGCGACCATCGAGCCCATGTCGAGGCTCACGAGGCGCTTGTTCTTCAAGCCCTCGGGCACGTCGCCCTCGACGATGCGGCGGGCGAGGCCCTCCACGATCGCCGTCTTGCCCACACCCGGCTCGCCGATCAGCACCGGGTTGTTCTTGGTGCGGCGGCTCAGGACCTGGATCGTTCGGCGGATCTCCTCGTCGCGCCCGATGACCGGATCGAGCTTGCCCTGGCGCGCCGCCGCGGTCAGGTCCCGCCCGTACTTCTCGAGGGCCTGGTACTGGTCCTCGGGGTTCTGGCTGGTGACCCGGTGGCTGCCGCGCACCTCTCGGAGCGCCATGAGGACGTCTTCGCGCTGGAGGTCGAGCTTGTCGGCCAACGCGAGCAGTAGGTGCTCGGTGGAGAGGTACTCGTCGTGCAGCTCGGCGCGGGCCTCGTCCGCCGCATCGACGACCTTGGTCAACGAGCGCGAAAGGCGGGCCTCGGAGCCATACGCCTTGGGCAGGCGGGCGAGCTCCTCCTCGGCGCGGTTGCGCAACAGGGCAGGCGCGGCGCCCACCTTCTCGAGGATCGGGAGGACGACGCCCTCCTGCTGGCCCAGCAGGGCCACGAGCAGGTGTTCGGGGGTGACCTCGGGGTTGTTGTCCGTGCCGGCACGCGAGATGGCGGCGTTGAAGGCCTCCTGGGTCTTCAGGGTCCAGCGGTTCGGGTCCATCGCCATGGGCACATCCTATCGGCGCCTGTCACCAAAGTTGATGGTCAGGCGCTCAAGTCTCTACCCGCTGGTGGGGCCTGAGCTGGTCGTCGTCGTGCTGGTCGTCGTCCCTCCACCTGGTGCCGCGCACGCCTCGGTGCCGACCTTGACGCCGATCCCGAAGCTGTCGAGGAACTTCTGGGGGAAGTCGGCGGGGTCGAGGTTGCTGAGATCGGAGATCTGTCCGAGGGTGTCGATGACCTCCGACCGCACGTCGCGGAGGTCTTCGAACGCCTGCTTGACCCCCGCCGGCGCCGCCGCGATCACTGGCGCGAAGTCGAGGGTGCGGTAGACGGAGATGAACGCGGATGTGCCCGTGCCACCAGGGGACAGGTCGGCCTTGGCGGTCTGGCGGGCCAGCTCGGCGCACAACGGCGCGTAGTCGCCGGGCGGCAGCTTGGCGGGCACCTTGATGCTCTTGGCGAAGTCGGCAGGGACCGTGGGGGCCACCGTGGTGGTGGATCGCGCCGACGGCTCGTCGGTGGATCCGCCGCCGTTTCGGGTGGCCACGAGCACGACGACCACCAAGATCACCCCGAGACCGCAGCCCAGCGCGATGGCGGCGGCGGGCCGGCGGCGCGGAGCAGGGCGGGAACGGGGCCGGCGGGGCTCGGTCACCCGTCCCCCTGGAGCAGGTAGACCCGGATCACGTTCACCGCACCATCCTGGCGGTTCACCTGGAAGCGCTGGCGGGCGAGGAGCTTCGTGCCCTCCGGATAGCTCGTCGAGGCCTCGGCGGTCACCAGCAAGGTCCCGTCGACCTTCTGCCCCTTGTGGTAGCCGCGGTGGTCGGCGTAGGCACGCGAGAACGGGCCGATGTCGACCTTGAGGTCGTCGCCCCGGTAGTCGAGCGCGTGCACCAGGGCCGGGCCCACCGAGACCACCACCGAGCCGCCGGCGAAGGTCACCCGGTAGCGGCCCTTGGGCAACATGTGCTTCACGCGCTCGACGAGCGCGGTCGTGTCGGGCGCGGTGCGGCCGTCACGATCGGTCTGGAGGTCGACGCTGCCCACCACCCCGGACGCAGCGAGCGCCAGGGCGAGGCCGCAGAGCGCGATCGCAGGCACGTCGAGGAACTGGCGCCAGGCCGGCTTGAGCGCCTGCCACAGCAGCCAGGCCAGCGTGACCCAGACGAAGGCGCTCACCGTCCACATCCACCGCAGGTTCGATGCCTGGATGCCAGCGCCGACGGGCAGCTTCACCGAGCTGTAGGCGCCGGCCACCGCCGCCACCAGCGCGATGGCCGCCATGGCCGCAAGGTCGGTGCGCTTGCGCCAGGCGAAGTAGGCACCGAGCCCGGCCACCGCGGCCAGCACGAGGTAGCCGCTGACGAGCTCGCGGGTGTCGGGCGTGTGGAGGTAGCCGAGCGGCCCGAAGCGTCGGGAGAACATCGGCCACGGCGCCAGCGCCTCGGCGAGCCGTTTGGCCGCGAAGCCGAGGCCCTCGCTCGCGGTGCGCTTGCCCGTGAAGGTGCGGAAGATGGCGGTCAGGTTGTGGTCGCCGAAGGCTTCGTCGAACAGCACCGGGAACCACAGCACCACGCCCATGATCCCGCCGACGCGCAGGCTGCGCTTGAGCCACTCGTTCGAGCGCGAGCGCTTCCAGACCTGACGGCTCCACCACAGCCCGGCAGCGATCGCCATGAGGACGACCGGCGTGCCCGTTCCGAGGTAGGTGAGGTGGTCCTGCAGGGCGAAGGTGCCGGCGAAGACGAAGGCCGGGATCGCGCGCAGATCACCGGCCAGCACCGACCACGCGAGGAACAGCAGGAGCAGCGCCATGACGGCGCCGACGTTGGACGAGACGGGGTCGTGGAGGAGGTTGCCGCCGAGCGACCGGGCCATGGCCACGGTGCCCAGCGCCGCGAGGGTCATCAGCCCCAGGCCGCCGCGGCGGAACGCCGCCCAGGCGATGCCGGCCATGGCCGCCGCGTTGATGGCGGCCGCCCCGACGGCCAGGCCGACGATCGGGCCGAGCACGGCCACGAACGGGGCCACCAGGTAGAACTCGATGGGGCCTGGGTGGCTGGTGGCGATGCCGCTGCCGAAGTTCTCACCGGTGGTGGGCTGCCCGATGAGCGGGAAGTGCGCGGTCAACACGTCGTGCACCCGCAGGCCGATGAGCGCGTTGTCGCCGGCGGGCCGCCATCCCTGCATGAGCACGATGACCGCGCTCAGGATCGGCAGGAGTCCGAGGCCGACGAGGATGGCGGCGTACGCGGTCTGCTGGGCCGCAGGCAGATCTCGCACGGTGTGTGGTGTCGACGGTCGGAGGGTGCGAACCCACCCGCGCCAGCCTGACGCGGGAGCAGGTGCGGACCGCGTCACCGGCCGCCCTTCTCCGTCCCGGCCGCCGCCCCGCGCCCGCTCGGCGGAGCCGTCGGATGGTGGGCGACCACCGCCCGAGGACGCCGGATCGCCCGGCAGGGTGCGACTGGGGACGGTGGGGACCCGACCGACGGGGGAGGCCACCTCAGCGACCGGCCGATCGAACCCGAGGCGGCGGCTTCCCGACGTGGCGGCGCGTCCCGTGCGGCATGCCACCGACCGGCGGGTTCCACCGGCGCACCGGGGCAAGAGGGCCACAACGGGCCGGAGACGGGTCCTGGGCCACCGGCGCACACTAGTGGTCACCGGTCGGCGCATCGCTCCCGTCGTCGACGGCCGGCGGTCTCCACGCGGCGCGGCGTGGAGATGGGGTCCCATCCCACCGCGGCGTCTCGGGTCCTGGTCGGGGGTACGGTCACACGAAGTGGTGATGTCCTGGTGAGAGGCGCCCGCGGACGAGGATCGCCCCGCGGCCTAGAGTGGTGCCCCACCCCCTACCGGCACACGCAAGACGTACAACCAGTTGATCGGCAGCCGCCTGGCGCCGGCAGGCACAGGAGAGAGCACCTTGGTCGACGGCGACGGAGTGGACAAGGACGCCATCTGGACGGCGGGCGCGGATGAGGACGACGACGTCGACGCCCCGGCGGTCGCGCCCGACGAGGTCGGGACTGACGCCGAGGCCGATGCCGATGCCGATGCCGACGAGGAGGGCACGCCCCCGTCGTCGTGGAACGACGAAGACGACGCCCCACCGAACCGCACGGTGCTCATCGCTCAGATCAGCCTCGTGGTGCTCGTGCTGATCGGCGTGGGCGTCATCCTCGCCGTGAAGAGCAACAACAACGACAAGCCCACCGGCAAGTCGTCGCTCAGCTCCGATGGTTCCAAGACCTCCGACGGCGGTACCGGCAACACGGGGGGCAAGCCGAAGAAGGCCGCCTGGCCGCCCACCGTCACCAATCGCCCGGTCACCCTCGGCAAGCGCAACGAGAAGGCGCCCGCCGTGAAGTCCACCGCCAAGCCCGGCGTGTACGTGTGGATCGACTACGACGGCTGGCACATGTGGGTCGTCGGCGGCGCCGGCATGCCGAGCTCGATCACGGGCTCGATCATCAGCAGCGACGTCTTCGCCCGCGCCGACGTTGCCACCCCTGGCGACGGCACCACGAAGCTCAACGGCAAGCAGGTCACCTTCGACGTGCCCACCGACAAGCCGATCACCGGCGTGGACTTCAACCCGGGCTTCTACGCCAAGCAGCTCGTGTTCGACATCGAGGGCGACGCCGGCCCGCTCGACTCCAAGCTCATCCACCTCGGCGGCAAGGCAGTCGCCGCGCCCTTCCCGCTCACCGTCTCCAAGGCCTGATCCGTCTGCAGGGTCCCGTCGGCGGCCGCCGGCGGGACCCTGGCGACGGTCGTCGCCCAGCGGTCATCGGCGTTGGCGTTGGCGTTGGCGTGGCCCGGTCTCGTCGGCCTCGGAGCGGGGCCGCCGGAAGACCGCTGGATCAGCGGCGGCGGCGACCCTCGAAGAGCACGACGGACTGGCTCACGGGCACCAGGTCGTACCGGTTGCGGCGCTCGACCTCGGCGACCGCATCCTCCGCAGCGCTGCGGGTGCGAGCCAGCTCGGCGCGCAGGTGGCGGTTCTCGTCCTCGAGCTGGAGGACGCGCTGGACGCCGGCGAGGTTCAGGCCGTCGTTGGTGAGGTCCTGGATGCGGCGGAGGAGGTCGATGTCGGCGTCGCTGTAGCGACGGCTGCCGCCCGAGGTGCGAGCCGGATCGACCAATCCCTTGCGCTCGTAGATGCGGAGGGTCTGCGGGTGGACGCCCGCGAGCTCGGCGGCCACGGAGATGACGTAGACGGCGTGCTGGGGTGAGCGGGTCATGACGTGGCCTCCTCGTGCGGTCGGGCCGGCTCGGGAGCCCGGAGGTGATCCCGGGGTGATTCCGTGGTGGCGGCGGCGAACGCCTCCAGAGCTTCGCGCTGCTCGGGGGTCAGCGATGTGGGTACGGCCACCTCGACGGTGACGAGCAGATCGCCGGTGCCCTTGGCGGCCACCACCCCGCGGCCCTTCACCCGGAACGTGCGACCGGCCTTGGTGCCCGCCGGGATGCGCACCTTGACGACGGCATCGTCGATCGTCGGCACGTCGATGTCGGCGCCGAGGGCGGCCTCGGCGAAGGTGACGGGCACGGTGATGCGGAGGTTGCGGCCCTCCATGCGGAACAGGCGGTGCGGCTCCACGGTGCACATGACGAACAGGTCACCAGGAGGACCACCGTTGCGGCCAGGGTCACCCCGACCCTTGAGCCGGATGCGCTGGCCGGCGCTCACGCCGGCGGGGATGCGGACCTTGACCTCCCGCGGCCGGCGTTCGACCCCGGCGCCGTGGCAGGTGGGGCACGGGTGCTCGATCCGGACGCCACGGCCGCCACAGACGGGGCAGGGACGAGACATCGCGAACATGCCCTGGTCGTCTCCCACCACGCCCCGCCCGCCACAGTTCTCGCACGTGATCGGCGAGGTCCCCGGTGCGGCGCCGTTGCCCTTGCAGGTGTGGCACACCGCGTCGCTGACGAGGTGGAGCGTGGTCGTGAGGCCGCGCACGGCGTCGACGAAGTCGAGGTGGAGCGTCGCTTCGAGGTCTGCGCCGCGCTGAGGACCGGTCGGCCCGCGACGGCCGCGCCGACCTCCCGGGGTCGCTCCACCGCCGAACAGGTTGCCGAAGATGTCGCCGATGCCACCCATGCCACCCATGTCGTCGACGTTGAAGGTGAACCCGCCGGGGCCACCGAAGCCGCCGGGGCCACCGGGTCCCCCGCCGCTGAACGCGGCCGGGCCGAGGCGGCGGACCTCGTCGTACTCCTTGCGCTTCTCGGCATCGCCGATCACGTCGTAGGCAGCAGAGATCTCCTT
This sequence comes from Acidimicrobiales bacterium, assembly GCA_025463365.1. Lineage (GTDB taxonomy): Bacteria > Actinomycetota > Acidimicrobiia > Acidimicrobiales > Iamiaceae > Aquihabitans. The sequence continues at coordinate 39,569 of JAOBWM010000147.1, forward strand.
GAAGCGCTCCTCGGCGGCGGGGTCGCCGGGGTTGGCGTCGGGATGGTTGGCGCGGGCCAGCTTCCGGTACGCGCGCGTGATCTCCTTGGCGTCGGCGGTGTCCGACACGCCGAGGAGGGCGTAGTAGTCCTTGTCGAACCACTCGCGCTGGGGAGCCACGGCCGACCGCCCTACCCGCGGACCTTGACCATGGCGGGTCGCACGACCCGACCCTTCCAGGAGTACCCGGCGCGCATCACCGCGGAGACGACGGTGCCGTCGTCGCCGTCGGCTGCGGGCTCGTGCATGACCGCCTCGTGCAGGTTCGGGTCGAACGGCTCGCCGGCCGGGTCGATCCGCTGGAGGCCTTGCTTCTCGAGGGTCCCCAGCAGGGCGGCGTAGATCGGCTCCACCTCGGTGGCGCCGTGGTGGATGGCGCCGTCGCACGCATCGAGCACCGGAAGCAGCTGCTCCACGAGACCTTCGGCGGCGCGGGCGACATCGTCGGCCTGCTGCTTGGACACCCGCTTGCGGTAGTTCTCGAAGTCGGCCTGGTTGCGGCGGAGCGAATCGAGGTAGTCGTCGCGCTCCGCGGTGGTGAGCTCGAGGGCGGCGATGAGCTCCTCGACCGATGCCGGAGTGGTGGCATCGATGGCGGGCTCGCCCGCGTCAGCCGGCGGCGCAGCGTCGGGGGGCGCGGCGCCCTCGGCCGCGAGGTCGTCCGTGACGGCCGGCGGACCGAGGGGGTCTTCCACCCCCTCGGTCGGGTCGACCGGATCCTGCGCACTCACGACGGCTGCTCTTCGTCGTCGATCACCTCGGCGTCGACGACGTCGTCATCGTCGGCACCAGAGGCACCCGAGGTGCCGGACGTTCCCGCGGCGCCGGCGTCGTACTGACCGGCGTTCTCGGTGGCCGTCTGCTCGTAGAGCTTCTGCGCGAAGGCCTGCGAGGCGGTGGACAGCTCCTCCACCGCGGACTTGATGGCCTCGGTGTCGGTGCCGCTGGCGGCATCCTTCAGGCGGGCCAGCGACGACTCGACCGCGGTCTTCTCGTCGCCCGTGACCTTCTCGCCTTGCTCCTTGAGCAGCTTGTCGGTCTGGTAGATGAGCGTGTCGGCCTGGTTGCGCACGTCAGCCTCTTCGCGACGCTGGCGGTCTTCCTCGGCGTGGGCCTCGGCGTCCTTCACCATCGTGTCGATCTGGTCCTTGGACAGCGACGACTGGCCGGTGATCGTCATCGACTGCTCCTTGCCGGTGCCTTGGTCCTTGGCCGACACGTGGACGATGCCGTTGGCGTCGATGTCGAAGGTGACCTCGATCTGCGGCACGCCACGGGGGGCGGGCGGCAGGTCGACCAACTTGAACTTGCCGAGCGTCTTGTTGAACTGCGCCATGTCCCGCTCGCCCTGGAGGACGTGGATCTCCACCTGCGACTGCATGTCGTCGGCGGTGGTGTAGGTCTCGGTGCGCTTGGTCGGGATGGTGGTGTTGCGCTCGATGAGCTTGTGCATCACCCCGCCCTTGGTCTCGATGCCGAGCGACAGCGGGGTGACGTCGAGGAGGAGGATGTCCTTCACCTCGCCCTTGAGCACGCCGGCCTGGACGGCAGCGCCGACGGCGACGACCTCGTCGGGGTTCACCGACTTGTTGGGCTCGTTGCCGGTCATCTCCAGCACGAGCTCGCCGACGGCGGGCATCCGGGTGGAGCCGCCGACCAGGATCACATGGTCGACCTGGCCCTTGGTGAGCCCGGCGTCCTTGATCGCCTGCTCGAACGGCACCCGGCAGCGCTGCAGGAGATCGGCGGTGAGCTCCTGGAACTTGGCCCGGGTGAGGTTCATGTCGAGGTGGAGCGGGCCGGCGTCGGTGGCGGTGATGAACGGCAGGTTGATCTGCGTGGACTGGACCTGCGACAGCTCGATCTTCGCCTTCTCGGCGGCCTCCTTGAGGCGCTGCACGGCCATGTTGTCCTTCGACAGGTCCACGCCGTGGTCGCCCTTGAAGCCGTCGACCAGCCAGTCGATGACCTTCTGATCCCAGTCGTCACCACCGAGGTGCGTGTCGCCGTGGGTGCTCTTGACCTCGAAGACACCGTCGGCGATCTCGAGGACCGACACGTCGAACGTGCCGCCGCCGAGGTCGAACACGAGGATCGTCTGCTCCGCGCCTTCCTTCTCCAAGCCGTAGGCGAGGGCGGCTGCGGTGGGCTCGTTGATGATGCGCAGCACCTCGAGGCCGGCGATCGTGCCGGCTTCCTTGGTCGCGGTGCGCTGGGCGTCGTCGAAGTAGGCGGGCACGGTGATGACGGCCTGGATGACCGTGTCGCCGAGGTAGGCCTCCGCGTCGCGCTTGAGCTTCATCAGCGTCCGAGCCGAGATCTCCTGCGCGGTGTACGCCTTGCCGTCGATGTCGATCGACCAGCTGGTGCCCATGTGGCGCTTCACCGATCGGATCGTGCGATCCGGGTTGGTGATGGCCTGGCGCTTGGCGACCTCACCGACGAGGACCTCGCCGTTCTTGGCGAAGGCCACCACCGAGGGGGTGGTGCGCGATCCCTCGGCGTTGGGGATCACGATGGGGTCGCCAGCCTCCAAGACGCTGACGACCGAGTTGGTGGTTCCGAGGTCGATACCGACGGCCTTGGGCATGGCTGCCTCTCCTGTGTGTTGCTGGTCTGAGAACGAAGTGAACGCTGGTCACTATAAAAGTTGAGTGTGTGGTTATCAACTCGGTGCGGCGGGATCTTCGAGCCGCTCGATGCCCCCTGGCGGCTGGGCCGACCGGCGCCACGGACGGAGCCGCCGCGGTGCCGCTGCCCAGCCGGTGCGACCATCGCCAGGCCAGGGCCCTAGCCTCTCGCCCGATGGGGGACACGCTCACGCAGCACGGCGGGCCGGCGAGCAACGGTCCTCCGGTGGTCGCGCCGACGGCGAGGCGGGCCCCGGCCGGTCAGCGCCACGAACGGATCCCGGCGCTCGACGGCCTCCGCGGCATCGCCGTCGTCGGCGTCGTGCTCTACCACGGCGGTCACCTCCGCGGCGGCTTCCTCGGCGTCGACCTGTTCTTCGTCCTGTCCGGCTACCTCATCACCACCGTGCTGTTGCGCTCGGTGGGCCCGGACGGGTCGATCGGGCTCAAGCGGTTCTGGTCCCGACGGGCCCGACGCCTGCTTCCCGCCCTCATCGTGCTGCTCGTGGTCGTGCTGCCCGTCTACGCCCACTGGTTCGCGACACCGACGGACCTGGACCCGGTCCGCTACGACGGCCTCGGCAGCCTCTTCTACGTCACCAACTGGGCCCAGATCCTGCACGGCCAGAGCTACTTCACGGTGACGCTCGCCGACTCCCCGATCCGCCACCTGTGGAGCCTGGCGGTCGAGGAGCAGTTCTACCTGGTGTGGCCACTGGTGGTCGTCGCCGCGGTCCGCCGCGGGGGCGCGAGGACCGTCTTCGTCGTCGCCTCGGTGCTGGGCCTGGCGTCAGCCGGGATCACGATCGGGCTCGGCCTCACGCGAGCGGTGTCGTTCAACAGCATCTACCTGGGTACCCACACCCGGGCCGCGGGCTTGCTCGCCGGTGCCGCCCTCGCGGCCTGGTTCGCCGTCCACGGCGCGCCGCGGTCCGAGGCTGCACAGCGCCGGCTCCAGGGCGCGGCGATGGTCGCCGTCGTCGTGCTCGGTGCGATGTGGATGACCCTGCGCGTCACCCAGCAGTCCCTCTACGTGGGCGGCCTCGCCATCTCGGCCATCGCCGGCACGCTCCTCGTAGCCACGGCGGCCACCTCCACCAGTGGTCCCCTCATCCGGGTCCTTTCGCTGCGCCCCCTCCGCCTGCTGGGCACGATCAGCTACGGCATCTACCTGTGGTCGTGGCCCATCACGCAGCTGGTCTCGGAGCGCCACACACCGCTGCGGGGCTGGACGCTCCTGATCGTCCAGGTGATCCTCACCGTCGACATCGCCGCCGCGAGCTGGCTCGTGCTCGAGCGGCCGGTCCTCCGGGGTGCGATCCGCCCACCGTGGAGCGCGCGCGTCCTCACCTTCGGCGCGGTCGCCGCCGCCGTGGCCGTGATCGCGGCGACGGCCGGAGCCGTGGCCGCTCCGTCCACGTCGGTCTCGACGGCGGGCTACGCCATGTCGAAGGTGGACGGCGCGCCACGACTGCTCGTCGTCGGCGACTCCTTGCCCGGCCGGATCGTCCAGGAGGGGATCCTCCCCCAGCGCGACGTGCTCGGGGTGTCCACCGTCGACCGGACCGTGCCCGGATGCATCCTGCTGCGGTCCGTCGGGATCGTGAGGGGCCGCGAGGGCAACGTCCGCGATGACGTCCACCCCTGCGACGACGGATGGGGGCACCTCATCGAGCGGTTCCACCCCGACGTAGTGCTCATGATGTTCGGCGAGTTCCCCAACGACGAGGTCGAGATCGACGGGCGCTTCAACCTCCCGTGCACGGCTGCGTACCAGCGCGCGGAGCGGGCGAAGCTGGGCGAGGCGTTCGACCAGCTGACCGCCGGGGGTGCCCGGCTGGTGATCTCCACCGCACCGGGTTCGAGCGTCTCGTGGGTGCTGGCCGGCATGCCACCGGGCATGAACGACCGGGTCGCCTGCATGAACCAGTTGTACCGCGAGGTCGCGGCGCAACACCACGGGGTGGACGTCGTCGACCTGGCCTCGTACGTGTGCCCGCCGGGTGAGCGCTGCAAGGAGCAGGTCGACGGCATCAACCTGCGACAGGACACGATCCACTTCCGCGGGGCGGCGGCCGAGCTGGTGGCGCGCTGGCTGATCGCCAAGGTCTTCGGCACCAAGCAGGTCGCCCCGCCGCCAGCGGCCACCACCGCCCCGAAGCCGCCGTTCTGCGGCCAACTGGCGCTCTTGCAGAAGAACCTGGGCCAGTTCAGCGCGACGACGTTCGGCGCGCCCGGCTCCCCCGAACGCGACGCGCTGATCGGCGCCATGCGACCCCTGCCTCCAGGGTTCGAATCGTCCGCGCCACCGGAGCTCAGGGCGGACATCACGTCGTTGGTGGACGGATGGGACGCGCTGCTCGACCGGGTGGCCGCCCTTCCCGCCAAGCCGACCGACGCGCAGTACGTGGCCGCGCTCGCGGCGGTGGGCGCCCCGGTGGCTCACCTCGGTAGCTGGTCCGCGACGAACTGCGGCTGAGGGGCCCACTGGTACGGTCCCGCGCCATGGCGACGCCGGCGCAGCCCATCGAGCGCAAGGCGCCGGCCCGCGAGGGAGCGGTGACCGTGCGCGGACCCGCCGTTCGGAGTCGATCGGGTTCCGAGCGGCCGCGAGGCGAGCGACCGCCAAGGCGCCCTGGCCCCGTGGCGGTGTTTCGTGCCGGCGTGGCGATCGCCTGTGCACCGATCGTCATCAGCGTCGCGTGGGCGATCCGGCATCGCCAGTGGCCCGCCGGCGACCGTTCGATCATGGGCGTCTTCACCCAGGACGTGTTCACCCGCCACACCCCGTTGGTCGGCACCGTCTCCACGATGGGGAACTACTCCGAGCACCTCGACGCAAAGTCCGTCCACCACCTCGGCCCGGCCCAGTTCTGGGCCCTGTCCATCCCGAACTGGCTGACCGGCGGCCGACCCGTCGGCATGCTGCTCGGCGCCCTGCTGGTCAACTGCGGCGCCGTCGTGCTCGTCGCGGTGTTCGTCCGACGCCGACTGGGCACGACTGCGGCCACCGGCGCGGTGTTGATGTGCACGGTCCTCGCCTACGGCCTCGGTCCGTCGATGCTCCGCGACGTGTGGACGCCGTTCCTCGGGTTGTGGCCCCTGCTCGCGCTGGGGGTGCTCACCTGGTCGCTGCTCGACGGTGACGCGCGCGCGCTGCCGTGGGCCGCGCTGGTGTCGGGGTTCCTCGCCCAGATCGAGCTGATGTTCGTGGCCCCCGCGGCCGTCTTGAGCGCGGCCGGCGTCATCGGGTTCGCGCTCCGGCGCCGAGCCGACCGCCAGGCGGCCGACGCCGTGGCCCGCCCGTCCGATGCCGAGGCCGATGCCGAGGCCGGTACCGGCACCCAGGCGTCAGGCAACGGGGCGCCGCGGTCCGCCGGCCTGAGGGCGCCGGCGCGCCCGGCACCGCTCGGATGGGTGCTGATCCGGTGCCAGCTGATCGCGCTCGCGATGTGGTGGCCGGTGGCGTACCAGGAGCTCACCGGCAAGCCAGGCAACCTCACCTTGTTGATCCGGGCCCTCCGACACCCCGGCGACAAGGCCGGGGCGGCCTTCGTGAGGCACAACGTCGTGGCCCAACTCGCACTCCCACCCGTCTGGATCCGCCGAGCCACCTCGCCGTTCCAGATCGGCCAGTCCCCGAGCGTCGTCGCCGTCGTATCTGCGGTCGCCTTCGCCGCCCTGCTCGTCGTGGTCACCGTGGCGGCGTGGCACCGCCGCCACCAGGCCCCCACCGTGCTCGCGCTCCTGCTCACCACCTACCCCGTGCTGCTCGCCGGGCTGGTCAACCTCGAGATCACACCGGCCGGGGGCACGATCGGGCTGCAGTACCGGCGGTGGCTCTGGCCCTTCGGCGCGTTCCTCTGGTTCGCCGTGATCGTGGGCGTGGTCAGCTGGGCCGCCGAGCGGTCGTGGGCCTCGGCGGTGCGGGCCAGGATCGAGGCCAAGCAGCTCGCCGCCGGTGTCGCGACCCTCGCCCTGGCAACGGTCGTCGTGATCCCCGCCTCGCTCGGCCAGCTCACGCCCCCCAGCGACGACGTGCGGATCAACCCGCTCGTGCAGTCGATGTGGGGTCCGCTGCATCGCCGCCTCGACAAGCGGTCCACGTACCTGGCCGTGGACGGCGCCGACGCCGCGTTCGGCCTCGGGCCTGAGATCATGCGCCGCCTCGTCGTGGACGGGTTCACGATGCGCACGTCCACGTTCGGCGCGGACTCGTACGGCGACCAGCGCGTGCTCAGCGCCGACCGACCGGCAGCCCAGACCCTCGAGCTCGTCACCGGCAAGGTGACCCTCGCGCCACCGGACCTCCCCGTCACCGTGCTGGCCGCCGGGCGGCGCGACGGCTCCTCGGCCGAGGAGTACGTGACGCTCGCGAACCGGCTCGTGGTCCGCCTGCGGGGCGGGGCCGGCTTCCAACTCACCGCCGCCGGACTGCGGAAGCTGCACGAGCAGCTCCTCGAGGACGGCGACCGGCCCCTGCAGAAGACGCTCGACATGCTGGCCGACCCCACCCGGGCCATGTTCGACGTCACGCTCCTTCGACTCCAGGTCGCGGGTCAGACCACCCGCTCACCGCTCAGCGACGACGAGGCCCGGCAGCTCCTCGCCGGGCTCCGTCCCGTCGGCGCGCTCGCCTTCCTCCGCGGCGCGCCGAAGGTCCCGTCGGCCTGACGCGCGACCGGAGGGGCGACCGGCTGACCGGGCCCCTCGGTCACCCGTGCCACCATTCCCCCATGGCCGACCCGACCACCGACTTCGTCGCGATGCTCACCTTGGAGCCGCAAGGACCCGACGTGTGGGTGGGAGCCGGGCCTCGGTATCCGTGGGGCGGCCTCTACGGCGGGCAGATCGTGGCTCAGGCGCTGCGGGCCGCATCCCATTCGGTCGAGCCCCAGTACCGGGTGCATTCGCTGCACGCGTACTTCATCCGCCGCGGCGACCACACCGAGCCCGTGCGCTACGAGGTCGACCGGGTCCGCAACGGCCGCTCGTTCGTGACCCGGACCGTCACCGCCCGCCAGGCGATCGGCGTCATCTTGTCGATGTCGGTGTCGTTCCAGGTCGACGAGGACGCACCCGAGGTCCAGGCGGCCGAGATCCCCGAGCACGTGCCGGCCCCCGACTCGCTCTCGCAGGACTCGTGGAGCTCCATGTTCGATCGGGCCACCGTCCCGACCGACGATCTCGTCGGACGGGCGCGTGGCTGGCTCCGCGTCCGGGCCGACCTCGGCGACGACCCCACCCTCAACGCCTGCGGCCTCGCCTACCTCTCCGACGACTACCCCACCGATGCGGTGGTCGCGCTCCGCCCCGACCGCCCGGGACCGGACACGCCGCCCGACCAGCACCCGTTCGTGGCGTTCAGCCTCGACCACGCGATCTGGTTCCATCGGCCGCTGCGAGCCGACGAGTGGCACCTCACGGCCATGGTCTGCCACGGGATCATCTCGTCCCGGGGCCTCACCGTCGGGCACGTCTTCACCGAGGCCGGCGTGCACGTCGCGACCGTCGCCCAAGAGGTGCTCCTCCGGCGCCGCCGTCCCGATTGACCGCGGCGGGCCTGCGAGCGGTGGTCAGCCGCCGTGCGCAGGAGTGCCCGGGGCGGGCGACAGCTTTGCGTCGCGCAGGATCTGGTCGACGATCCACTCGGCCACCTTGTCGCCCCCGGGTCCGGAGTCGAAGTGGAGGCCGTCGCTGCGCACCGGGCCGCCATCGAGGTCCTCGATGCACGGCTGACCATCGGGACAGAGCAGCTCGTTGGTGTCGACCACGAAGGTGTCGGGCACCGACTTCGCCACGGCACGGATCACGGCGTCGACGCAGTCGATCCGCTGCTCGGACCCCTCCACCCCGAAGGCGTTCTTCGAGGAGTGGGCCACGGTGCCGAGCCCGACGGGAGCACCCGTGGCGTGGAGCTCCTCGACGAGCGAGGTGAGCGAGCGCCGGTAGCTGGCGTCGAAGCCGGGGTCGCACGCCCGGACGTACTCGCCGCTGATCCTGATGTAGTCGTTGGGCCGGGAGCCCGTGAGCAGGTACACGGCCGCGGGCTTGATCGTGGCCAGGTCACGCAGGGCGAAGTCGGCACAGGCGTCGGGCGCCTTGCTGACCTTGCCGCTGAAGTCCTTCACCTGCTGCCCGGCGAAGGCCACCGAACAGCCGACCCGAGCGCGGTTCACGGGGTTCACCCCGTAGCGAGCCGGGTCGGCGGCGACCCGCCCCACCACCGACAGGGCGACCGAATCGCCGGCGAACACGATCTCGGGGGCACCGGCCAGCTTGACCTTGGCCACGCCGTCGATGTTTCCCGGACCTGGAGCGGACACCGCCCCCATGGTGGAGACGAAGACGAGCACGGCGGCGATCTCGATGCCGCCGATGGCCGAGAAGGCGCCCCACGGGCGGCGGATGGCGCCGTGGCGGATGGGCGATTCGACGAACCGGTACGACAGCAGAGCGACCGCGAGCGAGAGGCCGAGCTTGAGCACGAGGAGGACGGGGTCGTGGAGGAAGCGGTCGCCGAGGAACGGGAGGCGTCCGTTGCGCGCGTCGAGGGCCTGGTAGATCGGCCAGTGCCAGAGGTACAGGCCGTAGCTGATCTTGCCCAGCGCCCGCAGCGGCGGCGCCGAGAAGATCCACCCGACCAGCGGCGAGACGGGACGGCTGGCGACGGCCACCACCCCGACGGCGAGGAGGCTGGCGATGGGGAGACCGCCCCGGTAGAGCCAGGGCGACTGGCCGTCGAGGCGGACCCACAGGACCCCGAGGACGACCACCGCGGCCAGGCCGGCGCCCTCGACCATCCAGGCCGTGGACGAGAGACCGCCCGACGCGCTGGCGGGAGCGGGCGACCGGCGATCCGGGCGGAACCGCCACGCGGCGAGTGCCGCGCCGACCAGCAGCGCGGCGGCACGGGTGTCGGTTCCCTCGTAGACGCGAGTGTCGGAGGCGCCGAGGACGTGCAGCCCGACGAACAGGACCGCGGACAGCCCCGCGCCGACGGTGGCGATCCGCCACACGACCCGCGCCGCGTCGGTGCGGCGCCGGGTGAGCACCACGACCACGAATGGCCACACCAAGTAGAACTGCTCCTCGATCGCCAGGCTCCACACGTGCTGGAGCGGCGAGGGCGCCAGCGAGAGGTCCCAGTAGCTGGAGCCGTGGAGGATCGTGCGCCAGTTGGCCACGTAGGCGAGGGTGGCGAAGCCGTCGGCGCGGATGCCCGCGAGGTCGACCGGCCGGGCGATCAACCACGCGTACAACGCCACGCCACCGAGGAGGACCAGCAGCGCCGGGAGCAGGCGGCGGGCCCGGCGCGACCAGAAGGCCCTGAGGCCGATGCCACCGGTGGCGCCGTGCTCGGACAACAGCAGGGAGGTGATGAGGTAGCCGGAGAGGACGAAGAAGAGGTCGACGCCCAGGTAGCCGCCGGTGAGGTGGCCAGCGTGGAACAACAGCACCGCCACCACCGCGGCACCCCGGAGGCCGTCGAGCGCCGGCACGTGACTGAAGCCCCACCGACCGTGAGCGGCGGCGTCGGACGTGGCAGATCCGGCGGGCGCGGTGGCCGCTGGCGTCGGCCGTACCTCGGTCACCATCGCGGTCGCAGTCCTCCCGTGTCCGGTGGCTGACGCCGAGACCATCGGGTCCCCATCAGCACGATCACGAGGGAGCCCCCAGTCCGGTCCCTCACCATCGCTCCCACGCTAGTAGGGCGGGTCGGGGCACCACCCAAGGGCCCGCCGGCACGCGGGCTCGGCACTAGCGCCTCACGACCCGCAGGATCTCGGGGACCAGCCACGTCGCCAGGTCCCGTGCGGCGGCGCCGCGGAAGTGGATGCCGTCGGCCCGGTTCGAGGCGTCCGCGCCGGTTGCGTCACATGAGGTCTCGCTGCTGCACAGGTGCGCGTCGAGGTCCACGACGCGGGCGCCGAGTTGCGGAAGCTCAGGCGCCAACGATTGCCAGAGGCAGCCGTTGCGACGGGCGCCGTCGTCCATGCCCTTGAGCCGGGAGATCCGGTCGCTGATGACCGGCGGTCCCTTCACCACCACGACCGGGATGCCACCTGCTCCGGCCCGACGGATGGCGAGCACCATTCGGCTGCGGTACAGGTCGCGGTAGGCGGCGTCGCAGGGGTGGCGCCAGCTCCCGGCGATCCGGGCGTCCCACTGGACCCCGCCGAAGAAGATCACGGCGACGTCGGGTCGCTGGGACAGCCCCGAGCGGTAGGTGGGGAGGGTGTCGATGCAGTCGATCCAGGCCTTGTCCCACACCGGCTCGCCGAGGCCGTCGCGAGCGGCCGTGACGCCACCGAGCGGCTCGCAGCCCAGGCGAGCGGCGTCGACGACCGACACGTGCAGCGCATCGGCTCGCGGCGCCAGGCCCTCGAGGCCGAGGAGGTAGGCCACCGAATCGCCGTACAGGGCCAGGACGGGCGCCTGCCCGGCGGCGCGGGTGAACGTGGGGCCCGAGCCGGCCGACGCGAAGACGTTCGGCGGCGCACCGACCGCCGACGCCACCAAGGCGACCGCGGCCAACCCGATCGCCACCACCGAGCGGCGGGCAACCTTGGCACCGCCCCACGAGCTCCGCCGGATCGGTTGTTCGAGGAGGTGGTACGACACCCACGCCACCGTGAGCGACGCGACAGCCCGGACCGTGAAGAGGACCCAGCCATGCAGGCCAGTGCGGTCCTCGTCGAGGAGCACGAACAGCGGCCAGTGCCACAGGTAGAGCCCGTAGGAGATGAGCCCGAGGGCCCGGAGCGGCCGAACCGAGAGCACGCGATCGAGCGGCCCTCCTCCGGGCTGGACGACCGACCAGATCACCACCGCCGCCGCGAGACCACACGCGGTGAGCCCGCCGCGGTACAGCAGTTGGTCGTGGAGGCCGACGGTGCACCACGCGACGAGGAGCAGCAGGAACGCGGTCGGGGCGACCACCTCCAGGGTGCGTCCCAGTCGGGGCGAACGATGCTCCGTGCGCCCCGCCTCCCACGCCGCAACCAGCGCGCCGAACCCGATCGACGCCATCCGGGTGTGCGTGCCGAGGTAGAGCGTGTTCTGCGAGATGCCGGCCAGGGATCCGCCGACGAGCGCGATCGTGCTCGTCGCCACCACCGCTCCGGCCGCCAGGACGATCGTGCGCGGTGAGCGCCGGAGCGCCAAGAGGCCGACGACCACCAACGGCCACACCAGGTAGAACTGCTCCTCGATCGCCAGGCTCCACGTGTGCTCGAGCGGTGACCGGGCCACGAGATCGGCCCCGTAAGCACCGCCGGCGAAGATCGTGTGCCAGTTGGCGACGTAGCCGAGGGTGGCGAGGCCATCGCCGCGGATCGCGGTCCACTGACCAGGGTCGGCCACGAACCGGTTGAACGCAGCGACCACGACGACCAGCGCGCAGGCTGCCGGCAGCAGGCGCCGGGCTCGACGGAGCCAGAACTGCCCGAGGTCGACGCGCCCGCGATCTCGATCCTCGACCAGCAGCAGCGCGGTGATCAGGTAGCCGGAGAGGACGAAGAAGAGATCGACGCCGAGGAAGCCGCCGCGCAACCGGTCGCCGTGGAACAGCAACACGGCGGCCACGGCCAGGCCTCGAAGCCCGTCGAGCGCGGGCCGGTGCGCGAGCCGTGACCGGGCCGGCTCGGCCTCAGGTCGGCCCGCGAGACGACCGGACGCGGTGGTCTGTCGCCTCGACGGCGTGGCCACCTCAGCCGTCACGCGAGCGATCCAGACAGCACCGACACCGTTGACCTCAGCGAGCAGGATCCGGCCTCGGGTCCCACCCAGGGTTTCGGCTGCGCTGCAGGGCCGGTGGGAGGACGGAAGCTCGTTGTCGCGAGCAGCGCGGACAAGCGGAACCCTAGGTGACCGATGCTCGGCAACCTTCGCACGGTCTCGGGCGACGGCGGGCGACGGCGGCTCTGCCATCAGGCCGCCGTGGGTGTCGCTTGATGCATCGGTCCATCCCAGCCGAGCCCGCTCGCTGAGGACCCTCATCCGCCGTGGACCGTGGCACCCGCCGCGGCCCGGAGCCCGCCGGCGCGCAAGACGTGGGCCACGATCCAGTCGGCGGCGCGATCACCGCCGGGCCCGGCGTCGAAGTGGAGGCCGTCGCTGCGGACGGGGTCGCCGCCGAGCTCCTCGATGCACGGCTGTCCGTGCGGGCACAGCAGGTCGTTGGTGTCGACGAGCGACGTGTCGGGCACGGCTGCGGCAACCCTGCGGATCTGGCGGTTGACGCAGTCGATGCGATCCTCGGCGCCCTCCACGGGGATGGCCGTCGCGCTCGAGTGCAGGACCGTGCCGATCACCACCGGCGCGCCCCCTGCGTGCAGCTTGCGAAGGAGAGCCTCGGTGGAGGTGCGGTATGCCCGATCGAACGCGGGGTCGCACCCTCGCACGAACCGTCCGTGGATCTCCACGAAGTCGTTCGGACGGGCGCCGACGAGGAGGAACACCAGGTCAGGATGGATCGCGTCGAAGTCGCGCATGCCCTTCGCCTCGCACGAGGCGGGGCGGTAGGACCGGCCGGCGAAGTCCTGCGCGTTGCGGCCGTCGGCCACGACGGAGCACCCCGGAAAGGCGCGGTTGACCGGGTTGATGCCGTACCGCTTCGGGTCGGCGGCCACGCGGCCGACCGTGGAGAGCGCGACGGAGTCGCCCACGAAGAGCACCACCGGAGCGCCATCGACGTGCGCCGTTGCCTGCCCCACTCGACCGGGCGCAGTGGGAGCGATGGCCCCGGTGGTGGCGGCGAACGACACCACGGCGACCACGCCGATGCCCACCATCGCGAGCGGCGGGCCGAACGGGCGACGGATGGCGCCGTGGCGGATCGGCGACTCGATCACGACGTACGACACCACGGCCGCCAGGAGGGAGAGCGCGAGCTTCACCACGAGGAGGACAGGGTCGTGGAGGAAGCGACCACCGAGGCCGGGCAGCCGGCCGTTGCGGAGGTCGAGCGCCTGGTAGATCGGCCAGTGCCAGAGGTAGAGGCCGTAGCTGATGGCACCGAGCGCGCGCAGTGGCCGGATCGACAGCAGGCGGCCCAGGACACCCCCCGTGCCCCGCGACGCGGCCGCGACGACGACCACGGCGAGGGCGCTGGCGAGCGGGAGGCCGCCTCGGTAGACCCAGCGCGACTGCCCGTCGAGTCGGAACCACAAGACGCCGAGGGCGACCGCGGCCACGAGCCCCGCCGCCTCGAGGGCCCGGGGCGGAAGGATGCGGCGTGACGTGCCGGCCGCGGCATCCACAAGATCCGAGCCGACAGGGTGCGGCGAGCCGACGAGGTGCGGGCCGACGGGTCGGTCAGCGGACCGGTCAGCGGACCACCGGCGCCACGCCGCCAGGGCCGCGCCGAGCAGCAGAGCGACGGCTCGGGTGTCGGTGCCCTCGTACACCCGTGTGTCTGATGCGCCCAGGTGGTGGAGGACCACGAAGGCCACCGCCGACGCCAGCGCGCCCACGACGGCGATGCTTCCGACCACCCGCGCCGCGTCGTGTCGTCGGCGCGACACCAGTACCACCAGCAACGGCCACACCAGGTAGAACTGCTCCTCGATCGCCAGGCTCCACACGTGCTGGAGCGGCGACGGCGCCAGCGAGATGTCCCAGTAGTTCGACCCGTGCAGGATCGTGCGCCAGTTGGCCACGTAGGCGAGCGTGGCGAAGGCATCGCCGCGGATCTGCTGGAGGTCGACCGGGCGAGCCAGCACCTTGGCGTACACGGCCACGCCGCACAGCAGGAGCAGGAGGGCGGGCAACAGCCGGCGGGCGCGGCGGCCCCAGAACGCGCCGAGGGCGATGCCGCCCGAGCGCCGGTGCTCGGCCAGCAGGAGCGAGGTGATCAGGTAGCCCGACAGCACGAAGAACAGGTCGACGCCGAGGTAGCCGCCCGTCAGGTGACCTCCGTGGTAGAGCAGCACGGCCACCACTGCCGCGCCGCGGAGCCCGTCGAGCGCGGGCACGTGGGAGAAGCCGTAGCGGCCCCGGCTCGACGGCTCGGCGACGGCCGTCGTGAGGGCAGCGGCGTCGCCGGCCTGCCGCAGGGCGATCTTCGCCGTCACGACCTCATCGACCACGTCTGCTCCTCGGCGGCGCCAGCGGGTGGGCGGAGGGCGGTTGCCGGCACCGGTACAGGAGACCGGATCGTACCGGTGGGTCCGGGGCCGGACGAGATCGGCCGGGTGGTGCCTCCGGCGCCGATCCGGGAATCAAAGCCGCACGGTCGCGCGCCTGTCGAGGGCGTCACTCCTTGGGGTGCCGCCAGTCGCCGCCACTACCCTCGCCCGCCATGACGTCGACCCTGATCCTGCTCCGCCACGGGCAGAGCACATGGAACGCCGAGAACCTCTTCACCGGATGGTGGGACTCCGACCTCTCCGAGCAAGGTCGGGCCGAGGCGAGCGCGGCGGGCGGGCTGATGGCCGAGGCGGGCCTCGCCCCCGCCGTGGTCCACACGTCGCTGCAGACCCGGGCCATCCGCACCGCCAACCTGGCGCTCGACGCCATGGGCATGTTGTGGTTGCCGGTGCGTCGCCACTGGCGGCTGAACGAGCGCCACTACGGCGACCTCACCGGCATGAACAAGGCCGACGCCACCGCGCAGTTCGGCGAGGACCAGGTGAAGACGTGGCGGCGCAGCTACGACACCCCGCCGCCGCCCACCGCCCCGGGCAATCGCTTCGACCCCAACACCGACCTCCGCTACGCGTCGATCCCCCCTGATGTCCTCCCGCGCTCGGAGTGCCTCGCCGACGTCGTCGACCGGATGCTCCCGTACTGGTTCGACCAGATCGTCCCCGACCTCGCCGGCGGACGCACCGTGCTCGTCGCCGCCCACGGCAACAGCCTGCGCGCCCTGGTCAAGCACCTCGACTCCATCGCCGACGCCGACATCGCCGGGCTGGACATCCCCACCGGCGTCCCGCTCGTGTACGAGCTCGACGATGCGGCCCGGCCGACCGAGACCAAGCCGCCGCTGGCCCGGGCCCTCGGCGATCCGGAGGCCGTGGCGGCGGCCGCCGCCGCTGTTGCGAACCAGGCGAACATCTCGAAATAGGCGACCGTCGCGACCGGCTCGAAGCCCGTCGAGCGATCCCCGGCACGGCCGACGCGACCTCCGTACACTTCGGCGCCATGGCTTCCCGCACCAAGCACCTCGAACATCTCGCCGAGATCCCGCTGTTCTCCGCGTTGGGGAAGAAGGACCTGGCCCGGATCGCCAAGGCGTCCAACGAGGTCACCGTCCCAGCCGGACACGTCCTGGTCGACCAGGGGGATGCCGGGCGCGATGCCTTCGTGATCATCGACGGCACCGCCACGGTCAAGCGCAACGGTCGCAAGGTCGGCACCTTGAAGCCCGGCGACGCCGTCGGCGAGCTCGCCCTCCTCGACCACGGCCCCCGCACCGCCACGGTGGTGGCCGACACCGACCTCACCGCGCTGGTGCTCACCGCCCGTGAGTTCAGCGGTGTGCTCGAGGAGGTCCCGGGTCTGGCCCAGAAGCTGCTCGGCCAGCTCGCCGCCCGCGTCCGCGACCTCGACCGCCAGATCTACGGCTGACCGCCCGCGGGCGGCCAGCTGACCGTCCCCCGCCTTCCGACCCGCCGCCCCGCGCCGCGCACCACCCGCGCCCACACCCCAGGCGTGCGGGGGCGCAGGAACTCGGCGGAACGGGGACGAATCGCAAGGCCGTGTCACGCACCGGGAGCCGCACCGTCACGACGCTGCTGCTGGTCGCGGCGGCCGTGGTCATCGCTGCTGTCGCGACACGCCAGGCACGCTCGGAGACCGGAAGCGGGGACCGTCGCTCCCCGGGCCGGTCGACCCCATCCCCGTCGACCACATCCCCGTCGACCACATCTCCCAGGGCGAGCACCTCGGTGGCGCGGCCGCGGCCGCTGCGGCTGACGACGCTGGTGCTGACGGTCGACGGCCTCGATCACTACGACGTGTCGTCGAAGGGCGACGACCTCAGCTTCGTCGCGCCGAGGACGAACTCCGGCCGGAACCTCCGCGACATCGCCTGGGACCCCGACGTGGCTCCGTCGCGCGACCAGGAGGCGTGCGCCACCTGGACGTTCGAGACCGACTACGAGGTCCAGCAAGGCCTGACGCTGCGCACGCGGCACGACGGCAACCGGTGGCGGACGATCACCGTCACCAAGAACATCGTCATGGACGTCTACAGCAACATCAACGTCCACACTTGGGACTCGACGCGGGCCACCGCGATCCAGAACGTGGGCGCCGCCCACATCATCGGCCTCGTGCGGCGGGACATGGACGTCCTCCCGCTTCCGTGGCGCGTGTGCGCCCGAGCCATCGGCGACCACGTCGACATCAAGGCATGGCCGGTGGCACGACCCGAGCCTTCGTGGTCCGACCTCCGATCCACCGGCACGATCCAGCTCCCGGCGGGGTGGGACATCGAGGGACACCCGGGTTGGTATGCCGGTCACCTGCCGCCAGGTGGGACCGCGGCGGCCACCGCGATCAGCGCCCGATCACTCGACGCGGGGAGCTGACCATCGTCGCCCCGACCATTTGGCAGGTGGCGGGGGTGCAACGAGTAGGTTTCGCCCTGTTATGGCAAGCGAAGAGACCACCAGCTCAGGCCGGATCAAGCCCCACCACCTGGTGATCGGGCTGGGTGCCGGCGTGGCCACCTTCACCGCCGCATCGGGCATCGTCCCGCTGCTCACGAA
>JAOBWM010000014.1 GCA_025463365.1 Acidimicrobiales bacterium
TGGCGCATCGGCAGGAAGAAGAAGGTCAACCCGCGGTGCTTCGGCACGTCCCAGTTGGTGCGGGCGACGAGCATCCCGTACTCGGCCGCTCGAGCTTCCGACGTCCAAACCTTCTGGCCGGTGACCACCCACTCGTCGCCGTCGCGCTCAGCCTTGGTCTGGAGGCCGGCCAGGTCGGACCCGGCTCCGGGCTCGGAGAACAGCTGGCAGCCCACGAGCTCGCCGCTGTACATCCGGGGCAGGTAGGCGTGGGTCTCGGGCGTGCCGTGGGCCAGGATCGTGGGCGCCACCATGCCGAAGCCGATCCCGAAGAAGGACTGGTTCGGCACCTGGTAGCGGGTCTCGAGCGAGCGGTAGAGCTGGTCGTGGGCCCGGCTCAGGCCGCGGCCTCCGAGCTCGGTCGGCCCGGCGATCCACTCCAGGCCGGCATCCGCCCGCAGGCCGAGCCACGCCTTGGCGGCGGCCAGGTCTCGGGCCTCTTCCTCCGGCGTGATCTCCTCGAAGAGGGCCACATCGTCGTCACCCTCGCCCCACACGAAGTCGGTGGCCTGCGGTTTCGGCTCGGCCTGGCCATCGAGGAAGGCGGTGACCTCGGTGCGGAAGTCGTCCAGCGTCGTCTCGGTCATCGGTGCGTTCCCCTGGTCGGCCTCGAACTTGACTGTTCGGTCAAGGTAGCGGCACGACCGGCCACCCGCCATGCGCCCTCGTTCGTTCTCGGATCGAGCGGCCCGCGGTAGGGCAGGACCATGAGCGATCCCGATCCCGAACCCGAACCCCAGGCCGACGAGCCCAAGCTGGCCGGGCACCTCGATGTGGAGGCCGAGCGCGCTCGCCTCGAGGAGCTCGGCAAGGGCATCGCCGAAACCCGCGACCACATCCGTGACGACCTCCAACTCGGTGGCATCAACCGGACCTTCAGTGACGAGGGCGTGGCCCGCCAGATGCGCGAGCAGGGCGACACCGTGCACCCGACAGGCGACTCGACCGGCGAGACCGGCCCGGACCCCGACATCGGCTGACCCCCGATGCCGCCCGGCCCGGCAGCCGTGGATACCGTCGAGGCCATGGAGCGCTTGCGGCCATATCCCGTCTCGGTCTTGTGCGCGGTCACGCTGTTCATCTGGGGCAACCGGATCTGGCTCAACTGGACCAACCCCGATGTCGACCTCCCGGCCAAGCTCGCCCTGTCCATCCCCATCACGCTGTTCGTGATCGCCTCGGCCGCGCTGCTGGGCCTGCTGGTGCGAGGCGTCGACCGGTCGGCCGCCACGTTCGTCCGGCTGGTCCGGGCCTTCGCCATCGGCACGGTGCTGTTCTGGGCGGTGCGGCTCCCGATGATCCTCGTGCACGATCACCCGGCCGCCTTCAAGGTCGTCCACGCCGTCCTGGCGATCGGATCCGTCGTGGCGGCGGTCTTCGCCTGGCGTTCCCTGGAGCGCGATGCCGACGGCGGCATCGCCCGCGGTTCCGGCGAACGCTCCTCCCACGACGCCCTCGTCTGACCCCTAGGGTCCCGTCTCGCAGGGGTCAGCGACGACAGGGGACGGTGCTCGGTGGTTGGTCGACGGCAGGGATCGGCGCGAGCGCTGGCCGTGATCGCGGTGGCGGGGTTGCTCGCTGCGGGGTGCAGCAGCGGCGGGAGCGAAAGCTCGCCCAAGGGCGGTGCCGGGACGAGTGGCGACGGCACGACCACCACCAGGGCCAAGCCCGACGACAGCCTGAAACTGAACCAGATCCAGGTCATCGGGACCCACAACAGCTTCCACGTGGCGGCCACGGGCAAGGAGCACCAGCTCCTCGTCGACCTGAACGCGGAGCAGGCCGCCCAGCGCACCTACAGCCATCCAAAGCTCACCGAGCAGCTCGACACCGAGAAGATCCGCCAGATCGAGCTCGACATCTTCGCCGACGCCAAGGGCGGCCTCTACGCCAGCCCGTCGTTGCGCCGCCAGGCCGGCCTGCCCGACTACCTCGACGAGGTCCCGGCCATGGCGAAGCCCGGCACCAAGGTCCTCCACGAACAAGACGTCGACTACCACTCGATCTGCCCGGTCTTCACCGACTGCTTGAAGGAGGTGAAGACGTGGTCCGACGCCAACCCGAGCCACGTGCCGCTCGCCATCGACATCCAGTTCAAGGACGGCCCGCTGATCTTCGCGGTGCCCGACCAGGCCAAGCCCGAGCACTGGACCACCGAGGCGATGGACGGCCTCGATGACGAGATCCGATCCGTCTTCGCCGACGACGAGATCATCACGCCCGACGACGTCCGCGGGAGCCACGCGACCCTCGAGGAGTCGGTGCTCGCCGGCGACTGGCCCACGCTCGGCGAGAGCCGCGGCAAGGTCATGTTCCAGATCCTCAACGGCGAGCCCTACCGCTCGATCTACCTCGGCGGAGGTCATGAAGGTCTCAAGGGCCGGGTGATGTTCACCAACGCCCAGCCCGGCCAGCCCGACGCGTCCTACGTCAGCGTCGACGACGCGGTGGCCGACGCCGGCCGCATCGCCGACCTCGTGAGGAAGGGGTACCTCGTCCGCACCCGGGCCGACGAGCCCGGCAAGCAGGGCGAGACCGGCGACACGACCGTGCGCGATGCCGCGCTGGCGAGCGGCGCCCAGTGGATCAGCACCGACTATCCCGGGCCCGATGGCGCCAAGCCCTCGACCGGCACGGAGTACCTCGCCGAGATGCCCGACTTCCTCGCGGCGCGCTGCAACCCGGTCACGGCACCGACCTCATGCCAGGACGCCGCGGTCGAACCCTGATCAGGGCACGGTGGTCAGGGGCGTGTCGAGGGAGAGGGTGAGGCAGCGGCAGCCCCCGCCGGCCTTGAGGAACTCGCTCACGTCACACGTGACCACGTCGAAGCCCCAGGCCTCGAGCTGGCGACCGACCCGCACCGGCGTGACCGGCATGACCACCGTGGTGCCGACCACGACGGAGTTGGCGCAGAACGACAGGGCCTCCTCGTCGGTGAGCCACAGCGGCTCGGGCACGAGGGCTTCCATCACCTGGCGGCCGTAGCGGTCCCATCCCATCGGCGCGCCGATGGCGTGGCGGTCCGACAGCGGGCAGAACGTGATGTCGACGTGGTACAGCCGCTCGTCGACCAGCTCCACGGAGCGCACGGGCGTGCCGGTGATGCGCGAGAAGGCGGTGGCGGCCAACTGGTCGGATCGGAAGCGGTAGCCCGACACCAGGATCCCGCCGAAGGGCAGGGCGTCGCCGGCTCCCTCGTGGGTGAGATCGGTGGGGAGCCGCTCCACCCGCCAGCCCTGGTCGTCGAACCAACGGGCGAAGTGCTCGGTCTCGGGCTGGCGCTCGGGGTGGCGGAAGTGGCTCGGGACGAAGAGGGGCCCGCCCGGTGCGGTGGCGTCGACGATCCCGCCGTTGGCCGTGAAGACCATGTCGGGCACGTCCTCGGGCTGCGGCACGACCTCGACGGTGGCGCCGGCCGACCGCAGGGTGGCCACCAATCCGTCCCACTGTTCGCGGGCGCGGTCCTTGTCGACGACCACCTCGGCGTGCATCCACGGGTTGATCTCGTACAGGACCCCGAAGTGCTCCGGCGGGCACATCAGGTACCGGCGGCCCCAGGCAAGCTCGTCGATCGTCACGGCGTCAGCTGCCCAGCAGGTCGGCGAGTTGACGCAGGAACGGGCCGACGTCGGTGACCACCCCACGGGCCTGGTGGCTGCCGCGGTCGGCGAGCTTGGTCACGACGGCGGGGTTGATGTCGATGCACCACGTGTCGACCGATCCCGGCAGGAGGTTCCCGGTGGCGATGGCATGAAGGGTGGTGGCGAGCATCAGGGCCACGCCCACCCCCGGAACGAGCTCGCGCATGCGGTCGGCCGCGGCGACGACGTCGGTCATCGTGTCGGGCAGCGGACCGTCGTCACGGATCGACCCGCCGAGCACGAACGGCACGCCGCGCTGCACGCATTCGTACATGGCACCGCCGCCGATCAAGCCGGCCTCGACGGCCGCGGCGATGGAGCCGTGGCGGCGGATCTCGTTGATCACGCGGAGGTGGTTGCTGTGGCCGCCCTCCGTCCCGGCACCCGACGTGACCGAGATCCCGAGGGACGTCCCCAGCATGTTGGACTCGATGTCGTGGGTGGCGAAGCCGTTGCCTGCGAACAGCACGTCGATGAACCCGGCCTTCACGAGCCGGGCGATCTCGGGACCGCCACCGGTGTGGATCACGGCGGGGCCGCACACCGCGAGCACCTTCTGGCCCGAGCCGCGGGCCTCGCGCATCCGCTCGGCGAGGGTTGCGAGCAGCAGGCCCTTCGGCTTCTCCGACGACACCTCCGAGTCCATGAACTCGAACCCGGCGGCGCCGCGTGCCGACGTCGGCGGCTGCACCCGCACGCCGGCCTGCCCGATCACGATGCGGTCGCCGGCGTGCACGCGGTGCATCGGGACCGTGCGCGCCGTCACCGAACCGGACGCGTCGGTGTCGATCGCCAGGCCGCAGTCCATCTCCGGGTTGGTGACCGACACCCAGTGCCTGCCCACGCGCACCTCGGTGGCGAGGTTCGTGGTGCTGTGGAACCCCGCGGGCAGCACGCCGTCGACCTCGGCGGTGACCACCTCGGCGTCGCCGGGATCCTTGGGGTTGGCGCCGTGCACGCGGAGCTGTTCGGCCAGCCGATCGAGCACGTCGTCGTCGTCGGCCCGCACCTCGATCACGGCGCGGCTCGCGTCCGAGGAGGTCCGCCCGATCGTCACCTCCGACAGCTCGTAGTCGGCGCCCAGCTCGAGCACGAGGTCGAGCACCTTGGCGAGCAGCAGCGAGTCGACGATGTGCCCTTCGAGCACGAACGTCTCGGTGACGGTCACGACCGACCTCCTGGGTCGACTGGGCGACGGAAGCACCCGGTCTAGCCGCCCTCAGGCGGGGGCGGCTGTGGGACCGGTGTCGTCGATCGGGGTCTCGTCGACGCCGACGGTCGGGGGCTCCTTGGTGCCACCGGTGCGGCCGTTCCACAGGTCCCGGACGACGACCTGCACGACGCCGGCCGCCGGGATGGCCAAGAGCCCGCCGAGGAACCCGAGCAGCTCGACGCCGATCAGCACGGACACGAAGATGCCGAGCGGGTTCACGTTGACCGTGCGGCTCATGACGGTGACCTGCAGGACGTTGTTCTCGAACTGCTGGTAGATCACGAAGAACACGATCGCCGCGATGCCCGCGGGCAACGAGTGGAGGAGCCCCACCCCGACCGCGGGGATGGCGCCGAGGGTGGCGCCCACGAGTGGGATCAGGTCGGCGAACGCCACCCACAGCGCGAGCACCTCGGGGTACGGGATGCCGGCGATCCGAAAGAAGGTGTAGGCGAAGACGCCGGCGATGATGCTGATCACGAGGTTCCCGAACATGTACCCCGAGACGGCGCGCGCCGCGTCGGACGACACGCGTCGGACCCGTTCTCGATGGCGGGCCGGGATCAGGCCGAGGACGCCCGTCGACAGCTCGGGCCCACCGAGCAACAGGAGCACGGTGAGCACCATCACCGTCACCGCGGCGACGATCCCGCTGAAGACGGTGCGCACGACGCCGAAGCCGCGGCTGCCGACGCTGTTGACCTGCTGGTCGATCTCCTTGCGGTGCTTCTTCACCCAGTCCTGGAGCTCGTACTTCTTGGCCAGGCGGCCGACCGGGCCCTTCCCCTTCTGGGCGTCCTCGACGAGGGTCGGGAAGCTGTGGGAGAACTTCTTGCCCTGGTCCACGACCGGCTTCACGAACGCGTAGATCAGCCCGGACAGCGCCGCGAGCCCGACGAGGAACACCAGGAGGGTGGCCACCCCTCGGCGGAGCTTGACCCGGTGGGTCAAGAAGTCGACCGGTGGCGTGAGCACCACCGCGAAGAAGAGGGCGACCAAGATGTAGGTGACCACCTGGAACAGGCGGGACACGGCGAACACCGCGCCGAGGGTGGCCAGCACGACGCAGACCGCGATGAAGGTGGTGGTGGCGACGTAGCGGACGTCGACCTCGCGCCTCGGCGGCTCCATCCGACCGACGGTACCGACGACACCTGATCGGCCGGTGGATGGCTCCTGGGTGGCCCTGCCCCGATGGCGGCGCCCCTGAGGGCCCGAACTAGGTTCGCAGCCCATGGGTCAGCCGATCGTCGTCAACGAGAAGCCGTCGTCGTACCCCGGTGTCGTGCGGTTCGAGACCAACCGAGCCCTCACCGGCATGGGCCACGAGCGCTACCTGCGCGGCACCGAGGTCTGGGGTGATCGGCCGCCCGACGAGCTCGCCCGCCGCCTGTTCACCAAGGACGCGGTGGCCGGCGTGCAGATCAACAGCAACGTGGTCACGATCGACCTGGCGAAGGGCTACACGTCCGAGGGCCTCAGCGAGGTGATCGAGAACCTGTACCGCTTCTACCCGGACCAGCCCGAGTCCGACGCCGCACCGGCCGAACGGGTTGCACCGACCGAGCCGGCCGCCGAGTCCGATGCGACCACGCCGGACGCCGAGGTGCTCGCCGGCGCTGCTCCCGAGACCCTCGCCGACCCGGCCGACGCGACCGACGAGTCGGTCGAGGACGCGCCCGCGCCCGAGACCACCGAACCCGAACCCGAACCCGAACCGGTGGCCGAACCCGTGGCCGAGCCAGTCGCCGAGCCAGTCGCCGAGGAAGCGTCCTGAGCGGTCCCGGGAACCACCGGGCCCCACGCGACGACCACCCGACCATGGATCGCTTCGCCCCCCCGACCCGCCGCTCGTTGCTCGCCTCGCCGCTCGTGGTGCTGGCGCTCGCCGCCGTGCTGACCGTCGTGGTCGTGGCGTGCGGCAGCGGGGGTGGCGGCCCGGCCGTGAAGCTGAGCGCCGCCGGCAAGCGGGGCCAGACCGTCGCCGGCAACAAGGGCTGCGTGGCATGTCACACGAGCACCGGAGGTCGATCGACGGGACCCACCTGGAAGGGCCTCGCCGGCTCGACGGTGAAGCTCGAGGGCGGCACCACCACCGCGGACGACGCCTACCTCCGCAGGTCCGTCAGCGATCCTCGCAAGGACGTGGTCGCGGGCTACGCCAACATCATGCAGCCGTACAAGCTCACCCCCCGTGAGCTCGACGACCTGATCGCCTACCTCCACGACCTCTCGCCCAAGCCCAAGCCCGGGTCCTAGCCCACGGTCCCAGCACCGCCGTGGCGCCGGCCAGCG
Organism: Acidimicrobiales bacterium; assembly: GCA_025463365.1. GTDB lineage: Bacteria > Actinomycetota > Acidimicrobiia > Acidimicrobiales > Iamiaceae > Aquihabitans. The sequence continues at coordinate 7,192 of JAOBWM010000014.1, forward strand.
CCACGAGGCTGATGGCGATGCCCACCGGGTCGTTGCGGCTGCCGGTGAACCGCAGCTCCACCCGGTGGACGCCGGCGGGGAGCGTGAAGCGCACGAGACCGTCGCCCGAGGTGTCGGCGGCCATGGCGCGACCGTCGACGGTGAGGTGCCACGCCGGGTCGCCGGCCACCGCGGCGGTGACCACCGTGGGCAGGGCAGATCGCGTCGACCAGTCGAGCCGTTCGGGATCCCAGTGGTCGAGGGTCGCGGCAAGGGACCAGCCCGCCGGTCGCAGACCGTCGCCATCGGGCTGCAGCAGCGTGGCGACGTCGGGCCCGTCGCGCTCGGGCTCCACGGCGTAGATCGCGAGCGAGCCGTGGTGCGCCACCTCGCGGTACCCGAGGGCGTCGGCGAGCTTGTTCGCGGGATCGGGGGTGGTCACCACGACGTGGGTGATGCCCGTGCGCCGCAACCGTCCGAGGGAGTCGGCGGGCGTGTCGGTGCTGATGGCGCGTCCCGGCAGGAACCCGGCGGCCGGGTTCTCGGTGGCCTCGGGGAAGTACAGGTGGGCGGTGCTGCGTCCCGATGCCACGGCGAGCCACCGCGCCGCCTCGTCGGTGCCGAGGTCGACGAACGGCGACGGGTCCACGAGGAGCTGGCGGCCGCCCGGAGGGACCAGGCGGTGGAGGCTGCGGGCGGTGGCGGCCAGGTCTGCGCTTGGCGGCGGGGCGACCTGGTCCGGGTCCAGGCCGGGACCGTGGAGCAGCGGTGCAAGGGCGACGGCGAGGACGACCACGACGGCGCCGGCGAGGGCGATGCGCTCCCGCTCGGGCCGCCGGGCGATGGGCTCGCCCACGAGGGCGGCCAGCGGGAGCAGCAGCAGGTACGCCATCAAGGTGAGGCCCCGGTTGGCGAACTGGATGCGGAGCTCGAGCGGACCCCACGCGTGACCGGCGGCGAGATGGGCGACGACGAGGTAGGCCATCGCCACGAGGGGCACCGCCAGTCGCCGGCGAGCGGCGGGGGAGCGAACCGCTTCGCCCGCCAGCGCGGCGAGCGCGAACCCGGCCGCGATCGCGATCGCCTGGGGCACCAGGACCCGACCGTGAGCGATCTCGGCGAGGCGTGTCGGAAGCGGCGGGGTGGGCCAGGCCGAGACCCCACCGCGGAGGGCGCGGGTGTGCCAAGCGGGGAGGAGCCACCACCCGGCCATGGCCGCGCCCCACGCCCCGGTGGCGCCGATGCGGACCACACGCCCCCAGGACCGAGGCCGGGCCACGACGAGCACGAGCGGCGGGCCCACGACCAACAAGACGAGGAGCGAGATCGGGTGCAGGAGCAGGAGCCCGGCCACCAGCGCGGCGGTCCCGGCCATGGCGCGCATCGAGCCCGTGCGGGCCACCCGCAGCAACCCGGCCAGGGCCGCCACCTGGATCGAAACGGCGAGGCCCTGCGGGATCAGGCCCGTCTGGTAGATCGCGGCCAGTCCGCCGCCGAACGGGAAGCTCACGAAGAGGGCGAGGCCGCCCGCGATCACGGCCGTGGTCCGCGACGAACCCAGCTCTCGGCTGAGCCACGCGACCGCCCACGGCACCAGCACCACCGAGAGGGCACCGACGATCGCCAGGGAGCGAGCGGTGTCGACCAGCCCGAACGTCAGGAGGCGCACGACCCCGCTCGCGATGGTCAGCCCCGGTCCGTAGACGGCGAAGAGCCGGTACCCCGAACCGAACGTCGGGAACCAGCCGTCGAGGCGGCCGTGGCGCAGGAGGTGGAAGGCGAACTCGGTGCGGGCGACGTGGCCCTCGACGTCGGTGCCCGCCGGCAGTGCCGCCGTGAGCCCCCGATGCACCATGCCGAGCGCGGCCAGCGACAGCAGGGCCACGAACCGGCGGAAGGTGCGGGCCGTGATGTCGGGCCGATCGCCGGGAGTCCCCTGCATGGTCGGGGGAGCTTCACACACTCGACCAGGCCACTTGCCGGAATCGAACAGGTGTTCGATACTGGGCTCCCATGGCCATCCCGTCCCCCGATCTCGAGGCACTCCGCCAACTCGGCGAACGGGTCCGGCCGCTCACCGCGGCGGGGGAGCGCACGTTGGCCGTGCCGCCGGCCCTGGCCGGGGTCTTCCCGCAGGGCGGCCTGCAGCGGGGGAGCATCGTGGCCACCGGTGGCGTGGCCGCCACCAGCCTGGCCCTGGCCCTGGCCGGTCCCACCACCGCGTCGGGTGCGTGGATGGCCGTCGTCGGCCTCCCCGACCTCGGCCTGCTCGCTGCTGCCGAGCTGGGCGTGGCCCTCGAGCGCACCCTCCTCGTGGCCGACCCGGGGCCACAGGCGTGGGCGGCCACCGTGGCGTCCTTGCTCGACGCGGTCGACGTCGTCCTCGTCCGTCCCGCCTCGGCCATCGCCCCGGGGATCCAACGCCGGTTGGCGGCCCGCGCCCGCGACCGGGGATCGGTGCTCGTGCAGGCGGGGGGCCGCCCCAGCGCGTGGGCCCACGCACCCGACCTCTCGGTGACAGCGACGGCGGCGCGGTGGGAGGGCCTGGCCCCCGGCCACGGCCGTCTCCTCGCGCGCCGGGTCACCGTGGCGGTGCAGGGGCGCCGCGCCGCGGCCCAGGCGCGCCAGGTCGAGGTGTGGCTCCCCGGTCCCGATGGTCGTGTGGCCCTGGCCGCTCCCGTGCTCCCTGTCCCCGTGGTCCCGATGATCCCGGATCCGGTGTTGCGGGAGGTCGGGTGACCGCCACGCGGACCCTCGTGGTCCACTGCCCGGATTGGCCGGTGGCCGCGGCCCGGCCCGAGCCGGATGCCCCGGCGATCGTGGTCCGGGCCAATCGGGTGCTGGCGGCGTCTCCGTCGGCCCGGGCCGCGGGGATCGAGCCGGGGATCCGGCGCCGTGAGGCCCAGAGCCGCTGCCCGCACGTCGTCGTGATCGACCACGACCCCGCCCGCGATGCCCGGGCCTTCGAGCCCGTCGCCGGCGCGCTCGACGGCGTCACCCCCGCGGTGGAGGTCACCGTCCCCGGCACGCTGGCCTTCGCCACCCGGGGCCCATCGCGCTACTTCGGGGGCGACGACGCCCTGGCCGAGCGGGTGGGGTGGGTGGCGGCAGGCGCGGTCGGGTCCGTCGCCAAGGTGCGCGTCGGCGTGGCCGATGGGCCCCTCGCCGCGCTGCTGGCCGCCGAGCAGGCGCATCGCGGCGGCCGCTCCTTCGTCGTCGTCCCACCGGCGGGCAGCGCCTCGTTCCTGGCTCCACACCCCGTCGACGTGCTCGGCCCGCTGCTCGACCGGCCGGACCTGGTCGACGTGTGGCGGCGCCTCGGCCTGCGGACCCTCGCGCACCTGGCCGCCCTGGAACCGGCGGACCTGCTGGCCCGCTTCGGCCACGATGGCGTGGCGGCCCACCGGCTGGCATCGGGGCTCGACCTCCGCCCGCTCGAGGCCCGGCGGCCCGCACCCGACCTGGCCGTCACGAGCGAGCTCGACCCGCCGGCCGACCGGATCGATCGGGCCGCCTTCGTCGCCAAGTCCCTGGCCGATCGGCTCCACGCGCGCCTGGAGGCCGACGGGTTGGCCTGCACCCAGGTGCTGGTGCAGGCCGAGACCGAGCACGGCGAGCACCTGGCCCGCCAGTGGCGCCACGAGGGCGCCCTCACCGCCGCCGCCCTCGCGGATCGCGTGCGCTGGCAGCTCGACGGGTGGCTCTCGGGCTCGTCGACCGTCCGCCCCACCGCCGGGATCGAGCGGTTGACGCTGGTGCCCCTCGAGGTGGTGGCGGCCCGTGGCCGCCAGCTCGGGTTCTGGGGCGGTGAGACCTTGGTCGACGAGCGGATCCTGCGGGCGGTGGCGCGCGTGCAGGGCCGCCTCGGTGGGGACGCGGTCACTGTGCCCGAGGTGCGCGGTGGCCGGGGTCCCGCGGACCGGGTGGTGCGGGTACCGGTGGCCGGCATCGACCTCACGGCGGCCCGCACCTCCGTCCACCCCGACGCGGTGGCCGAGCCGTGGCCCGGCCAGGTGCCGGCGCCCGCCCCGGCCACGGTGTGGGCCGAACCCGAAGCGGTCGAGGTGGTCGACGAGGCCCACCGGCCGGTGACGGTGTCGGGCCGGGCCCACGTCTCGGCTCCGCCCGCCCGCCTCACCCGTCCGGGCCGCTCGCCGGTGGCGGTCGTGGGCTGGACCGGTCCGTGGCCGATCGAGGAGCGGTGGTGGGATCCCCGCCGCCACCGCCGCCGGGCCCGGTTCCAGGTCCTGGAGGCAGACGGCACCGCCCACCTCCTGTCCGTGGAGGCCGGCCGATGGTGGCTGGAAGCCACCTACGACTGAGCCCAGAGGTTGTTGCATCCTCGGTGCAAGTTCTATGTGGCAGAATTGGACGCCGGCCGGGGGGTCGGCCATGAGATAGGGGATCAGGCCTGATGGCTGACGGACCAGTTGTAGGAGACGGCGCCGAGAAGGCGAGCTCCACCGAAGACCTCGGAGCCGTGCTCCCTCCCGCGCCGGCGAAGCGGTCGCACCGCCTGCGCTGGGCATCGCTCTCGGTCGTGCTCCTCGGCCTGGCCGCCGGTGGCATCTACGCCTGGCGGCAGGTGGCCCCGGTGATCAGCGCTCGCAAGTACCGCGCCGTGAGCTACGTCGTTCCCAAGGCCCCCAAGCTCACCCCGCGCACCGGCGAGACCGTGTTCCGCATCGATCCCACCCACTCCTCGCTCACCTACGCGGTGAAGGAGACCTTCGCCGGCCGCAAGTCGAGCACGGCCACGGGTGTCACCAACGGCCTCGCCGGTGACCTCGCCGTGAACGAGGCCGACCTGGCCACCTCGCGGGTCGGCACCATCGTCGCCAACGTCGAGCAGTTCCACTCCGACAACAACCTGCGCGACGCCCGCATCCGCCAGGACTTCCTCCAGTCGCACCGCTTCCCGCTGGCCCAGTTCAAGCTCGACCGGATCACGGGGCTGGGCGGCAAGCTCGTCGCCGGGAAGTCGTACCCGTTCACGATGGACGGCTTCGTCACCATCAAGGAGACCACGGTCCGGGCCACCTTCGAGGGGACGGCGAAGGTCGACGGCTCCACCCTCACCGCGACCGCCACGACCACCGCGAAGCTCTCCCGCTTCGATGCCGGCCCGATCTCGATCGCCGGCTTGGTGCGCACCTCCGACGACATCTCGCTCACCTTGGCGATCCGTGCCCTCGATCCCACCGAGCACGCCGTCCCCACCACGATCACCGGCCCGCACGCCAAGGTGGTCTCGAGCAAGGACGCACCGTCGTACGCCAAGGTCGTGCAGCCGATCCTGGCGGCCAACTGCGCCCAGTGCCACACCGCCGGCCAGAGCGGTTCTGCCCACGTCCTCATCAATGACGCCGGTGATGCCAAGGCCATCTCCGACGGCATCAAGACGGTGACCCAGACGCGGTACATGCCGCCGTGGCCCGCGTCGGACAAGGGCGTGAAGCTGGCGCACAAGATGACGCTCTCCACCAAGGAGATCGCCCAGCTCTCGGCGTGGGCCGACGGCGGCGCCCCGCTCGACGTGTCCGCCACCACGAAGCTGACGTTCACCCAACCGCACCCCGAGCTCGTCCCCCGCCAGGACAAGACGCTCCGATCACCCGGCTACCTCGGCTCGATCGACAACACCAACGACTACCGCTGCTTCCTCCTCGACCCGAAGCTCACCAAGCCCATGTACCTCACCGGGTACACGTTCCTGGCCGACCAGGTCCAGGAGCTGCACCACGCGCAGGTGTTCCACGTCAGCGCCTCGCAGGCCGCCAAGGCCCCGATGAAGGACGGCGCGGACGGCAAGCCCGGTTGGTCCTGCTACGGCGGTCCCGAGCTCCGCGGCCGCAAGCCCGAGACCGTGCCCGGTCGCAAGCGCGACCACGACGTCGGCTTCGCCGGCCAGGACGACCTGGTCGCCGGCTGGGTCCCCGGCCAGGCCCCGGTCGTGTTCCCCGAGCACTCGGGCATCCTCCTCGAGCCGGGTGACGCGCTCGTGCTCCAACTCCACTACCACTACGCCGACAAGCCCGCGCCCGATGAATCCGGGCTGGCCCTGCAGCTCGACCCCGGCACCGCCGACGTCAAGGCCATGCGCGTCGTGAACCCGCTCGGCCCCGTCGAGCTCCCGTGCTCGCCCAAGGACGCCAAGGCCCCGCTGTGCGACCGCAACGCCGCCATGAAGGAGAACATCAAGTTGTACGGCCCCTCCGGTGCCGGCAACGAGAACGGGCTCACCTACCTCTGCCACAAGACCCCGTCGCAGCTGGCCGCCCTGTTCGACGGCACCGTCGGCCACTCGAGCTGCTCGCTGAAGGTGCCCGAGTCGGGCCGGATCGTCGGCGTCATGGGCCACATGCACACGTTGGGCAGCACCATCCGCCTCACGCTCGACAAGGGCACGCCCAAGGAGCAGATCCTCCTCGACATCCCGCGGTGGAGCTTCGACTGGCAGATGAACTACCAGCTCGAGAAGCCGCTGCACGTCACCGCCGGCCAACCGATCGAGCTCGAGTGCTCGTGGGACCGCTCCGCTGACCCGTTGCGGGCGCCGAAGTACATCGTCTTCGCCGAAGGCACCGAGGACGAGATGTGCTTCGCCACCTACACGCTGATCCCCGACGACCAGTGATACTGCTCCCGTGGCTGGCGACGGGACACCGACCGACGACGAGCTGATCGCGGCCACCGAACGGTGGTTCCTCCGTCGCGGGGTGCCGCACCTGATCCACCGCTACCGCGCCAGCGAGGACGTCTTCACCCGCACCCTGCCCGCGCTCACGTTGGTGTTCGTGCTCGAGGTGCTGGGCGCGGCGCAGCTCGAGTGGCGCGGTGCAGGTGCTGCTCGTCACGGTCACGATCGGGCTGTTCTTCTTCGTGTTCGGGTTGCTCGCCATCCGGCCCGAGGTCGTCCGGACCTGGCTCGGGGCCGACATCGGCGCGGGTGAGCTGGCGACGTGGGGTGGCTGGGCCACGAGTTCCTGGTGACCCGGGCCCTCGTCCACGTGTGCGGGTTCCTGGCGGTGATCTCGGGCTTCTACTTCACCGTCTACGTGATCACCGATGCGACGTACCGCAAGGAGTTCTTCACCGAGGTGGTCGGCCAGGTGCGCCAGTCGCTCGCCGTGCGCAACGTGTACCTCGTGCTCATCGGCCGTCGGCCGGCCGAGGCCTGATTCGACGCCGGCGAACACCAGCGCCGACGCGCAACGGGGCGGGGCCGAAGCCCCGCCCCGTCGACGGCCGGTACCCGGAGCCGGTCAGCTCGCGGTGGTGGCTTCCTGATTGGCCGTGTCCTCGGCGTCCTTGGCATCCTTGGCCGCCTTCTGCGAGCCGTTCGATGCCGTGCCGTTCGTGCCGTTGCTTCCGGCGAGCAGGTTGCGGGCCATCTGCAGCCCGGTGACGCCCTGGCTCAGCGCCTGGGCCAGCACCTCGGACATCCCGGTGGCGCCGTTCAGCAGGATCATCTGGTCGACGTCGCCGAACGGCTTCGCCGCCGCGGCCACGATCTCGGGCCACTGCTCGGCCAGCTGCTGGCCGATGACGGCCTCCTGGTTCTCGGCGAGGGCGTCGGCGCGGGCCTTGATGGCCTGGGCCACGGCCATGCCCTTGGCACGGGTTGCTTCGCCTTCGGCGAGACCCTTGGCCTGGGTGGCGGCCGCCTCGGCCTCACCGATCTGGCGGGTCGACGTGGCCCGGGCGTCGGCGTCGAGCTTGATGTGCTCGGCTTCGGCGGACGCTGCCAGGCGCACGCGCTCGGCTTCGGCTCCCGCCTCGACCTTCACGCGCTGGGCGTTGCCGGCCGCGCTGAGCTCGACCTCCTGGCGTTCGGCCTCGGCGCCGGCGATGCGGGCATCGCGCTCGGCCTTGGCCAAGGTCACCTGGTGGTACGCCTGGGCATCGGCGGGCTTGCGGACCGTGGCCTGCAACCGTTGCTCCTCGCGCTCGGCTTCGAGCTGGGCGACCTTGGTCTCCTGGACGACGACCTCTTGGCGGGCCTGCGCATCCGAGAGGGGCCCGGCCTGCTGGGCGAGGGCGGTGGCCTGGTCGATCTCGGCCTGGTAGCTGGCCTGCTTCACCTGGCTGGCGCGCACGGCCTCGGCCTTGAGGGCTTCCGCCTCCTGCTCGCGCTCGGTGGCCTCGCGGTCGGCGGCCGCTTGGGCGATGCGGGCCTGGCTCTGCACGGCCGCGGCGTGGGGCCGGCCGAGGTTGCCGATGTAGCCGGTGGGGTCCTCGATCTCCTGCACCTGCAGGGAGTCGACGATCAGGCCGAGCTTGTGCATCTCGGTGCCCGACGACTCCCGGGTGAGCTGCGTGAGCTTCTCGCGGTCGCGGATCATCTCCTCCACCGTCATGTTGCCGACGATGGCGCGGAGGTGTCCGGCGAAGACGTTGTGCACGCGCTTGTCCATCTGCGCCTGCTGGTCGAGGAACCGGCGGGCGGCGTTGGCGATCGACGCGAAGTCGTCGCCGACCTTGTAGATCACCACGCCGCGGATCCCGAGCGGGATGCCCTGGTGCGTGACGCAGTCGATGGCCAGCTCCGCCTCGCGCAGGTCGAGCGACAGGCGCCGGACCGTTTGGATGCCGGGCGTGACGAGCGTGCCCTTGCCGGTGACGATCTTGAAGCCGAGGGAGTCCTCGATGTCGTCGGTGGCGTGCTGGTGGCGGATCCCCGAGATGATGAGCGCTTCGTTGGGCTCGGCCACGCGCCAGAACGCCTTGAAGAGCAAGACCGCCAGCACGAGGATGACGAGGACGATTCCGCCGATGAGGTACAGGGAGTTCACGTGTTCACCTTCTGTGTGGTCACACGGGGGTGACGACGACGGTGCGCGAGGGGAGGGTCTCCACCACGAGCACCCGGGTGCCGGGAGGGATCTCCTCGTCGTCGGCGCTGTAGGCGTGGTACGCCTCGGTGCCGCCGCGGATGGGCACCATGACCTCACCGATGCGGCCGGGTCCGACGCGCCCCGTGACGCGGCCCGTCTTCCCAACCACCTTCTGGTCAGCCATCTTGGTTTCCGTCCGTTCCTTCGTCGTTCCGCCGGGCCAGGACCACCCATGGCACAGCAGCCGCATCATGCGCCTGTCGGTGCTTGTATGCAACTTGTTTGTTTTCCGAACGAGCGGAACCGATCGACCCCGCCCCGCAAGGAGTCTGCCATGCCTGGGTCAGGCAGAACTGCCGACCAGCTCAGCCGCCTCGGCCCGACGGGTGTCGAAGCGCCGACCGGCGCGGGCCACGCGGCCCATCCGCGTGAAGAGGCGCTCGCGAGCCACCTCGGCCTCGGGGGTGAGGCCCTCGAGGTGCTCG
>JAOBWM010000009.1 GCA_025463365.1 Acidimicrobiales bacterium
ATCATGATGCTCACCGGCCCCATCCCGGCCACGGCCAAGGTCCTCGAGAAGGCGGGCATGACGCTCGACCAGATGGACCTGATCGAGATCAACGAGGCCTTCGCGTCCGTGGTCCTCGCCTGGGAGAAGGAGTACAGCCCCGACATGAGCAAGGTGAACGTGAACGGTGGCGCCATCGCCCTCGGCCACCCGCTCGGCTGCTCGGGAGCCAAGCTCATGGCCACCCTGCTCAACGAGCTGGAGCGCACCGGCGGCCGCTGGGGCCTCCAGACGATGTGCGAAGGCGCCGGCATGGCCAACGCCACGATCATCGAACGCCTCGACTGATCGACCGCTTGACCTGATCACCTCGGTGCCCCGGCCGTCGCGGCCGGGGCACCGTCGCGCCCGGGGATGCACCTTCTACGCTGGCGCCGTGCCCATGGTCGCTTCCCTCACCCCGATCCTGGCCGCGAGCGGGGGCACCGTGGCACGGACGATCGTCGCCGTCGTGGCCGCCGCCGTCTTGTTGAAGGTGGGCATGGCCGTGCTGGGCGGGTTCGCCCGTCCCGTCCCCGGTCTCCCGGACCCTGGCGAGCTCCGCAAGGTCCGGCTCCTGTACCAGTGCACGATCTGTGGCACGGAGGTTCGCATGACCACGGCGAACGACGAGGTCCCCGAACCGCCGCGGCACTGCATGGAGGACATGGCCCTGGTCACTCCGGTGGACGACCTCTGACCGGATCAGCGGGCCTGGTCCCTCCGGACCACATTTTCCCCAGCCTGTGGACAACACTGGGGAAGATCACAGGCTTGTAACTTCTCCGCAACCCGGGCCCGTTGCCTGTTCAGGTTGCGTTCACGCGGCTGAACCGGCCCCGACGCCGACCCGACGCCGACCTCAGCGGTACTGGGTGGCGGTGATGATCCCGCCCAAGATGAACACCAGGCCGATGACCAGGCGGATGTTCTGGGCCGCGCCGAAGACGCCCATGTAGTTGGTCATGATGGTCAGGGCGCCGATGATGAGCAGGCCGAACAGCAGGGTGGGGACCCACCACGGGCTCGGGCCCCTGGCGTAGGCGCCGCTGCTCGGCGGGGTGTACCGGGCCGACTCGACCACGGGGTTGCCGCTCTTGCCGCTCTTGCGCTGGCTGGGCGCCGGGGCCCCGCCCTTGGGCGTGACCCGCTTGCTGGTGACCGTGCGCCGGGTGACCACCCGATCGGTCTCGGCTGCCTTGGCCCCCGACTTGGCCCCCGTCGCGAGTTGGGCGTCCTCGGCATCCTCGGCCTCCTCGGCGTCCTCGGCCGCATCCGCGGGAGCCTCGTCCGCGGGAGCGTCGCCGTCGTCCTCGTCGTCATCGACGAACGGGGCGACCGACCGGGTCTCGGGCTCCTCGTCGCTCGGCGAGGACCCATCCTCGGGCTCGTTGATGAGCGCCTCGTCGGACGCGTCGTCGATCTCGTCGGCCATGGCCGGGCAGCCTACCGAACGTCCCGAGGCGGTCCCGGCAGCCCCCCGGCTCCGGGTCGGCGGGGCGGGGAACCGGTGGCGGGATCGGCGAGGGCCCGCACTAGCTTTCGGCCGATGGGTCGACGAGTGCTGGTGATCGACAACTACGACTCGTTCGTCTACAACCTCGTGCAGTACCTGGGGCAGGCCGGTGCCGAGCCGCTCATCTACCGCAACGACGCCATCACGCTCGCCGAGGCGATCGAGCTCGCCCCGGACGGGGTCTTGATCTCGCCCGGCCCGGGCACACCCGACGACGCCGGCGTCAGCAACGAGGCCATCGCGCACTTCACCGGACGCAAGCCGGTGCTGGGCGTCTGCCTTGGCCACCAGTGCCTCGGCCAGGTGTTCGGGGGCACGGTCGTGCGGGCCCCGGAGATCATGCACGGCAAGACCTCGCTGGTCCGCCACACGGGTACCGGCGTGTTCACCGGCCTGCCCGAACCGTTGGAGGCCACCCGCTACCACTCGCTCGTGGTCGATCGGGCCAGCGTCCCCGACGTGCTCGAGATCACCGCCGAGACCGACGACGGCATCGTGATGGGCCTTCGCCATCGGGACGCTCCCACCGAGGGCGTCCAGTTCCACCCCGAGTCGATCCTCACCGTCGGCGGCCACGACCTCGTGGGCAACTTCCTCGCCCAGATCGACGCCTACTCCGCCTGATTCAACCCCCGGCCACCGTCGTGCTCGACGGCGTGGTCGAGGGCGCGGTGGTCGTGGCCGGCACGGTCGTGGTGGTCGGCGGCGAGGTCGTGGTGGTGGTCGGTGCCGCGGTCGTGGTGGTCGGCGCAGTGGTCGTGGTGGTGGTCGATGCCGTCGTGGTGGAGGTGGAGGGGATCGACACCACCAGGGTGATCAATCGGTCCCTCGCGTAGATGCCCGGGCCGGGTTCGGTGAACAGCACGATGCCCGGCGGCTGGTCGGCGCTCTCCTCGTACCGGGGCTGCACGTTGCTGAACTGCGCGGCGGTGAGCGCATCGCGAGCCTCGCCCTCGGTCTTGCCGGCCAGGTCCTCGAGCCTGGCGGTGCCGGGCCCCGAGCTCACCGTGATCCGGACCGTGGAACCCTCCTTGGCGGTGGTGTCCTTCGGGTCCTGGTCGAGCACCTTGCCCACGGCCGCAGCGTCGGCCCTGAGCGTGGGCTGCACCTTGAACCCGGCGTCCTTGAGCTTCGTCGTGGCCACGTCGACGTCCAGACCCACCACGGTGGGCACCGCGACCGACTTCTTCTGGTTCTCGAAGATCCCGAGCTGCCGCCCGAAGGCGAACAGGAGGACGCCGAGCACGGCGACGAGCAGCAGGATGATGCCGAACAGCCAACCGGTCCGCTTGTGGGGCGGCTGGGACGCGGTCGCTTCTGGAGCTGCGACCGCACCGGGGACAGGACCGCCGGCTCGGGGGACGGCCATGGTGGCCGAGGTGGGCGGGTCGGCCGGGTCCGCGCCGGCGAGGCCCGGAGACGCTGAGCCCGCGGCCGCGACGGACCGGCCCTCGCGGAAGCGCAGGAGGTCGGCCCGCATGGCGGCGCCGTCGGGGTAGCGGTCGTCGGGGTTCTTGGCGAGGGCCTTGTTGACGATGGCCTCGTAGGCCGGGGGGATGTCGGGCACCTTGTCGCGCAGCGGCGGCACCGGTTCCTGCACGTGCTTGTAGGCGATGGCAACTGGGCTCTCGGCCGTGAAGGGCGGCTTGCCCGATGCCATCTCGTAGAGCACGACACCGAGGGAGTAGAGGTCCGTGCGGGCATCGACGGTCTGGCCTTGGGCCTGCTCGGGCGAGAAGTAGGTGGCGGTCCCCATGACCGAGCCGGCCTGGGTGAGATCCTCCTCGCCCTGGGACGTCATCGCGCGCGCGATGCCGAAGTCGGCCACCTTCACCTCACCGGCCGCGGTGATCAGCACGTTGCCGGGCTTCACGTCTCGGTGCACCACGCCCTTGCGGTGGGCGAAGCCGAGGGCGGCGGCCACGTCCGCGGCGATGCCGGCGGCCTTCTTGGGCTCGATGGTGCCGTCGGTGCGGAGGATGTCGGAGATGGTCCGGCCGTCGACGTACTCCATGACGATGTAGTAGGTCCCGCGCTCCTTGCCCCAGTCGTAGACGCCCACGATGTTGGGGTGGTTGAGGTTGGCAGCGGCCTGCGCCTCGCGGCGGAAGCGGGCCACGAACGAGGGGTCCGTGGCGAACTCCGGGAAGAGGATCTTGATGGCCACGAGCCGGTCGAGCAGCCGGTCACGAGCCAGGTAGACCTCGGCCATGCCGCCCCGGCCCACCCGGCGGTGCAACTCGTAGCGGCCGTTGAGCACGACCTGTTCTCGGTTGGACATGGCGCGGTCAGCCTATGAGACGGGTCGCGAGCGCCCAGGGCATGCGGTGCATCAGATGCATCAGTTGCCTGTCGCGACGGTGGTGGACGGAGTGGAACCGCTCGTTGCGGTGGTGGTCGTGGTATCTGCCGGTGGAGGCGGCGGCGGCTTGAGCGCCTGCTCGAGCACGGCGCGGGCGACGGGGCCCGCGGCCTGGGCGCCGGTCTGCTCGCCGAGCCCGTTGGTCCCCTCGACGAGGACGGCCACGACGACGGTCGGCTTCTGCCCGGGGGGGCCCGCCCAGAGGATCATCCAGGCGTGGGAGCGCAGCGGCGTGGCCGGCCCGAACTGGGCCGTACCGGTCTTGGCACCGATGTCGACGCCGGGCAGCTGCATGCTCGAAGCCGTGCCATTGGCGACGACCTGGCGCATGGCCTGGCGCATGATGTCGGCGGTCTGGGGGCTGATGGCGCGGCGCCACTGGGTGGGCTGGTTCTTCCTCACCTGGTCGCCCTCGCCGTCGACGATGTCGTCCACCACGTGGGGCTCCATGATCACGCCGTCGTTGGCGATGCCCGCGGCCACGAGCGCCATCTGCAGCGGGGTGGAGGCCACCTGGCCCTGGCCGATGGCGGACTGGGCGAGGACCGGGAGCTGCTGGTCGAACGGGCCTTTGGGGAACGTGGACGCCACCGCCGGGAGGTCGAGCGGCGGGACCGAGTTGAACCCGAAGGCCTGCGCGCCGGCGACCATCGCATCACCGCCGATGTCGAGGCCCATCTGGGCGAACGCCGTGTTGCAGGACATGGCGAGGACCCGGAACAGCTGGCCACCGCACACCTCCCCGCCGTAGTTGCGGAGGTCGTGACTCGTCTGGGGAACGTTGAGCGCGCTGAGGCTCGGATAGGTGGGGTTGGTCGGTGTCACCTTGCCGGTCTGCACGCCGGTGGATCCGGTGACGACCTTGAACGTCGATCCGGGGGCATAGATCTCGCGGTACGACCTGGCCAGCAGGGGATGCCCGGCGGCCTGCTCGAGCAGCAACTTGGCCGCCGCGGTCGCTTTGAAGTCGTGGCTGGAGAGCACGTTGGGGTCGAAGCTCGGATAGCTCCAGAGGCCGAGCACGCCGCCGGTCTGGGGGTTGAGGACCACGACCGATCCCCGTTGCCCGCCCAATGCGTCCTTGGCCTTCTGTTGGATGTCCGACCGGACGGTGAGGGTGAGGTTGCCGGTGCGGTCGCGGTCGACGAAGAGGTCGCCGATCGAGCGCAGCTTCTGGCGGGCGGTGCTGCCGGAGAGCTCGGAGTTGTAGGAGCTCTCGAGCCCCGTCGCACCGAAGGAGTAGTTCAGGTAGCCGGTGATCTGGGCGTACAGATCCTTGCCCGGGTACTCGCGCTGGAACTGGAAGCGGTCGTTGCTCTTCACGGACCGGGCGATCACCACGCCGTCGGAGGTGGTGATGGTGCCGCGCGCCCGACTGAAGGCCTGGTCGACCGGCCGACTGTTGTCGGGCTTGTGGTTGAGGTCCTTGGCCCGGAACACCTGGATGTAGTTCAACTGCACGAACAGCGCGCAGAACAAGACCATGAGGAAGACGCCGAGGCGCCGGATCGACCGATCCATCAGCGCGCCCCCGCCTTGCGGACCGGGACGGCCTGCTTGGCGCCACCGCGCGTCGAGTTGCCGTCGGATACGCGGATCAGGAGGGCCAGCAGCACGTAGTTGGCCACGAGGGCCGAGCCGCCATAGGAGACGAACGGGAGCACGACGCCGGTGAGCGGGAGGAGGCGGGTGACGCCGGCGATGATCACGAAGCTCTGGATGCCGATGAGGGCGGTGAGCCCCGTTGCGAGCAGCTTCTCGAAGGCGTTCTCGGCCTGCACGGCGATGCGAAGGCCGGCACCGATGATCAGCAGGTAGGTGACGAGGATGGCGACGGCACCGAGCAGGCCCAGCTCCTCGCCGATGGCGGCGAACAAGAAGTCGCTCTCCACCACCGGGATGCGGTCGGGCCGGCCGAGGCCGATGCCGGTGCCGGCCACGCCGCCCCACGCGAACGCGTACCAGGCCTGGATGACCTGGTAGCCACCACCGGTCTGGTGCGTCCACGGGTCGAGCCAGGTGGAGACGCGGGTCTGGACGTGGCTGCTCCGGGTCCAGGCGCCGTAGGCCGCCGCCCCGAACAGGACCGTGCCGCCGGCCGGATAGGCGGGCTTGCCGGTGGCCACCCAGATCATCGCCATGAACAATGCGAACAGCAGCAGCGAGGAGCCGAGGTCGGTCTCGGCGGTCATCACCATGATCGCCACCCCCCAGGCGAGCAGCACCGGGGCGAGGTGCTTGAGGTCTGGGAGCACCGGCCGGAACCGCGGCCACGTGGCCATGCTCAACAGCTCCCGCTTCTCCACCAGGTAGGAGGCGAAGAACAACGCGAGGGCGATCTTCGCGAACTCGCCGGGCTGGAAGCTGATCGGCCCGAGGTGGGCCCAGATGCGGGCGCCGTGGATCGAGATCCCGATCCCGGGCACGAGCGGGATCACCAGCAGCACGAGCCCGATGAGCAGGAACGTGTAGCGGTAGCGCTCGAGGTCTCGGATCCGCCGGACCACGAACAGCGTGGCGATGAAGGCGAAGATGCCGACCCCGGTCCAGATCGCCTGGTTGTCGGCCAGGCCCGGCTTGAGGCGGGCGATGAAGACGTAGCCGATGCCGTTCAGCACGGCAGCCAGCGGCAGCAGCAGGCCGTCGGCTTCGGGGGCGAGTCGGCGGACAGCGAGGTGGGCCAGGACGAGCAGCACGAAGATGACCGCGAGGAACGGGCCGATGTTCGCCGGCACCGACGAGGTCCGACCGAGGCTCGCCAACGTGTAGCCGCCGCCGGTGATGGCGACGGCCAGCACGATCAAGCCGAGCTCGGCGCGCCGTCGGGCTTGCGCGATCGCGGTCACGGCGTGGCGGTGGTCGTCGTCTTGGCCCGCGTCGTGGTGGTGGCGCCGGGCGCGGTGGTCGTGCCCGGGGTGGTCGTCGTGGTGTTGGGCGAGCCGTCGGGACCGAGGTCCTTGGCGACGGTCCGGAGGTACACGAGGTACCGGGTGGCAGCCGACTCGGAGCTCAGCTCCTTGCCGCTGTCGAGCACCGAGCGCAGGTTCTGCGGAAGTTCGGCGCGCGCGATGTCGGTGGTCTGTTGGAGCTTCGGGTCGATGAAGAGGACCCCACCGGGTTTGCCCTTGTAGACCGCCACCCGGTCGCCCTTGAAGCCGACGTAGTACGTGTTGCGTGCCGACCAGATCACCGCACCGACCACGACCACGATGACCGTGAGGACCGCGGCCACGAACACCAACACCCGCCACGTGAAGCGCCGAGAGCGTTCGCGGTCGAGGCCGCCGTACAGATCGTCACGCTCGGACGCGTAGTCGTCGTCGGGCTCAGGCAGGGAGCTGCGCTGACCCGCGAACACCGGCCCGGCGGGGACCGCTTCGGCCGGGATCTTCTCGGTGCGAGGCTCAACGGGCTCGACCGTCTGTCCAGCAACAGGCCTGCCACCGGCAGCCGCTGCACCGGCAGCGCCGGTCGTCGTCGCCTCGGCCGCAGAGTCGACCCCGCCTGCCGTGGCGGCCAGGGCGGCGCTGGCCGCGGCCGACCGCCCGTCGTCGTCGACGACCTCGACCACCACGACCGTGATGTTGTCGCGCCCACCACCGTCGTTGGCCTGGCGGACGAGCTCGTCGGCAGCCTCGGCCGGATCGGCGAGGCGGCGCAGCACCGAGGTGATCCCATCCTCGCTCACCTCGTTGAACAGCCCGTCGCTGCACAGGAGGAAGCGATCACCGGTGAACGGGATGACCGTGCCGCCGTCGACCTCGACGTCGATGTCGATGCCGAGCGCTCGGGTGAGGATGTTGCGCTGCGGGTGGACGGCCGCCTCCTCGGCGGTGAGCTGGCCGTCGCGGAGCAGGTCCTCCACCAGGCTGTGGTCCCGGCTCAGTTGGATGAGGCGGTCGTCGCGCAGGAGGTAGATGCGGGAGTCGCCGACGTTGACCCAGGCGATCTCGTCGCCATCGGGACCGGGGACGACCCGGATGGCGCACGTGGTGGTGCCCATGCCGTGGAGGTCGGGGTCGCTGCCGGCCTTCTCGAAGATGGCGCGGTTGGCGATCCGGACGGCCTGCTTCAAGCTCTCGAGCGAGGCCTCGCCGGCGCGCTCCTCCACGGTCTCGACGGCGAGGGCGGATGCCACCTCGCCGCCCTGGTGGCCGCCCATGCCATCGGCCACGACGAACAGGTTCGCCTCGGTGACCAGACGCTTGGAGTCCTCGTTCAGCGAGCGGATCCGACCGACGTCGGTTGCGCTCCCGGCGCGGAGGGTGGTCATACGAGCTCCATCACGGTGTTGCCGACCTGCAGCCGGTCCCCTCGGCGCATGACCTGAGGGCCCTGCACCTTCTTGCGGTTGAGGTACGTGCCATTCGTCGACCCGAGGTCCTCGACGAAGAGCTGGCCTTCGCGCTGGAAGACCCGGGCGTGGAGCTGGCTCGCATAGGTGTCGTCGATCGTGACCTGGCACCCGGCCGCACGACCGACGGTGAGCTCGTCGGCCAACGGATAGGTGCGGCCCTTCAGCGGCGCCGGCTCGACGATGGCGAGTTGCACCGGCGCGGCCTTCTTCTGCACCCGCTTGGCTTCCTTGGTTGCCTTGCGCGGCGTGGCCGCCACCAGCTTCGGCCCGCGGATCTCCGTCCAGACCGCCCGCAGCACCCGGAAGAAGAACAGGTACAGCAGCGCCAGGAGGCACAGCTTGAGGATCGTGAGCAGCTGCTCGTCCATGCGGGCGGGAGCCTACCGGTCGCCCTGGAGCGGCCCTGGCGCGACGAGGCCTCGACGGCCGGCTCGTGCGACCGGGCTCGGAGGCGCCGGCCGGAGAGCGGTGCTGGTCAGGATGCCTCGAAGTGCACGACGGTGTTGCCGAAGGCGACCTCGTCGCCCTCGGTGAGCTCATGCGAGCTGACCCGCACCCCGTTGACCCGGGAGCCGTTGGTGGAGCCGAGGTCGACCAGCACCCAGCCGTTGCCGTGGGGCCGGATCTCGGCGTGGTTGCGGCTGACGTTGGGATCGGCGAGCTGCAACGTGGACTCGGGTCGGCGGCCCACGGTGACGACCGCCTCGCCCAGGGCGAGCCGCTCGCCGGTGGGGAGGATCAACGATCCGGCCCCGAGCCCGCCCTGGCCCTCGCGCATGCGGCCGGTGATCTGGAACGCGCCGGTGTGTTGGCCTTCACCCGCCTCCAGGTGCACCGAGACCGGGCCCATGAAGACGTAGCCCTCGTCGCGGGCGTGCTCGCGCGCCGCCTCGGCCAGCTCGCGCTGCAGGCTGTCGGCCACCTCGGCGAAGCGCTCGTGGTCGGATTCGCTCAGCTCGACGGTGTAGTGGTTGGGCACCAGGGTGCGGCCCCGGACGTCGACGGAGCGGTTGTCGTCCATCTCCCGGACCAGGCGACGGCCGAGTTCCACCGGTCGCAGGCCCGAGCGGAAGATGCGAGCGAACGTGCCCTCCACCATCCGCTCGAGGCGTCGTTCGAACCCTTTCAGCGCCACGGCCGGGCAGGTTACCGGTGGGAGCCACCAGGCCGGGTGCGCTAGGTTGCTCCGGCTACTCGGGCGAGTGGCGGAATTGGCAGACGCGCTGGATTCAGGTTCCAGTGTCCGAAAGGACGTGGGGGTTCAAGTCCCCCCTCGCCCACCAACCAGAAGTACCGCTTCCCGGCCCAGGTCATCGACCTGGGCCGCCTGCGTGAAACGGGCCGAGGTGCGGTTCGTGGTCACACTCCGGTCACAGTGGCCCGACTGGGCCATTGTCGTACAGGGCTGGCGGCATGCTCGGCGGGCTACCCACGCGAAGGGCTGCCGGTGTCACGGGTGCCGATGGTCCGCCTCGTCGCTGGGTCAGATGGTGGCGGCCGTCGGCGTGGACACCACCTGGTGGTGGGGGCGGTGGTCGGTCCCGGCTGAGGGTTACCTGGGTGAGCGGGCCCCGGTCGACGCTGCGGCGTGGGACCTGTTGGCGTCGCTGATGGTGGCCTTGCTGTCGCTTTCGCCGGGTGCCGGCGTCTGGTCACGCGAGCAGGTCGCGATGATTGTTGCTGAGCGTCGTGAATGGCGAGGTGGCAAGGCTTTCGCGGACACTGGCGAGGTGCTGCGGGCTGCGTAGTCAGGTCGAAGCGGCCTGGCGGCCGAACACGGCCATCGCCTCAGCTTCAGAGACCTCGACGGCGCCGAGCTCGCCTTGCAGCTCGAGCCCCATTCGCCGCGGGGTCTCCGACCACGCCACGCCGTCAGACGTCGAGAACGCCTGCCCGCCTTCGATGCGCGTCACCAACGGCACGTCCCCGAAGAACTCGACGAACCAGCGCGCGCCCATGGGGTCGATCGTAGCGAGAAATGGTCATGCATCCGGCGACATGTTGGGCATGTTGGGCACCTTGGGCCGGTGAGCACATCTCCTGGCCCACCTCAGTTGATCTGGGTTGGAGCGCAGCGGCGCGCCAACTGCCGTGAGGACGAAGAGGAGGAGTGCGAGCAGCCGCCTCACCCGCGCTATCCCCTACCGTCCCGGGTCTGAGGATCCATCAGAAGGACGGGTGTACCGCTGTGTGTATGCGCGGCGAAGTTCCATGGCTTCGTCGTAGATCGTTTCGTCGCCACCCAGCGGACGCTCGCCGTGCGTCTGCAGAGCTTGTGCAACTCGAGCGACGCTGGTGCGCAGCTGATCGGCGCGCTCCGGGTACTCGCCACGCGGCTCAGCCACACCTGACAACGTCGCGAGTTCAGTGGCTGTAAGCGCATCCCGCGGACGGCTCACGAGGCCGATCCGAAAGCCGACGTACTTGTCGCGCTGGTCACGGAAGACCCGCACGAACACACCATCGGCGCGCTCGTATCGGACCGAGTTCTCGTCCTCGACCACGCTGTGGAAGCCGCGTTGGCGAGGAACTGGAACTCGTCCTTGATGATCTCGGCAAGGGTCGCGGCGTCCTTGTTGGGGCCTCTCGTCACGACATGTCCTCTGTTCTCATCCGGGAGGCATCCAAATGGTCGTGGGGTCGTAGGTCCATCTGAACGCACGGAGGTAGTCACGTTCCAATGTGATGAACGCTGCGAGCACGACGCGAGTGTCCGCTGAGACAGAGCCCTCATTTCAACCGACACGTACTCGGTCCGGAGACGGCATCCCCTCCGGGACAGTATCCGTGTACCAAGCAAACTCGAGGCCCGACAGGTAACCGTCCACGATCCACACGAGCAACTCTCCTTCGATCTCGCCAGTCAGCGACTCGACGTACGCCCGCAGAAGCGCTGGTCCGTTGGCGACCGAGGAGGCCGGTGATGTTCTGCGGACTTCAAGGTCAAGAAGGGTCGGTAGACCCCCGACGACTCGTGCTGCGTCGACCTGCGATGCGAGCTGTTCTGCTCCAGGGAAGGCGTCGCTACGAAGGAGAAGCCACAAGAGGGCTCGCTCATGAGCGGAAAGATCACGTGGTTCGACCGTCATAATGACCCTCAGGGTATGAATGCCGTGCCGAGCTTCACGACTCCGTTGACGACGGCTCCGCGGACGACACATACTGGCCACCGACGGTGATCGGAATCTCGAATGTTCCGGACGCCCACGGGGGTCACCGGACATGGCTGGCTTGCTCCGCTGACCGGCGTGGGTCACGCTGCCCAACATGGACGGCGACGCAGTCTTGTCAAAGATCGTGGAGTTGGCCGACGCTCTGCCCGGCGCGTTCCGTGACGAAGTCGGGCTTCGGTATCACGCTGGCGGCGGCCCCGAACAATGGCAATGCGAGGTCGAAGGCGATCTGCTGGGCGACGACAGTGGGATCTTCGCTGTCTGGGGTCGTACTCCCGCAGAAGCGGTCGACCGGGCGGTGGAGGCGTGACGCGAGTTCCGCCAAGTGCAGATTCAAACTGACCCCACTACCGAGCAGCAGTCGTTGCGAACTCCTCGAGAGATTTCATTGCGAAACCGCCATGGCCGTTCGGCCCTCCTGGGAAATCCGGCAATCCGAGGGGCGAACGTGGGAACGGTGCATTTCGGACTTCGTCTGCCCCCTGCTCAGATGTGTTCTGTCGGTAACCACCAAAACCTCACGTTGGAAACCCGGCCCTCTCTGGCCGGGTTTCCTCTTGTCCCGAGGCACACGTGCGACTGGCCCCAAGACGATCGAGTCGGACTCGCTGCGCAGCGGCATCAGCCTCCCTGTGTCCGCCTCCCAAGTCCAGAGGTCCCCGATGATGTCCTTCAGGAGGCGGGCTCTCGTTGACGGCGCCCATCAGGCCTCGATGCGGGCCACTAACGCCGTAGTGCCTCGTCCGGATCGATCGACGACGCCCTGATCGCCGGGTAGAGGCCGGCGATCGCCCCGACGAGTCCGCCAACGAGGACGCTGACGGGGAGGATCGCCACGTCCAAGGTCGGTATCCAACGTCGGGCAACGGAGATGGACGTCACCGACACATACCGAGGGACGCGCCGATGATGCCGCCCAGCAGCCCGAGGAGGGTGGTTTCGGTGAGGACCTGGATGGCGTTCTGGACGGATGTGGCGCCGAGGCATCGGCGCAACCCGAACTCGTGCACGTGCGGGGCGACAGCCAGCTCACCGGTCGGGACGAGCGGGCCCGATGCCTCATCGAAGGCAACCACCGCCTGCCGGGCCTCACGGCGTGACAAGACCGCCTGTTCCCACACGGCGCGGTCGTCGGCCGAGACCGCGGCGTCAACCTCGTGTTGCGCGGCGGTGACCGCCCCGCTGAGCGCCTCTCTGGTCTGGCCCTCCGGCATGTAGTCGTTCGCCGCTGACCCGGCACGGGCGTACATGTCGCGGATCGCCTGCTTGGTGGCATCCCCGTACCCGTCATCGGGCGCCTCGTGCAGCAAACCAAGCCGCCCGCTTGGTGGGCCCCGGCTTCATCGGATATAGCGCCCGGCATATTTCGGATGTTCTACCCAAATAGGACATGCAGAATCGGAGACAGCGCGTGGCGAGGCCAGCGAGCAACACGAGCAACACGAGCAACACGAGCAACACGACGACCGAAGGAAGGGAGGGCCCGCCCCATCCAAGGCGTCGTCGTTTCGACCATGCTGCCGAGGCGACGCATCCAGTCCTCGAAGCGGCTGGGCCACATGGTGCCGAGCGAGGGCGGCGACGCCATGGATTCCCAGTCGTGCCGCACGTTCCAGATCAGCCACGGCGCCGCCCCGATCAGCGCACCCGTCCCCGCCGGGTGACCTGCAGGACGAACCGCGGAAGGCTGAGGACCTCAGCGGTAGGGTCGGGTCGTTCTCGGCGGTTCGCACCGCTGCCGGGGCGCGGGTAACAGGTGCCGGAGGTCCGCCATGTCCAGTGCTCCCGTCGTTCGCAACGTCGGTCGACTCGTGGTCCTCGGGCTGCTCGTGGCGAGCCTCGCGACAGCCGTCGTGGCGGCGACGCCGGCAGGGGCCGACGTCGCGCCCGGCTCGGCGTACCGGCAGATCAACTTGGCGTCGGATGTGCCCGGCATGGGCCTGATCCAAGATCCCCTGATGGTGAACAGTTGGGGGCTGGCCATGAGGGGTGGCTCGATGTTCCTCGCGCAGGCCGGGACCAGCACCTCCGGGCTGTACCGGTCGGGCAGCTCGGGGTCGATCGTGCGTCACGCAACGGTGCCGACGCTCACCATCCCCGGCGGCCTCCCGACGGGCGTGGTGTCCAACCCAAGCGCGGCCGACTTCGCCTTGACCTCGGGGTCCGCCCACGGCGCGGCCCGGGTCCTGTTCGCGTCGATCACCGGCAACATCGTGGGCTGGAACGAGAGCGTGCCCTTCGGGTCGAAGACCGGGATCATCACCGCGAGCCACCCCGGTCACGCCTACACGGGACTCGCGGTCGCCAACAACGGCGCCAACCACCTGTACGCCACCGACTTCGCCAACGGGAACATCGACGTCTACGACAAGAACTTCGCGCTGGTCTCGCTGTCGGGGAACTTCGGCGATCCGACGATCCCGACCACCTCGGGGAACACCTATCACCCCTACAACGTCCAGGCCGTGGGCGCGTCCCTGTACGTGACCTACGCCAAGGTCGGCTTGAACGGGCGGCCCGAGGACGGGGTCGGCAACGGGTTCGTACGGCGCTTCAACGCCAACGGCGTCCGCGACCTGACCTTCGGCATCAACAACGGTCCGCTCAACTCCCCGTGGGGGACCACCCCCGCACCGGCGAGCTTCGGCATCTTCGGCGGTGCCCTGCTCGTGGGCAACGCCGGGGACGGCAACCCGAGCATCCATGCCTTCAACCCCACGACGGGCGCCTTCCTCGGCACGATCCAAGACGACGCCGGAACGGGCATCGTCATCGACCGGTTGCACGCCCTCGCGTTCGGGAGCGGCGGCGCCGGGTCGGCCAGCACCTTGTACTTCACCGCCGGGATCGGCGACGAGGAGCACGGCCTGCTCGGGTCGCTGACGCCGAGCACGGCGACGGCCACGTCCACCGTCGCCTTCAGCTCGGCCGACTACACGACCAGCGAGTCCGCTGGAAGCCTGCAGGTCACGGTCATCCGCAGCGGCGACGTGTCGGCAGCCGCCACGGGCCAGTACGCCACCTGGGACCAGTCGCAGGTGGGCCACGCCTCACAGAAGAACGACTACCAGATCAACACGGGACTGTTGACCTTCCCGGCCGGGCAGACGAGCGCCTCGTTCACCGTCCTGATCGGGAACGACAAGCTCGTCGAGGCTCCAGAGATCGCCGACCTCTCGTTGTCGAACCCGAAGGGCACCCAAGTGGGCGGCATCACCCATGCCCAGCTCACCATCAACGACAACGATGTGGCGCCATCGAGCACCAACCCGATCGACGATCCGACGTTCTTCGTGTACCGGCAGTACCTCGACTTCTTCAACCGGGTGCCCGACGCCGGGGGCGCGGCCCACTGGAAGAAGAAGATCACCGACTGCAACGGCAACGCGGCCTGCATCTCCGCGGCGCGCATCTCCGTGAGCGCAGCGTTCTTCTTGTCCTCGGAGTTCCAGAACGGCGTCTCGCTCGCCTACCGGGTCCGCAAGTCCATGACCGGCAAAGCCCCGCTCTACGGGGAGCTCATGTTCGACAACACGGTCCGCCGGTCGAAGGGGAACGCCGGCCTGTTCGACTTCGCGGTGACCAACCCGGAGTTCGCCACGAACCTCGGTCCGCTCACCAACACCCAGTACGTCGACAAGCTGATCGCCAACTCCGGCGGCACGTTCACCTCGTCACAGCGCTCCGCGCTCATCAACGGGCTCAACGGCGCCACCAAGACGCGGGCATCGGTCCTGGGAGAGGTGGCCGGCAACGCATCCGTGCAGGCCGCCGTGTTCCGCCCGGCGTTCGTGTTCATGCAGTACGTCGGGTACCTCCGTCGGGACCCGGATGCGGGTGGCTACAACCACTGGCTCAACCGCCTCAACTCCTTCAACGGCGACTACGCGGCGGCCGGAATGGTGAAGAACTTCGTGACCTCGTCGGAGTACCGGAACCGCTTCGGGGTCAACTGACCCGCACGAGCGTCAGCCGGCGTGCTGGCGCTCCGCGGGATCGTGGCCGGCCTCGAGGTCTGTGACCGCCGCGAGACCGAGCCAGCCGTCGAGGTGCGCGGCACCGATGTCGATCGGGTCGAGGACGACGCAGGCGTGATCGGTGCCGGCGTCCAAGAACGCGCGCCGACGGCCCACGACGCGGTTGGGGCAGGCGTCGAGGAGGGGGACCCCCTCGGGGCCGGGTGTCCACGAGCACCGCTCGAACTTGTCGACGCGATCACCCGTCTCGGTCCCGAAGAGCTCGGCCGTCGGCCGGTCCGCGGTACCTAGGAAGTGGACCGCGAAGACCTCGGCCAAGGCCCCGACCTGGTACGTGTGGTTCGCCTTCGACAGCCAGATCGCGTAGCCGGGCGGTTCCATCCCGCATTGTGAATGGAATCCGACGAGGCACCCGGCGCGCTCGTCGCCCGACACCGTGGTGACCACCGCCATCGGCGCGTCCAGCTGACCCATCAGCTCGTTGAAGCGCTCGGCCAGCTCGGCAACTTCGTCCAGCTCCTCCACGGGACACGGTCTACCCCGCGAGTTCCCGGCGCGTTCGGCTCGCCGGGAGGCGAGACTGCCGGCCATGAGTGGACCGCTGCGCCAGGAGGACCTGGCCCCCGAGGATCGGCCGCCGGCGCCGCCGGAGCCGCCGGTCGTGGAGATCACGGACAGCCACGTCGCCCAGGTCGGTGCCTTCCAGGTGAGACGGGCCCTGCCGCACCGGGCGCGCCGGACGGTCGGGGCTTGGTGCTTCGTCGACCACATGGGCCCGACGACGGTCGACGAGGTCGGCGACATCGGCATCGGACCTCACCCGCACCTCGGGCTGCAGACGGTGACGTGGCTGGTCGCGGGCGAGATCGTGCACCACGACAGCCTCGGGTCCGAGCAGCTCATCCGGCCCGGTGAGCTGAACCTGATGACGGCGGGACGCGGGGTGGCCCACGCCGAGGAGGGCACGGGGACCTACCGGGGCGACCTGCAGGGCGTGCAGCTCTGGGTGGCCCAGCCCGAGGCCACCCGCCACGGCGCCGCCGCCTTCGAGCACCACGCCGAGCTACCCAGGCTCGACCTCGCAGCCGGCGTGGCCACCGTGCTCGTGGGCGACGTCGCCGGCACCCGCTCCCCTGCACGCCACGACACCGACCACATCGGCATCGACCTCGACCTCCGGCCCGGCACCACGGTGATCCCGGTGGAGGCCACGTCCGAGCACGCGCTCGTGGTGCTCACGGGGGCGATCGAGGTCGACGGCCAGCGGGTGGAGCCCGGCCACCTCGCCTACCTCGGCCTCGGGCGCGACGAGCTTCCCTTCACCGTGTCCGAGCCGACGAGGGCGCTGGTGCTGGGCGGTGAACCGTTCCCCGACCAACTCCTGATGTGGTGGAACTTCGTGGCCCGCACCCGAGACGAGATCATGGAGGCCTGGGAGGACTGGCAGGTCGCGGACGACCGGTTCGGCGTCGTCGCATCGTCGCTCGACCGGATCCCCGTCGGCCCGCCGCCCTGGGCACCCCGCCACTGACGTCTCGCCACTGACGCCTCGGCGCCGTGACGGGCCCAGCGCCCGCGAGCGACGGGCGTCAGGCGTCAGGCGCCGTGGAACCGCCGAGCGGGATCGGATCGAGGCCGAGCTTGCGGTGGTCCCACGACCGGACGCGGTCGACCTCGACGCGCACCGCGATCCGCTTCTGGAGCATGAACTCGACGAGCGGCTTGACCTCGTCGGTGTACGGGCCGCTGTAGCGCTCCCACACGCTCACGCCGACCTCCCAGAGGGCGTCGGGATCGTCGACGATCACACCCCGACCCTCGATCGAGACCCCGCGCAACGTGTCGTAGGTGAGCCCGTCCTCGATCATCACCGTGATGCGCGGATCGCGCCGGACGTTGACCGCCTTCTGGGACCGGGCCTTGGTCTCGAACCACAGCTGGCCGTCGATGACGCCGTACCACATGGCCACGAGGTGTGGCATGCCTGTCGGCCCGAGCGTCGCCATGGTGCACGACCGGCTCTTCGTGATGAACGCCGTGATCTCGTCGGGGCTCATCTCGATCTGGCTGCGCTGGTTCGTGCCCATGGTGCGTGACCCTACGTCGGCTCCCCCGCTCGATCAGCCGTGCTGCCAGACGCGGTTCGAGAGGCTGCGGATGCCCGGCAGCGCAGCGGCGTCGAGCGCCGCGAGCTCGGCAGCGTCCATGTCCCAGCCGAGGGCGCCGGCGTTCTCGGAAGCCTGCCCGCGGTTCTTGGCGCCAGGGATCGGCACCGCGCCCTTGGCCATCAACCAGTTGAGGGCGACCTGGCTCGGGGTCTTGCCGCCGTGGGCCTCACCGACCGCGCGGAGCGCGGCCACGATCGTGTCGACGACCTCCATGGGGTGGTCGGAGAACCCGCGCTTGCCGGGGGGCGGGTTGCTCGCCGAGTACTTGCCGGTCAGCCGCCCCTGCCCGATCGGCGAGTAGGCGAGCGGGACCACGCCGAGCTCGGCACAGGTGGCCAGGAGCCCTCCAGTCTCGGGCACCCGGCGCAGCAGCGAGAACTCGATCTGGTTGGTGGCCAGGCCGATCCCGCGCTTCGCGAGCTCGCGGTGCATGCCGCGGACCTCGCGCGACGAGTAGTTCGACACACCGACCGCCTTCACCAGGCCCTGCTGGTGCGCGGCGGCCAGCGCCTCGGCGATGGCACCGTGTCCCCGCAGGCTGATCGGTCCGTGGATCTGGTAGAGGTCGACCTTCTCCACGCCGAGCCGGTCGAGCGACGCCTTCAGCGAACTGAGGAGCGACCCCTTCACGTTGACCTTCCACGGCAGCGGCATGAACTTGGTGGCGATCTGCACGCGCTTGGCCCGCTCGGGATCGGCGGCCAGCAGCGTGCCGATGATCCGCTCGCTCTCGCCCTTGCCGTAGACCTCGGCCGTGTCGAAGAACGTGGCGCCTCCGTCGATCGAGGCCTCCCACGCATCGCGGATCGTCGCCTCGGTCAGGTCGGTGTCGTAGCCACCCATCCCCCACGTGCTCTTGTCCCCCCACGCCCACGTCCCCACGCCGAGGGCAGGAATCGTCACGTCGGAGCCGGCGAGGGTGTAGGTCGTTGCGGTCACAGCCGGCACCGTACCGGGCCGGCACGAGCCCCAGGGGAGAAGCGACTGCCGCCGTCAGAACTCGAGCGGGAGGGTCCTCGGACCGTGGACCTGGCCCGCCGACCAGGTGACGGCATCGGGGTCGGCAAGACGGAACGGGGGCACCTTGGCGAGGAAGCGCTCGAGCGCGGTGCGCAGCTCCATGCGGGCGAGGTTGGAGCCGAGGCACCGGTGGATGCCGATGCCGAAGGCGACGTGGCGGTTCCGCTCGCGGTCGAGCAGCACCTCGTCGGCTCGGTCGAAGACGGCGGGGTCGCGGTTGGCCGCGGGGAACGGAAGCAGGACCGGGTCGCCCTTGGCGATGGGACAGCCCGCGATCTCGCCGTCGCGGATCGCGTCCCGGGCCATCGTCACCGGGGCGTAGGCGCGCAGCAGCTCCTCGATGGCCGTGGGCCAGAGGTCGGGTTCGTCCCGGAGACGCTGCTGGTCCTCGGGGTGGGAGGCCAGGTGCCAGATCGACGCGCCGATCGCGCTCCACGTCGTGTCGATGCCGGCGACGAGCAGGAGGAGGCAGCCGCCGAACAGCTCGTGCTCGTCGAGCGGGCGGCCGTCGAGCTGGGCGCCGAGCAGGAACGAGATGAGGTCGTCGCCGCGCTCGTCGACCGGCTGGGCCTGGCGGCGCTGGATCTGCTCGGTGAAGTACTCGTGCGGACCCATCAGGCCGGCGAGGGCCGAGTCGAAGTCGAGGGCCCCGCGCTCGAGGAGGTCGTGGATCCAGGTGCGGAACTGGTCGCCGTCACCGTCGGGGACACCGAGCATGCGAGCGATCACGCGGACCGGGATGTGCTGGGCGTAGTCCTCGGCGCCGTCGCATCGACCGGTCTCGAGGAAGGCATCGATCAGCGCGTCGGCGTGCTCGATGACGCCGGCCTGCAACTCGTCGATGCGGCGGGGGGCGAAGAACGGCAGGAGGAGGTGTCGAAACGACGTGTGGTATGGCGGGTCCGACGAGATGGGCGGCACCACGAAGTTGAAGTCGGCCATCGAGGCGAACGTGGCCGCGACCGGGCTGCGCGACGAGAACGTGGCCGTGTCCCGGGCGATGGCCTCGATGTCGGCGTGGCGCGTGGGCACCGCCATGTTCCGGAACCGCTCGGACCGCGCCACCGGACACGTCTCGCGCAGCTGTTCCCACACCGAGAACGGGTCGGCCGCGTAGGCCGGGTCGTAGTGGTCGAACTGCGTCTCCCAGTCGACCTGGGCCACCGGTTCGCTCGGTTCCATGGGTCTGCTCCCTGCTCACCGGTTCCCGAACTGCCACCAGGACGCTACGCGTCGGGGCGTGGAGTCCTCGTCAAGCCTTCGCGCAGGGCCCGGGCGGCCACGCCCAGGTGGATCGTCCCGACCAGCCCGAAGATCGAGAGCACGATCGCCACGACCACGGTCCCCGTTCCGTCGAGCGGCCGGCCGAACAGTGAGGTCGGAGCCATGCCGATGTCGGGGTTCGGCTCCGTGTGAGCTCGTTGCACGAACGCGAGCAGGACGACCAGGCCGATCACGAGGCCCGCGCTGGCGAGGACGAGCAGCCGCGCCGAACGGCGGTACGCGTCGGCCGGGTGCTCCCAGCCCAGCGTCGTGCACCACGACGCCATCGAGATCGCGTAGGCCGCCATGCCGAGGCCTGTCGCCAGGGTGGAGACGACGTTTGCGGCGCCGAACGCCGGAGACCACCACATCAGCGCGCCGGCCACCGCCACCGAGGCAGCGGCGGACGCGGCCACGCCGAGCAACTTCTTCGAGCGCTGTGTCGGTGCCGCCCGTGACAGTCGGACGATCACCGGCACGGCCGCCGCCGCAAGGGGGATGGACAGCATCGGACGACCGTCGATCCGGATCCCGAGGACGATCGTCGCGAAGAACAACAGGCCGATCGTGCGAAGGGTCCGTTCCAGCTCCCTCGATCCCATCGGGTCCGACGGAACGATGACGGTTTCGCCGGGCTGCGAGCCGATCAGCTTGCTTGTGGTCCCCCCTCCCTCCCTGGCTGCCGAGCGTAGATCCGGTCGGGGGCGAGACA
>JAOBWM010000055.1 GCA_025463365.1 Acidimicrobiales bacterium
CACAAGGCGGCCAACTACAGTGCCTCCACCGCATCCACAGGTGGAAGGTCGTTGTCGTGCAAGGTGTGATCAAGTCGTACGACCCGGGAACGGGCGACGGGATCATCCTCTGCGACACGGACCTGGCCGAGTACGACCTGGCCAAAGGAGCGTTGAACGGCTCACCGTTCCGCATGCTCCGCCAAGGACAGCGGGTGATCTTCGATCTCGACGACGATCGCCGGGCCCAGCGCCTGCGACTCGGCTCCGAGGTCGACATGGGCACGCCGGGCTTCGCCCCCGCGCCCGAGGTGTAGCCCTACCAACCACGCGGCCTTCCCGCTCGGTCATCGGAGAGTTCATGTCTGCCACCACCACAAACACCAAGCTCCAGGCATGGGTCGACGAGTGGGCGGAGATCTTCCAGCCTGACGCCGTCCACTGGTGCGACGGCTCGGCCGCCGAGTACGACGCGCTGTGCCAACAGCTGGTCGACGCCGGCACGTTCGACAAGCTGAGCGAGGCCAAGCGCCCGAACAGCTACCTCGCGCTGTCGGACCCGGGCGATGTGGCCCGCGTCGAGGACCGCACCTACATCTGCTCCGAGCGGGAGATCGATGCCGGTCCGACCAACAACTGGCGGGCCCCCGGCGAGATGCGGGCCGTCCTGAAGGACCTCTACACCGGCGCCATGAAGGGCCGCACCCTCTACGTCGTCCCGTTCTCCATGGGCCCGCTCGGATCCCCGATCGCCCACATCGGCGTGCAGCTCACCGACTCCGCCTACGTGGCCGTGTCGATGCGCATCATGACCCGCATGGGCCAACCCGCACTCGACGTGCTGGGCGACGGCGATTGGGTGCGCTGTCTCCACTCCGTCGGCATGCCGCTCGTGGATGCCGAGGGCAACGCCAAGGCCGACGTGCCCTGGCCCTGCGACGCGGAGAACAAGTACATCACCCACTTCCCCGAGGACAACGAGATCCAGAGCTACGGCTCGGGCTACGGCGGCAACGCCCTCCTCGGCAAGAAGTGCTTCGCCCTGCGCATCGCCTCCACCATGGCGCGCGACGAGGGCTGGATGGCCGAGCACATGCTCATCGTCGGCGTCACCAACCCCGAGGGCGAGAAGAAGTACATCGCGGCTGCGTTCCCGTCGGCCTGCGGCAAGACGAACATGGCCATGCTCATCCCCACCCTCCCGGGCTGGACGTGTGAGACCGTCGGCGACGACATCGCCTGGATGAAGTTCGGCGCCGACGGCCGCCTCTACGCCATCAACCCGGAGGCCGGCTTCTTCGGCGTTGCCCCCGGCACCGGCGAGAAGACCAACCCCAACGCCCTCGCCACCCTCTACGGCAACTCGATCTTCACCAACGTCGCCAAGACCGACGACGGCGACATCTGGTGGGAGGGCCTCACCGGCGAGGCACCGGACCACCTGATCGACTGGAAGGGCAACGACTGGACGCCCGAGTCCACGACCCCCGCCGCCCATCCCAACGCCCGCTTCACCGCCCCGGCGGCGCAGTGCCCGTCGATCGCCCCCGAGTGGGAGGACCCCGCCGGCGTACCGATCTCGGCGATCCTCTTCGGTGGCCGCCGGGCGACCAACGTCCCCCTCGTCACCGAGGCGTTCGACTGGCAGCACGGCACGTTCCTCGGCTCGATCATGAGCTCCGAGAAGACGGCCGCGGCCGCCGGCACCATCGGCGAGGTGCGGTTCGACCCCTTCGCCATGCTGCCGTTCATGGGGTACAACGCCGGCGACTACATGCAGCACTGGCTCGACATCGGCCACGCCACCGACGCCGCCAACCTACCCAAGCTCTTCTGGGTCAACTGGTTCCGCAAGGGGGACGACGGCTCCTTCCTGTGGCCGGGCTTCGGCGAGAACAGCCGGGTCCTCAAGTGGGTCTTCGAACGGGTCGCCGGCAGCGGCGACGCGGTCGACACGGCCATCGGCCGGGTGCCCACGCCCGAAGCGCTCGACACCGACGGCCTCGACGTCTCGCCCACCACGCTCGCCGAGCTCCTCAAGGTCGACAACGATGCCTGGCGAGGCGAGATCCCGCTGATCGAGGAGCACTTCTCCTTCATCGGCGAGCGCCTCCCGTCCGAGCTCGCCGACGAGCTCCACGAACTCGAGAAGCGTCTGGCAAACTGACGGCGGCTGCTTTCTGACAATCGCACGTCGACACGAGGCCCGCCCTGCTGGGGCGGGCCTCGTGGGTTTTCGTCCAGCGGCACCGCCGCCGACCCGCCACTACGCTCGAACCTCCGGAGGCCATCTGCAGGAGGGCGAGCACCGTGACCGTTTCGGCGTACATCCTGATCCAGACCGAGGTCGGCAAGGCCGCTGCGGTGGCCACCGAGGTGCGCCAGATCCCCGGCGTGATCGCCGCCGACGACGTGACCGGCCCCTACGACGTCGTGGTGCGCGTCGAGGCCCCGTCGATGGACGACCTCGGGCGGCTGGTGGTGAGCCGGGTACAGATGCTGGGCGGCATCACCAAGACCACCACCATGCCCGTCGTCAACCTCTGACCCGACGGTCAACCTCTGACCCGACGGTCAGCCTCTGACGCGTCGTCAGCCCATCGACGCGTCGTTACAACCTCCGACGCGTCGCGGCGTCGGGTCCGTCACCCGTCGGGCGACGACCCTGTCACCCTGACTGGGCATTGATGTTGCGGTTTGGTTACAGTTCCTCGTCTCGTTCGACATGGGGTCGATACCCGACGAGCGAGACCGCCCGCCCCGCCCTCGAAGGAACCTCGACACCGTGAAGACCCGCCGTACCGTCCCGATCGCGTTCGCCGCCCTCCTGATGGTCGCCGCCGCGGGCCTCGCCGCCTGCATGCCCATCGACCGGGGCGCCACCGCCGTGGAGGCCGCCCGCGAGCAGATGGGCCAGCCCTACGTCTCCGGCGGCGAATCGCGCACCGAGGGCGGCTTCGACTGCTCGGGCCTCACGTACTACGCGTGGAAGCAGGCCGGCGTCACGCTCCCTCGCACCTCCGCCGCCCAGTACACCTGGTCGAAGCGGATCTCCAAGGCCTCGCTCCAGCCCGGCGACTTCGTCTTCTACAGCTCCACGGGCCCCACCGGCACCGTCAGCCACGTCGCCCTCTACGCCGGCGACGGCAAGATCATCCAAGCCCACAAGCCGGGAGCGCCGATCGACGAGGTCAAGCTCGACGGCTACTGGACCGGCCACCTCGTCGGCTACGGCCGGGTCCCTGCCTCGGCGTTGCCCGACAACTGATCCGCTCGCTCGGGGCCGCTCAGTGCGGGCCCACCGCGAGCGCCCGGAGCCCGAGCCCCATGATGAAGAGCCCACCGCCCCCGTACAGGAGGTACAGGTGGGGCTTGAGCTGGGCCCGGTAGCTGTAGATGATGCCCACCGCGGCCATGGCGCTGAACCCGTAGAGCATGTGGAAGTCGTAGGGCTTCTTGTCGCGGCCCTGGATCAGGATCACGCCCAGGATCACCTGCACGAACACCGTCAGCTCGGCGATGGTCGTGAAGACCCAGAGGGCCCGGTGGCGCAGCCGCTCCCAGCGATGGGCGCCGAGGGCCCAAGCGCCCGCCAGCGCGTTGGCGACGATCATCACCCATGCGCAGTCGACGTGGACGCGCCGCAGCGCGGCGCTGGCACCGAGGAGCGGAATCAGCCTCAGCGACATGGCGGTCACGCTCGCGCACCCCCGGCTGGCGCAGCCAGCCGGGGGCCGATGAGAAGGATCAGCCGGTGAAGGTGGAGGTGCCCGACACGGGGGTTGCGCCGCCAGCGGGCTCCACCGATTCGCTGGGCGCGGTCGTGGTGGTCACCTCCGTCGGGGGCGTCGTCGTCGGCGTGGGCGGCGGGACGTAGGGCGTGTAGTTGGTGTCGAGCTGGGCCGACTCGCAGCCCACCGGTCCGTTGACCGGGTTGCACCGAGCGACCGTGCCGCCGGGGATCTCGGCGAAGTACGGCGACGTGAAGCCGATGGCCATGCCCGGCCTCGGGTAGTCGGTGCTGACCCACTGAGCGCCGCTGGCCAACGCCTGGTCGCGCATGGTCGTGTCGTTGTCCCGAGCCGTCTGGGTGGGCTCGTCGGCCCGGCTGCGCACGACGTAGCCGTCCTGCACGAGGGTGGGGATCGAGGCGTCGGTCGGGTCGTTGCGCTCGATGAAGGCAGCGTCGTCGTCACCCGGGTTGGCGTTGGTGAAGAGCACCCGCCCGGCGAGGCTCGGGTGGCCGTTCAGGTACGACGTGCGCTTGGCGCCGCCGTTGTCCATGAGGAACATCACCTTGCCGCGGCTGTCGGCGAGCGTGGGCCAGCCGTCGGTGGTGACGGCCTCCTCGAGCGTGCTGTGGCTGCCGCGGATGTCGTCGGGGGTGATGAGGTCGCCCGGCGAGAACACCGATCGGATCTCTGTATCGAGGGTGTCCATGCCGGCGGTGGTCCACGGCTCGGGCAGCACGATCGGAAGGGTGCCGACGTGGAGCTCGTCGTCCTTCAGCTCCATGAGGATGGAGATCGGGACGTGGGTCGGGTGCGCGTCGCTCCACGTCTTCACCTGCTGGAGGCACGCCACGAGGGTGAGGCAGGAGCTGTGGTAGTCGACGTCTTGCACGTGGAAGACCTTGATGCCGGGCTGGTCCATGACCGGGTCGTAGGGGCCGTTGCCGGCGAGCTTGCGGAGCAGCGGGTCGCTGTAGCGGCCGCCTGCGTCGTCAAGCCAGGCGTCGAGCTCGATCTGGCGGACCTTGTCGTTCTGGAACTGCATCGCAAGCGGATCGGCTTGGTACATCAGGGCCTGGTCGGCGTCGCCCAGGAACTGGTGGCGGAGGTCGTACTCCTTGCCCGTCGGCACCTGGTGGTAGCTGTTGTGGCTGCCGATCGTCTGGATCTCGTTCAGGTGCACGGTGTCGTCGAGGGCCTTGGTCCCCGAGCGGCCGGCGGAGCCGGCGGGCGACCCCGCGCTGGCGCCGGCCAGCAGTGGCAGCGCTCCCAGGCTCGCGACCGCGAGCGCGGCTCCCGCGATGATCCGACGACGTTGCCCCATGTGTACTCCCCAGCTCCAGGTGAACGGACAGCGACGTTACCGCGAACCTGAGGTGATCGACAGCTCACGCCTTCCGGTCAGCTCGCCGGGGCAGCGGGCACGGGCTTCGGTTCGAACAGCTCGGTGAACAGCGCGGGAGCATCAGGCCCGGGCGCGGGGTCGACGATGTACCACTCCCGGCCGAACGCGAAGGCGAACGCCTCGTCGGGCATGGACACCAAGAAGTGATCCGGGGCGATCTGGCTCTCGTGGGCGAGCATCGAGGCCTTCTTGCGATCGAGGAACCCGGTGACCTCGACGAGGTGGGTCAGCTCGGACTCCGGCTTTCCGAAGCCGGGCTCGCTCGTCGCTGCCTGCGCCTCGGCCAGGCGGGCCGCCTGCGCCGCCGCCTCGTCACCGTCCCCGCCACCATCGGTGTCCGCGGCCTGGCCCACGCCCGAGGCGAGCGAGACGCCGTCGGGTTCGCCGACGCCGTCGGGCAGCTCGACGCCGAACTCCGCGGCGCGGGACATGGCCTCCGCGATCACGTCGCGGTTGATCGTGCCCTGCACCACGATCGGGACGGCGGCCAGCTCGGCGGCCCGCTTGCCGACGCGGTGGACCTGGATGTGATCGGGGTGCCCGTAGCCGCCGATGTCGTCGTAGATGGTGAGGATGTCGGGCTCCTCCTCGCGCAAGATCGCCGCCAGGCGGTTGGCGGCATGGTCGATGTCGGCCTGCCAGAAGCACCACGGCGCGTCGTTCGTGGCCTCGCCGATCATCCCCGAGTCGGTGTAGCCGAGGAACTCGACCCGAGCCGCGCCGAGCACCTCGGCCGACCGGAAGACCTCGGCCGTGCGCCGCATGGCCAGCTGCTCGCCCTCCGCGAGCACGCCGGGCACCGGTTCCCCGAGCTCGCCGCGGGTGCCGAAGACGAGCACCACCCGATGGCCGGCATCAGCAGCGCGGGCGAGGGTTCCTCCGGCACCGATCGACTCGTCGTCGGGGTGGGCATGGAGGCTCACGATCGTTCCCATCGACCGAACGCTACCGGGCGACCTGAGGTACCGGCGGGGCCCGGAACGAAACCACGGCCCAGATCTGAGGTAGCGGACCTGCACGTATAGGGCACGCGCCCGATGTGGGGCACCCGGCGCATCCGTACCGTCGAAGCCATCCCCACCAGCACCGGAGCCTGACCATGGACCAGTACCGCACCCTCGCCATCGCCCTCGACCGCACGACCGAACGGGACCTGCGCCGCACCCGTCCCACCCGACCCGGCGACGCCGTGCGCCGTCGCCCCCGGCTGATGCACGTCCTCGGCCGTTGACCATCCTGAAGGAGCAACCCCCGCCGCGCCGGGGCCCTTCGCCTGCCATCATCGACCTCGTGTCGAGCACCGTGGCCGCCCCGATCCTGATCGGCCGCGGCGCGGAGCTCGCCGAGCTCGGAGGGGCGTGGGGCCGCGCCATCGAAGGGGCCGCGGGCATGGTGCTCCTCGGCGGTGAAGCCGGCGTGGGCAAGAGCCGCATGGTGGCCGAGCTCGGCCACCGGGTGGCGGCCGACGACGGGATCCTCGTGATCGGCGCCACGCCGTCCCGGGGTGTGGTGGCCCAGCCCTTCGCACCCTTGACCGGCGCACTCCGCAACCTCCTGCGCGCCCTCGACCCCGAGGAGCGCGATCGGGTGATCGGCCCGGCCCGGACCGATCTGGCCCGCCTCCTCCCCGAGCTCGGGCCGGCGGGCAACTCCCCCGCTGCGTTCGACCAGCTCTCCAGCGAGCCGGCCCGCCTGTTCGAACTCGTCCTCGGTGTCCTCGATCGCCTCTCGGCCCGGCGCCCGGCCGTCGTGGCCCTCGAAGACCTGCACTGGGCCGAGCCCTCCACCCTCGACCTGGTCGACTTCCTCGCCCGCAACCTCGACGGCCTGCGCGTCCTGGTGCTGGCCACGTACCGAACCGACGAGCTCCACCGGACGCACGCCCTGCGCCCCGTGCTGGCCGAGCTGCGGCGGCTGCCGTTGGTCCGCTCGATCACGATCGAGCCCCTCGATCGGGCCGAGATCGCCGATCTCGCCGCGGCCCTGGGCGGCACCGATGTGGACGCTGCCTACCTCGACCGCCTGGTCGAGCGGTCCAGCGGGCTCCCGTTCTTCGTCGAGGAGCTGATGGCGTGCACCGCGTGCGCCGAGGATGCGGAGGTCCCGTCGGGCCTGCAGGAGGTCCTGCAGCTGCGCATCGACAACCTCGGGCCAGAGGCAGGCGAGGTGATCCGCGCCGTGGGTGCCGGTTCCACGTCCGGGCCTGTCGCCGAGCAACTCCTCGCCACCGTCACCGGCCTGAGCACCGCCGAGGTCGCCCGGCGGGTGCGCGTCGGGATCTCCCACCAGGTGCTGGTCGCCGACGAGTGCGGCATCGACTTCCGCCATGCCCTCGCTCGCGAGGTCGTGGAGGCCGACCTGCTCCCGTCGGAGCGGACCGCGCTGCACGCCGCGTTCGCGGCCGGGCTCGAGGCCGACCGGCGCGCCATCGACGACCCGGCGACCTCGGCGCGCATCGCCCTCCACTGGACCGAGGCCAACGAGCCGGCCCACGCCGCCGCCTGGTCCCGGCGGGCCGGCCAGGCCGCCCGGCGCGCCTACGCCTACGCCGAGGCCGCCGACCACCTCCAGCGGGTCCTCTCGTGGTGGGAGCACCTCGACGACCCCGTCGAGATCGTCGGAGCCTCACGGCTGCTCGTCGCCGCCGAGGCCGCCGCCAGCCTCGTGCTCGGCGGTCGGATCGACCGGGCACGGGCCCTCATCGATGCCGAACTGGCCTACGACGACGACCACCCCGATCCGACGGCTTCGGTCGACGACCGCTCCGATGGGCGGGCCGCCCTCACCGCCCTGCTCGGGCGGCTCATGCGCTCCACCGGCGATGCCCGGGCCTCGATCGAGGTCCTGCGCCGGTCGCTCGCCACCTTCTCGGACCGCCCGAGCCCGCACCGCACCCGCGTCCGCATCGAGCTGGCGCACTCCCTGGCGCTCACGGGCATGCGGGACAAGGCGTTGGTGGAAGCCCGCCGGGCCCTGGCCGAAGCCGAGGAGGTCGGCGAGCCGTCCACGATCGCCCGAGCCCAACACGTCGTGGGCCACGAGCTCACGATGTTCGGCCAGATCGAGGAGGGGCTGGAGCTCCTGCGCGTCGCCCTGGCCACGGCGATCGCCACCGACGACGTCGACTGGGTGAGCCGGGGCCACATCAACCTCTCGGATTCCTACCGGCTGCTCGGGCGCTACGAGGAAGCCATCGACACCGCCCTCGCCGGCTACCGGCTCGCCCTCGATCGAGGCGTGCGGCGCTTCGCCTTCGCCCGCATGAACGCCGTCGAGAGCATGATCCCGATCGGCCGCCTCGAGGATGCCCAGCAGATCATCGACGACACCCCCGATGGCGAAGGCCACATCGCCGCCCTCCACACCACGATGATGCGGACCTGGCTCGCGTTGCGGAAGGGGAACACCGAGGGCGCCGCCGAGACCATCGCCCAACTCGCGCCGTCGGTGGCCAGCGAGGACAGCCTCCAGTTCGAGGGGACGCAGGTGCGCAACCAGCTCGAGCTGGCCTGGCTCACGGCCGATCGCGATCTCGACGCCTGGGGGGCGGCTGCGATCGTGCTCGACCGTCCGGTCCACACCGACCAGGCGCAGTGCCGGCCCGAGATCCTCGCCTTGCTCGCCCGGATCGACGCTGAACGGGCCCTCGATCCCGGGCGGTCCGAGGAGGCGCGCGCCGAGGCCCGACACGGCCTCGATCGCGCCGTGGATCTGTTGCCCGGGATCGCCGACCAGTACCTCTTCACCATGGCCCCTGCCTTGGCGGACGCGCTGGTGCGCGCCGAGCACGGACGCATCGGAGGCGATCCCGACACAGCCGCCGACCTCTGGGGCCGCGCCGCCAAGGAGGCGGCCACGGTGCGCGACCTCTGGCACCAGGCGTACGCCGAGTGGCGCGCCGCCGAATGCTCGAGCGAGGGCGGCCGCATCGAGGACGCCACCGTCAGCGCTCGCGCCGGACGGGCCCGAGCGGCGGTGATGGGCGCCAGCGGCCTGGTCGAGCGCCTGGATGCCCTGGCCGGTTGGGCCCGCCTCGGCGACCTGGCGGCACCGGAGCACGAGCTGACGGCGTCACCGGCCGTCCTCGCGCCCGCGGCCGGTGATGCCGCCGGTGATGCCCCCGGTCCGGGCGCCCCAGCAGACGATCCGCTCGGCGCCTACGTGAGGGTGTTGGGCCTGACCCGCCGCGAGGCCGAGGTCCTGGCTCAGGTGGCAGAGGGCCGCACCAACGGCGAGATCGGTGAGGTGCTGTTCATCAGCACCAAGACCGCCAGCGTCCACGTGAGCAGCATCCTGGCCAAGCTGGGCGTGCGGTCACGAACCCAGGCTGCGGCCGTCGCCCACCGCACCACCTCCACCTGACCCGCCCGAGCTCGTCTGGTCAGGCGATCGCCTTCGCGTCTCGGAGCTCGGCGATGCGATCGGTGCTGAGGCCCCAGTCGGCGAGGACCTCGTCGGTGTGTTGACCGGCGTGGGCCGGCGGCCGCGACACCTCGCCAGGCGTCCGGCTGAAGCGGGGCGCCGGCGCCGGCTGGACCAGCCCGGCGACCTCGGTGAAGGTGCCCCGCTCGGCGATGTGGGGGTGCTGCGGGGCCTCGTCCATGGACAGCACCGGCGCGAAGCACACATCGGTGTGCTCCATCAGCGCGCACCACTCGTCGCGCGTCTTCTGGCGGAACAGCTCGGCGAAGCGCTCCTTGAGCGCCGGCCACTGGCTGCGGTCCATCTGCTTGGGGAGGTCCGCGCCTTCGAGCCCGGTGAGGCGGAGGAGCTCGGCGTAGAACTGCGGCTCGATCGAGCCGATCGAGACGTACTTGCCGTCGCTCGTCTCGTACGTGTCGTAGAAGTGAGCGCCGGTATCGAGCAGGTTCGTCCCTCGGTCGGGTCCCCAGATGCCCATGTGCTTGAAGGACCACGTCATGGTCATGAGGCTCGCGGCGCCGTCGACCATCGCCGCGTCGATGACCTGGCCCTCGCCGGAACGCGACACCTCGACCAGGGCGGCGCACACGCCGAAGGCGAGGAGCATGCCCCCGCCACCGAAGTCGCCGATGAGGTTGATGGGCGGCGTGGGCTGCTGGCCGGCCCGCCCGAGCGGCTCGAGGGCACCGGCGAGGGCGATGTAGTTGATGTCGTGGCCGGCCGACGACGCGTAGGGGCCCTCTTGGCCCCATCCGGTCATGCGGCCGTAGACGAGCTTCGGGTTGCGCCCGAGGCACACGTCGGGCCCGAGCCCGAGCCGCTCCATGACGCCCGGCCGGAAGCCTTCGATCAGGGCGTCGGCTCCAGCGACGAGGTCCAGCACCGTCGCCACGCCGTCGGGGTGCTTCAGATCGACGGCAACCGAGCGGCGCCCGCGGCCGAGGATGTCCGCCGGCGGGGTCGCGGGATCGCCACCGCCCATGGAACCGACGTTCGACGACCGGTCGATGCGCACGACGTCGGCGCCGAGGTCAGCGAGGAGCATGGCGCCGTACGGGCCGGGGCCGATGCCCGCGATCTCCAGGATCTTGATGCCGGATAGGGGTCCCATGGGAGCAACCTCCAGGTCGAGAAGGGTGTCGGCTCAGGCGTCGCGGTCGGCGACGGCAGCGATGGCGTCGGCGATCTTCGGCCAGTGGACCTTGGGCAGGTCGTGGGCCATGTCGTCGATGGCGAGGAAGTCGGTGCCGGCGATGAGCTCGGCCGTGCGCTGGCCGCCGCTGAAGTCGACCAGCTTGTCCTGGCGCCCGTGGATCACCAGCGCCGGGAGATCGATCGCCGCCAGGCCGTCGGCCCGCGATCCCGAGGCCACGATGGCGAGGAGCTGACGGCCGACGCCGAGCGGGTTCACGCCACGCTCGTTCTCGTGGACCACGCGGGCGCGGGTCGCGTCCTCGTCGAAGTGTTCGGCGCAGGCGATGGTCCGGCTCAGCTCGACCCCGAACTCGATGGCCTCGGCGGGGTCCTCCGGCCGAGCCTTCAGGAGCGCGTCGAGGACCTCGGGAGCGGGGTTGCCGACCGTGTTCTCGCCTGTGGTCGACATGATCGAGGTGAGGGAGGCCACGCGTCCCGGGTGTTCGATCGCCATCGTCTGGGCGATCATGCCGCCCATCGACGCACCGACGACATGGGCTCGGTCGATCCCGAGGGCATCGAGGAGCCCGACGGCGTCAGCAGCCATGTCGGACAGGAGGTACGGGACGTCGGCGGTCTCGCCGCCGAACGCGGCGAAGATCGCCGTGCCGACGTCGAGGTCGGGGGTGTCGATCCACGTGGACTGCCCGATGTCGCGGTTGTCGAAGCGCACGACGTGGAAGCCGCGGGCGACGAGCAG
The DNA here is from genome assembly GCA_025463365.1 of Acidimicrobiales bacterium. GTDB lineage: Bacteria > Actinomycetota > Acidimicrobiia > Acidimicrobiales > Iamiaceae > Aquihabitans. The sequence continues at coordinate 11,432 of JAOBWM010000055.1, forward strand.
CGCACAGAACCCCTCGTCCCACGACAGCATCTGGGCGCCGAGGCCCATCACGAGCAGGACGGTGGGATCGGAGGGCTCTCCGAACGTCTCGTAGGAGAGATCGATCTCGTTGGCTGCGGCGGTGGGCACGCGGCTCATCGTGTCACAGTTGACCGACCGGTCAAGATTCACCAGACCGGCCCGCGGGCACCCGGGACCGGACGCCTACGATCCGCTCGTGCCTGACCTGTCATCACGGTTGCGGGGAGCGGCGAGCCGCCTCACCGGGGCCGAGCGCAAGGTGGCGCAGGTGGTCGCCGACGACCCGCACCGCGTCGCGTTCGGCACGGTGTCGGAGCTGGCCTCGGCCACGGGCACGAGCGGTGCCACCGTGGTCCGGCTGGCAACCAAGCTCGGCTACGACGGCTGGTCCGCGCTGCAGGCGGCGGTCCAGGCGGAGATGAGCCGGCGGCTGCGGCCGGCCGCGGAGAACATCCGCACGAGGGGCGGCAGCCGGGACGCCGCCGGTGCCCTCGCGTCCTCCGTCGAGCGGGTCCGGTCGACGGTCGCGGCCGCCGACCCGGCCGTGCTCGATGCCGTCGTGGCCCGCCTCGCGACGCGCCGGACGCCCGTGTGGATCGTCGCCGGCGACGCTGCCACCGGAGTCGTCACCCAGTTCGCCACCGAGCTCGGCATGCTGCGGCCCGACGTGAACCAGGTGACAGGGTCGCCGGTGGCGGTCGCCCGCCAGCTCGCCGAGGTGGCCGAAGGCGACACGTTCGTCGCGGTCGACGTGGCGCGCTACGACCGCTGGCTGCTGGACGCCGTCGAGCTGAGCCGTACACGAGGCGCGGCGCTGGTGGCGGTCACCGACGGTCCGCTCTCGCCGCTCGCGCGCGGCGCCACCGCGGTGCTGGTCGCCGATGCCGACGGCGTCGGACCCTTCGACGACTACGTGGGCGTGCTCGCCCTGCTCGGCTCGCTCGTGGCCGGCGTGGCCGCCCGCTCGCGCACCGCTGCGACCAGCTCGCTCGATCGCATCGAAGCCGCCTGGGGTGAGGCCGGGGCCCTGGACGCCGACTGATGGGTGCTGCCCGACGCGCCACTGACCCCACGCGCCGCGTGACCCGACGCGCTGACTGACCCGACGCGCTGCCTGACCCGACGCGCCGGACCCGACCCCGTTTCTGAGCGCCCGGTGTCGCACCGATGCGACACCACACGCTCAGAAACGAGCGGCGGTGGGAGTCCGGGGGCAGGGTCAGGGGTATCCGTCAGCGGTGCGGGGCGACGATCTCGGCGATGCCGGCGACGAAGGCGTCGACGTCGTCGGGCGTGGTCTGCCAGCTGGTCATCCACCGCACCTCGGTGACGGCCGGGTCCCACTCCCAGAAGAACGACCAATCCTGCAGTTCGGCCAGTGCCCCCTTCGGCACGCGGGCGAACACCGCGTTGACCTCCGGTCGATGGCTGAGCTCGACGCTGGGCACGCCGGCGACCTGATCGGCCAACTGTGAGGCCATGGCGTTGGCGTGGCCCGCAGCGGCGAGCCAGCGGTCCTCGGCCAGCAGCGCCGAGAACTGGGCGGAGACGTAGCGCATCTTGGAGGGCAGCTGCGCGGACTGCTTGCGGATGAAGGCCACCTGGTCGGCCAGTCCGGGCGTGAGGAAGACGACCGCCTCGCCGTACATGAGGCCGGCCTTGGTGCCGCCGAAGCTGAGCACGTCGACCCCGGCGTCGACCGTCGACGCCCGGAGGTCACCACCGAGCGCGGCCGTGGCGTTGGCGATGCGAGCTCCGTCGACGTGGACCAGCAGACCGTGGGCGTGGGCGACCTCGCAGATCGCGGCGATCTCGGCGGGCTGGTAGAGCGTCCCGACCTCGGTGGACTGGGTGATCGACACCACCCGTGGTTGGACGTGGTGCTCGTCCCCGATCCCGTGCAACTGGCCCACGACCTGCTCGGGCTGGAGCTTGCCGCCGGCACACGGGAGGTCGATGAGCTTGGAACCGGTGAAGCGCTCGGGAGCGCCGCACTCGTCGACGTTGATGTGGGCGCCTTCGGGGCAGATCACCGCCTCGAACGGCCGGAGCAGCGCCTGCAGGGCGACGACGTTGGCCCCGGTACCGCCCCAGCAGAACGCCACGTCGACCGGGTGGTCGAAGCGCTCGCGCAGGTCGGCGACGGCCCGGTCGGTCCAGGGGTCGGCGCCGTAGGCGAGGGCAGTCCCCTCGTTGGCGGCGACCAGCGCGTCCATGACCTCGGGCAGGACCCCGGCGGCGTTGTCGCTGGCGAAGCTGTGTTCAGGAGCTCTCGGTGCCATCCGGGGCACCGTACCGGCGCGCTCGGCCTGGTACATGTGTTTCAGATCATGAGGTAGTGTGGAACGGCCATGTCAGAGCCGAGGACCCGGAGCGAGAGGATCGAGAGGATCGAGAGGATCGAGAGGATCGACGCCGTGACCGCAACCACTGCCCGGCTTCGAGCCGAGATCCCCACCGTTCGTGCGGGCGACCTGTCCGAGCTGGTAGCCCGCGCCGAGCGCGTCGACGCGTCGCTCTCCCTGGACGAGCTCGTCGGGCTCGCCGGGCGCCTGCGCCGGCTGATCGACGAACCCACCCTCGACCTGCTCACCGACCTCGCCGATCACGGCACCCGAGCCGGCGCCGCGCTGGTGCGCGGGCTCCCCGTCGGCCGGGTGCCGACCACGCCGTCGCGGCCGGGCGGATCGGTCGGCAAGGACCGGATCAGCGAGCTGGTGCTGCTCACCGCGGCCCGCCTGCTCGGCCAGCCGATCGGCTACCGACCCGAGCACGGCGGCGAGGTCGTCCAGGACATCGTGCCGACGGCCGACGGCGCCCGGCGCCAGGTCTCGACCTCGTCCGACGTCGAGCTCGCCTTCCACACCGAGACCGCCTTCCATCGCCACAAGCCGCGCTACCTGCTCCTGCTGTGCCTTCGCGGCGATCCCGCCGGCGCGACGACGCTCTGCTCGGTGCACGACGTGCTGGACGCCGTGTCGGAGCAGACCCGAGCCGCCATGCGCGAGCCACGGTTCCGGATCGGCGTCGACGAGTCGTTCACCGGTACCCGCTCGTCGCACCTGAGCGCGCCGCTCGCCTTGGTCACCGGCACCGCTGACGAGCCCTCGTTCACCTACGACGCGGACCTCATGGTGGGCACCGACGTCGAAGCCCAGCGCACCCTCGACGAGGTGCGCGACGCCGTCGGCGACCAGCAGCGCTCGGTCGTGCTCGAAGCCGGCGATCTCCTCGTGGTGGACAACCTCCGGGCCGTCCACGGCCGGTCGCCGTTCCCCGCCCGCTTCGACGGCACGGACCGCTGGCTCCAGCGCACGTTCGTGGTTCCTGACCTGGCCCGGAGCGCACCCGACCGTACGGGCAGGATCCTGGAGACGACGGTCCTCTGACCGTCGGTGTCCGCCGGACGAGGCTCTACTGTTCGTCGCCGCGGAGCCAGCGGCGGGTGGCGGCGTCGAGCCGGGCGGCGCGCTCGCCGGGCACCGCCTCGTCGAGCGCCTCGGTGACCGCGGCAACGGTGGCGTCGATGTCGTCGGGGACGGATGCGTCGGCGATGCCGAGATCGACCAGATCACGAGACGTCAGCCGCAGGCGGGGGGCGACCTCAGGAGCCTTGGCGGCATCGCGCTCGAGGATCGCGGCCGCGCCCTCGGGGCCGATCACCGAGAAGATGGCGTGCTCTTGGATGAGCAGGCGATCGGTGGCCGAGAAGGCCTGGGCGCCCCCACTGCCCCCTTCGCCGACGGTGACCGAGACGGTGGGCACCGTCGCCGCCGCCATCGCCGCGTGGGCGCGGGCGATGGCCAGGGCGATGCCGCCGTTCTCGGCATCGGGCGACACGTCGGCGCCGGGTGTGTCGACGAAGGTGACGATCGGGATCTGCAGGCGGTCGGCCAGCGCGATGCCGCGGCAGGCGAGCCGGTAGCCGTCAGGACCGGGCATGCCACGGCCGCCGTAGCGATCGAAGGCCACCACGACGACACGGCGGCCGGCCACCGTGGCCAGGGCGGTCCGCAGCGCCGGCTCGGTCCCGGGTGCGAGTTCGGTCCACGACGAGCAGGCGGCAGCGGCGACGTGGATGCCGCTCGGCCGACCGAGCCGGCGGGCCGCGAGGACCGCGGCCCACGCCGGGTTCGGGTCGGCCTCGCCCTCGGCCAAGACCGGCGTCGTCGCCTGACGGATCGGTGTCGGCGGCCGCGCGGCCCGCAGCGGGGCATCGGCGCGGCCGAGGGCGGCCTCGACCCATGCGGGGATCTGGTCCGCCGGCAGCGACGCGTCGACCAGCCCTGCGGCCAGCGCCGTCTCGGCGGTGTGGGACGAGCCGTCGACGTCGTGGCCGGTGGTCTGGGACACGACCCGAGGTCCGGCGAAGCCGATCGTGGCGCCCGTCTCCACCACCCGCAGGTCGGTGAGCGAACCGTAGGACGCGAAGACCCCGCCGGTCGTCGGCGACCGGTGGACCGAGACCGAGAGCAATCCGGCGGCGGCATGGCGACCGACCGCCGCCGCGGTGCGCGAGAGCTGGACGAGCGACACCATCCCCTCTTGCATGCGAGCGCCGCCGGACCGGGTGACGACCACGACCGGCCGCCGCCGCTCGGTGGCCCGGTCGAGGGCCCGGACGACCTTCTCACCGTGGACGAGGCCCATGGAGCCACCGATGACGTCGAAGTCGCCCTCGATCAGGACGTACCCATCGGCCAGGCCCGTCCGCACCGATTCGTGGGGCAGGGACGCGAGCTTGCCCGCGTAGCCCGGGAAGGAGAGGGGGTCACCGCTGCGGAGGGCGGTGTCCCACTCCTCGATGAGGGGAGCGAACATCGGGGAAGCCTGCCAGCCCGCCCACCCCCCGGCGCCAACCCGGCAAACCGCCCGCCGTCGCCACGTCGCCGTCAGCTCTGGTTCATGCCACCTTCACGTTCGGATCGCTGGATTCTGCGTACGATCACGCGGACCGGGGGCGGGACACCTCCCGAGGTCCATTCGCAGACCCATCGCACCAAGGGAACACCACCATGTCGCAGTTCTCCACCCGCCGCTTGCAGGCCGCGGCCCTGGCCGCCACCTTGCTGCTCGGAGCCGCCGCGTGCGGCTCGAGCGACAACACCAAGACCAGCTCCGGCGGCGCCGGCTCGGGCACGTCCGAGAAGGACGCCAAGATCGCCGCCATGGTCCCCGACAAGCTCGTGAAGGCGGGCAAGATCACGGTGGCCGCCGACGCGTCCTACGCCCCGAACGAGTTCTTCGACACCGACAACAAGACGGTCATCGGGATGGACGCCGACCTCGCCAAGGCCCTCGGCGGCGTGATGGGCCTCGACGTCGAGGTCTCCAATGCCAACTTCGATGCCATCATCCCGTCGCTCGGGAAGCGGTTCGACCTCGGCATGTCGTCGTTCACCGACACCAAGGAGCGCGAGGCCACGGTCGACTTCGTCGACTACTTCAGCGCCGGCACCTCCTTCTACGTGCAGAAGGGCGAGAACGCCGACATCACCTCCCTCGACCACATCTGTGGCAAGAAGGTCGCCGTCGAGAAGGGCACCACCCAGCTCGACGACGCCACCGCCCAGAAGAAGACGTGCACCGACGCCGGCAAGGCAGCCCCCGACGTCCTCACGTTCCAGGATCAGGGCGCGGCCAACATCGCCCTGTCATCGGGCCGGGCCGACGTGTCCATGGCCGACAGCCCGGTCGCGGCCTACGCGGTGAAGCAGTCGAACGGGAAGTTCGAGCTGGCCGGCGATTCCTACGGCGACGCGCCCTACGGCATCGCCATCCCCAAGGGAGCCGACTACAAGGGCCTCCCCCAGGCCATCCAGGCCGCCCTCGAGAAGCTGAAGGCCGACGGCACCTACGACAAGATCATGAACACGTGGGGCGTCGAGGCCGGTGCCGTGAAGACGTTCGTGATCAACGGGGCCACGTCCTGAGCGGCCCGGGCCGCTGACGCTCATGTCTCCCGCCGACACCCTCGACCCGGGGACCCCACGGGTACGGCCCGAAGCGATTCGCGCCGTGCCCGTGCGGCACCCGGGTCGGTGGGTCTCGGCAGCGATCGTGCTCGTGGTGGCTGCGCAGCTCGCCCACTGGTTCTTCACCAACGACGGCATCGGCTTCTCGACCGCCCGGCACTACCTCTTCGACCACTCGATCGTGATGGGGGTCGGGGTCACCTTGAAGCTGACCGTCATCGCCATGGTGATGGGGGTGGTGATCGGCGTCGCGCTCGCGGTGATGCGGCTCTCGGCCAACCCGATCCTGTCGGGCGGCGCGTGGCTCTACATCTGGTTCTTCCGCGGGACGCCCGTGTACGTGCAGCTGCTCTTCTGGTACAGCCTGCCCAACGTGGTGAACCGGATCTCGCTCGGCATCCCGTTCGGCCCCAGCTGGTTGCCCCAAGACCCCAAGGAGCTGGTCACCGCGCTGGTGGCGGCGTGCCTCGGACTCGGCCTCAACGAGGGCGCCTACATGGCCGAGATCGCACGAGCGGGGATCTTGTCGGTCGACCAGGGCCAGGACGAGGCGGCCTGCGCCCTCGGGATGAACCGGCTCCAGACCATGCGCCGGATCATCCTCCCGCAGGCCATGAAGGTGATCATCCCGCCGACCGGCAACGAGACGATCTCGATGCTCAAGACCACCTCGCTCGCCGCCACCATCACCGTGGCCGAGACGCTCGGCGTGGCCCAGCGGATCTACGGCCGGACGCTCGAGGTCATCCCGCTGCTGGTGACGGCCAGCATCTGGTACCTGTTCCTCACCTCGGTGCTGTCGGTGGGTCAGTACTACCTGGAGCGCCGGTACGCGCGGGGCTCGCTGCGGAACCTGCCCCCGACCCCGCGCCAGAAGGCGATCGAGCTGGTCCGCAACTGGCAAGCGTCCCGAGCGCGCAAGGCAGCCCTGTGAGCGCCGACACCGCGCCGCTCGCCACCGCGGCCACGAGCGGGCGCCCGATGGTCGAGGCCCAAGGCGTCCACAAGTGGTTCGGCAAGCTCGAGGTCCTCCAAGGCATCGACCTCGAGGTCCAACCACGCGAGGTCATGTGCCTCATCGGTCCTTCGGGTTCGGGCAAGTCCACGTTCCTGCGGTGCATCAACCACCTCGAGAAGGTCGATGCCGGCCGCCTCAGCGTTGACGGCGCACTCGTCGGCTACCGCGAGGTGGGGAACAAGCTCCACGAGCTCCGCGACCGCGAGGTGGCCAAGGCCCGCCAGGACATCGGGATGGTGTTCCAGCGCTTCAACCTGTTCCCCCACATGACCGCGCTCGGCAACGTGATGGAAGCACCCATCAAGGTGCGGCGGGAACCGAAGGGCGAAGTGCGCGCCCGGGCCGAGCAGCTGCTCGAACGGGTCGGGCTGAGCGACAAGTTGGCGTCGTACCCGGCCCAGCTCTCCGGCGGCCAGCAACAGCGCGTCGCCATCGCCCGCGCCCTGGCCATGAAGCCCAAGCTCATGTTGTTCGACGAGCCCACCTCCGCGCTCGACCCCGAGCTCGTCGGCGAGGTGCTGGAGGTCATGCGCGACCTCGCCTCGGACGGCATGACGATGATCGTCGTCACCCACGAGATGGGCTTCGCCCGCCGCGTCGCCGACCGGATCGTGTTCATGGACCAGGGCGTGGTGGCTGAAGCGGGCCCGCCCTCGACGGTGCTGGAGAACCCGGCCACGGCCCGGCTCCGCCAGTTCATCCAGCAGGTGGGCGAGCACTGACGGGAACCGGCGGTGGCTGCCGGTCGTCGGACCTGCGCTGCCCCGCGGAGGGGAGCCGCTCCCCGACCTCGGAGGTCCGTCATGCCCGCAGTACCCACGTCCCGCCACGCCGTACCGGCCTGGCACCGGTCCCGGACCGTGCGGGTGGCTCTCGTCGGGGTCGCCCTCGTCCTGCTCGCGGGCTGCTCGAAGTCCGCCGAGGCCGAGACCTCCCGGGCCACCAAGACGACGAAGGCCACCAAGGGTTCGTCGACGTCGACGAACCGCACGGTAACCGTGACGGCCACCGGTTCGTCCAAGGGCGTCCCTGACAGCATGATCGTCGACGTCACCATCACGAGCGGCGGCGCCAGCGCCGCCGAGGTGCTGCACGACAACAACGCCCGGACCCACAAGGTCCTCGACCAGCTGAGGATGACGGCCGTCGACGACAAGGACGTCAGCACCCAGTCGCTCGACATCGGACCGACCTACGACAAGAAGGGCAAGATCACCGGCTACATCGCCCACAACTCCCTCGAGATCACGTTCCGCTCCTTGAACTCGGCTGGCACCAAGCTCGACTACCTCGTGGCCGGCGGCGACAACCACGTCCGCGTCGGCGGCTTCCGCCTCGGCTTCCAGGACGACGACGAGCTCGTCAGCACCGCCCGCATCGACGCCGTGAAGCGGGCCAAGGCCCAGGCCGAACAGATGGCGAAGGCGGCCGGAACCGACCTCGGCGAGGCCCGCACCATCACCGAGGTCAACGTCCAGAACTTCAGCTCTCGTACCGCGCTCACCACCTACGACGTGGGCGCCCAAGCCAGCTCGGTCCCGATCGCCCCCGGCTCCCAGAAGCTCAACGTGCAGGTGAAGGTGGTCTTCCAGCTCGCCTAGGTGCGTGATGGCGCGGTCGACAGGGTGAAGCCGAACGCCGCGGGGCCCTCGTTCCACATGGGGAAGTTGGTGCCCCAGCAGTTGTCGTGCAGCAGCACGTGCCAGCCTCCGGCCAGATCGGGCACCGGCGGATCGGCATCGAGCAGGTTCGGGGCCCCCGGCGCAACCAGCGGCGCGTCGGGGGTCCGCAGCACCAGCGGGCCGTCGGGCCCGTCGTAGTGGACCCCCTCCCCCACCCCGTGGAGCGAACGGCCACCCCGACGCACGACGTCGAGCGGCGACACCCGCTGCCCGAGCTTGTCCATCGTCCACCGCTCCGGCTCCGCCACCACCGGAACGAACGAGCACCACAGCGCCTCGGGCAACCGGCTGGCCGGCTTCGCCGCCCACCGGACCGTCGCCTCGATCTCGGCGGGGACCGATGCGCCGTCCAGGTGGGCGACGTCAATGCCGTCGTCGGACCAGGACCACGTCGTCCACACCTCGGGCGGGGCCCCCAGGCCCACGAGCTCGGCGTCATCGAAGGCCAGGCGCACCGCCAGCGAGAGCCGCGAGCCGTCGTCGTGGAGGCCGTACCTGGCATCCACCAACCGGCTCGGCCAACGCCCCGATCGGGCGCCGGCCGCATCGATGCCCGGCTTGGTGTTGTCCCACCGAGCCCACCACTCGTCGTCGGGCGCGGGCGAGAGGCCGGCATGGAAGCGCTCGTAGTCGGCCTCGTCGAACGACTGGTACGACACCAGCCCGAGCGGGTGCCCGGCGTCGGCCAGGACCCGGCCGGAGACGCGATCGACCAGGTACGTCAAGGCGCCCGTCTCCTGGTCGAGGCCGATCTCCCAACGCGCACTGCGGACGATGCCGTCCTCAGGCACGGGATCGGCGAGGTGGCTGGACGGCGCAGGTCCCCGAACGGGGTCACGCTTGCGGGCCTGCCGCTCTGGGCCCTCGATCGCGATGGCGCAATCGACGTAGGCGCGCTGCTCGGCCCATGACGCTTCGAACCGTCGGCCGGCCGCGGTGGCGCGGATCTCCGCGAGTCCGGGGAGATCCCAGTGCTCGCGATCGGGGAGGGCCTCCTTCTGGTCGAGGCCCCATGTGTGCTCGGCCACGAGGAGGAGCTCCCGGCGCACCGATCGGAGGGCCTCGGAGGTCAGCCGGCCGGTTCGATCCCCGCGCTCCAGGTCTCGCAAGACCTCTCGGTACCCGGCCACCTTCTGCGGATCGCTGGCGCAGCCGAAGATCCACGGATCGCCGATCTCCGCCGTGACCACCGGAAGGTCGGCCTGGGCGCCGCTGGCCGCCAGGGCGCGGGCGAAGGCGTCGAGCGTGGAGGCGCGGACCTCGGCACGGGGGTGGCGCGCCTGCAGTGCCGCGTGGGCTTCGATCACGCCTTGGGCCGTCGGTGGTCCGAGGTTGTCGCCAGTGTGGAGGAAGGCGAGCACCTCGGGGCATCCGGGCACCACGACCTCGCCCCCGTAGCCCCCAGATTGGTAGCCGAGGGTGACCTCGGCGCCGTCGGGCGAGCGCCAACGGAACACCGGCGGCACGTCGGGCACCGGCCAGGCGGGGTTGACGCCGATGTGCAGGAAGGTCACGCCGGCCTCGGCCAGCAGCGGCACGAGGGCCCGCGTGTGGCCCGGGACATCAGTCATCTTGGCGGCGGTGGTGGTGCGGCCGAACCGTGCATCGAGGTCGCGGCTGATGGCGAGGCCTGACCGCACGAGGTCGGCGTCCATCAGCTCGGTGTGGGTGGTCAGGGGCAGCGCATGCCAGGCGAGGTGCCCGGCGGCGACGGCATCGGCGAGCGGGGTGTCCCGGTCGGCGTCCCCGGCGTCCCCAGCGGCGCCGCCGTCTTCGGTGGCCTCGCAGCCGAGCGCCCGGTCCAAGATCCACGAGCCGGTGGTCCAGATGAGCCGCTCGGAACCGCCCCGATCGATCAGCTCCTGGGCCACGGCCACCGCCCGCGGGAAGAAGTCCGTGAGGTAGCGGCGCTCGACCTCGGCGGCCAACGCCGTGAAGCCGAGATCGAGGTGCGTCTTGGCCACCACGTGCACCACCCGGACGTCCTGCGACACCGCGGGGACGTTAGATGGCCGTCATGGAGGCGCCACGCAACGGTTGCCTTCGACACCCCCATGTCCCCCGGCACCTCGTCACCGCCTCCGGGTAAGGTCGCCGGTCCCGCCCGCCCTGGACCCCTCGGAGGCTCCCCCCGTGCGCACCTTCTGGTCGAAGCTCGCCGTCCAACTCGGCAAGCGTGCCGGCCTCGTTTCGGTCGTCGGCCTCGCCATCACCTTGGTGCTCGGCCTCGGCATCCCGAAGCTGCAGTTCTCCACCGGCCAGGACAGCTACCTGAACAAGGGCGACCAGGTGGCCAAGGACAACGTCGAGTACCAGAAGCTGTTCGGTGGCCAGATCATGCTGGTCCTGTTCACCATGGATGGCGATCACACGGTCGCCGAGCTGGCGAAGCCGGCGAACGCCAATGTGCTCCGCGCCGCCAAGGCCGAGATCGAGAAGAACAGCGAGGTCGAAGCGGTCCTGTCGCCGCTGGACACCCTCGACTACAGCGCGAACCTCCTGTCGCGCACACCCGAAGACCCGACCGACGCCAAGGCGTTCGATCCCACCAAGTCCATCGCGGCAACGGCCACCAACGAGGCCACGGAGTCCGAACCGGCCGGTTCAGCCGGCGTCGAGGCCCGCACCGCGGACTTCGGCATCACCGCCAAGCGCCTGGCGCCGTTCCTCGCGTCGAGTCCCGGTGATCGCACCCTGTCCAACCCCAAGTGGGTGGACGTGCTCCTCCACGACAACACGGGTGCCATCCGCAAGCCGCTGCGCTCGAGCTTCTTCGACGAGCGCCACGCCCAGATGATCGTGCGGCTCCGCGGCAACGCCTCGATCGAGGTCGAGGGTGCGGGGGCTGTCGCCGTGAAGCAGGCCTGGGAGCACCGCCGGATCGAGGGAGGGTCGGTCCTCACCACCGGGGCCCCGGTCCTGCTCAAGGACATCAACGACTACCTCCGCGGTGGCATCTTGTCCCTCGGTGCCATCGCGATCGCGATCATGGTGGTGATCCTCCTCGTCTTCTTCGATGTGCGCTGGCGGCTCCTGCCGCTCGCCGTGATCCTGGTCGGCGTCACGTGGGCGTTCGGGTTGGCGGGCTACCTCCACATCCCCTTGTCCATCGTCACCATCGCCGGCCTGCCCGTGATGCTCGGCGTGGGCATCGACTACGCGATCCAGATGCACGCGCGCGTCGAGGAAGAGGTGGTGATCGACCGCAACGAGCACCCGATCCAGGAGACGGCCCGCAACCTCGGTCCCGCGCTCCTGGTGGTCACCTTCGACGCGGTGTTCGCGTTCCTCGCGCTGCGCTTCGCCAAGGTCCCAATGATCCGCGACTTCGGCCGGCTGCTCGGCGTCGGCATCGTCGTGATCTGCTTCTGCTCGATCATCGTCCCGCTCGCCGCCCTCGGCATCCGCGAGTACAAGTCGCCGACGCAGGGCCGCGACTTCCGCGAGGGCGCGCTCGGCCGGCTGGTCGTGCGGCTCGGCGGCCTGCCGAGCCGGGCCGCCGTGCCGCTCATGGTGGCGGCGCTGGTGATCTTCCTCGGCGGGATCGCGGTCGAGAGCAAGCTCGTGCTCCAGACCGACCCGATCCAGTGGGTCAACCAGCACAGCCAGAACCG
>JAOBWM010000084.1 GCA_025463365.1 Acidimicrobiales bacterium
GAGGATGGCGACGGCGTCGAGGTCACCGTGGAGCGTCGCGGCGTGCGGGCCGCGGCCCGAGCTCGATGGATCGCGACCGACTCGGGTGACGCGCTGGGCGGGGGTCCGTGATCGGACCGGTCGACCACCTCCACACCGGTCGCCGCGCCTGCCCGGCGGGGATCTGGTGGACGCCCCCGCCGGTCCGGCCCGCGCTGCCGACGGCAGCGCTGCCTGCGGACCGCCGCCCGACATCCCGTAAGCTGCCCGCCGTGTCTGCCGACCACCCGGGACCCGCTCCCTCGGACTCCCGCGAGGAGACCAGCGATCGTGAAGACGGTGCCGTCGCCTCGGCGGCCCGGGTGAACGCACCTCGGGCCGGTGGCGGCCCCCGTCGGCCGCCTCGCCCGGATCGTCCCGCCTCCTCTGAAGCCGCATCCGAGCGCGCCGCGCCGGAACGCCTCGCCCCTGAGCGTCCTGCATCCGAGGCGTCAGAGCGCCCGCGTGGCTTCGGGCCCTCCGACGCCACGGTGGCCACCCCAGCCGTGCCGACGCGGCCGACCCTCGACGATCTGCGGTCTGGCCCGCTCGCACCTCCGGCGGCCGCCGCGGCGCCCGCGTCGGCTCCATCTCCTGCCCTCGACCCCTTGCCGGCCGCCACCACCGCGGCCGGCTCGACCTCGAACGGCACGTCGAGCTCGCTCTCGTCGGTGCCGGTCGGCCGCGGTCGTCGTCGCGGCCGGCGCGTGCGCAGGGTCGTGCGCCGGATCGACCTGTGGTCGGTGCTGAAGCTGTCACTCGTCGTGTACATGTGCCTCTACGTCGCCGTCCTCGCCACGATCGCAGCGCTGTGGGGCCTGCTGTACAAGAGCGGCCAGATCGACAAGCTGCAGTCGTTCATGTCCGACGTCGGCCTCGAGAACTACCACTTCTACGGCGACCGCATGTTCAAGGCATGCATGGCCATCGGTGCCGTCGCCGTCCTGGCCGGCACGGTGGCGACGGTCCTGGCGACCGCCCTCATCAACCTCATCAGCGAGATCACCGGGGGCATCCGCCTCACGGTGATCGAGGAAGACGTCTGATCCGGGCTGACCGGTCGCACGGTGGCGTGACCAGCGCCAGAACGGTTCGCATCGGTTGCCAGGCAGCCACTACCGTCAGCGTCCGCTCGGGGCTATAGCTCAGTTGGTTAGAGCGCACCCCTGATAAGGGTGAGGTCGCTGGTTCGAATCCAGCTAGCCCCACGAAGATCTTCTTCCCACCAGCCGGAGGCCACCGTGACGATGATCCGCCGAGCACTGGTGGCACTGGGCATCGCCGGCGGGGTCGCCGCGGTCCTGCGGGTCCGCGGCACGGGGGGTACGCCGCCCCAGCGTGGCGGCTGGCGCGAGCTGACCCCTGACGAGCTCGCCAACTGATGCGGGTCGCCGTCGTCGGCCTGGGCGCCGTGGGCACCCGGGCCGCCCGCCAGCTCGCGTCCACCGACGCCGTGCACGAGATCGTGCTCCGCTCACCCGATTCCGCCCGCGTGGAGGAGGTGTCGGCCTCGCTCGGGGCCAAGGCGGTGGCCGAAGCGGGTTCCCACGTAGGTCCGCCCGACGCTGATGTCGTGATCTTGGCCTCCCCCGTCGGGACCCAGGCAGGCCTGGCCCGCGACCTCATCGCTCGGCGCACCCCCACGGTGACCACCTCCGACGACATCGACGAGGTGACGGCCCTGCTCGACCTTGGCCCCGAGGCAGAGGCTCGTGAGGTGCCGCTGGCCATCGGGGCCACGTTCTCGCCCGGCCTCACGTGCCTGTTGGCGCGGTTCGCGGCCGATCGGCTCGACACGGTGGACGAGATCCACGTGTCGCGGCTCGGAACGGGCGGCCCGTCGTGCGCCCGCCAGCACCACCGGTCCCTCGGCGGGGTGGCGGTCGACTGGCGCGACGGGGGCTGGCAGCGTCGGCCGGCCGGCTCGGGCCGCGAGCTGAGCTGGTTCCCCGATCCGATCGGAGCGTCGGACTGCTACCGCGCCGCGTTGCCCGATGCCTTGTTGCTGGTGCCGGCGTTCCCCGGCGTCGGGCGCGTGACCGCCCGCCTGGCTGCGACGCGGCGCGACCGTCTCACCTCCCGGCTGCCGATGCTGCGGCCGCCGCACCCCGAGGGCGGCCTGGGCGCGGTGCGCGTCGAGGTCCGTGGGCGCGGCGACGACGGGATCCGGGTTGAGATCCTTGGTGCCATGGACCGCCCCGGCGTGGCCGGCGGCGCGGTCGCAGCCCTCACCGCTGTGGAGCTCGGCGCGGGTCGAGCTCGCCGATCGGGCGCGGGCGGGCTCGCGTCGATGGTGGAGCCCAAGGCGTTCTTGTCGGAGCTGGGCCGTCGCGGGGTCAAGGTCGCCGTCTTCGGCTGATCGGCCGCTCCGTGGGCGTTGCCCGCAGCGCACGAAGCGGGGTCGGCCGGCTCGCACCGGGACCGAGCCTGGCGGCCCGCCGCAGGTGCCATCCGTCGTCGCACCCCATCGGGCCTGTACGTTCCGTGGGCGGTCGACCGCGTTCGGCGAGCTTTCGCGGGCAAGCGGCCGTCAAACTGGGTCAAATGGATCATTGGACTTCCCAGACCCGAGGAATCGCTCAAGTAGCGCACCCCGATACCCGACATTTCGGTACACCCACTGGACACGGGAACTGGAAACAACGAGGGGCGATGATGATGGAAAACGGCACGGATCCACAGGTTCAAAAGCTGATCGAGGATCACCTTCCGCTGGTGCGGCACGTGGTCTTCCAGGTGGCGGTGAACTTCCCCCGCCACGTCGATCGGGAAGAGCTCGCCACCGCCGGTGCCCTCGGGCTGGTCGAGGCGGCTCGCCGCTACGACGAGTCCCGCGGCGTGCCGTTCGACCGGTTCGCCGCCCAGCGCATCCGGGGCGCGATCCTCGATGCGGTCCGGGCCGCCGACTGGGCCCCCCGCTCGGTTCGCAACCTGGCCCGCCGCCTCGAGTCGATCGAACAGCGCCTGGCCAGCAACCTCGGCCGGATGCCGTCGCCCGACGAGACCGCCGAGGCCCTCGGGGTGAGCCCCGAGGAGCTGCGCCGCCTGCAGGACAAGATGTTCCGCTCCGTGGTGCTCGCCCTCGAGTACGACGTGAACGACGGCGACGAGGATCTCACCCTGGTCGAGGTGCTCACCGACGACACCACGCTCGAGCCCTCCGAGGAGCTCGAGAACCGTGAGCTCAAGTCGTACCTGCGTGACGCGGTGCACCTGCTCCCCGAGCGCCACCGCCTCGTCGTGGTCGGCTACTTCCTCGAGGGCCGCAAGAGCCAGGATCTGGCCACGTTCCTCGGGGTGACGGAGAGCCGCATCTCCCAGCTCCGCTCCGAGGCGCTGGAGATGCTCCGTGAGGGCATCACCGCCCAGTACGAGGCGGAGCAGGTCGAGGAGGCCCCGCAGGGCCGGGTCGCCCGCCGCAAGGCCGGCTACGCCTCGGCCATCGCCGATGCCAGCCACTGGCACGACCGCATCGGTCAGGACCAGCTCGCCACCACGGCCTGACGGCTCCCCAACGCAATCGCCTCGCCTGCATCCCACCCAGGCGTGTCCACTCGGCCGGGCCCTCGGGCCCGGCCGGGGCGCGTCTGGGTGCGATGCCACATCCCATGCCGGCAACATCCCGTGCCGGCATCGACATCGACATCGACATCGGCGTCGGCGTCGGCGCCGGCGCCGGCATCGACGTTTGCTTGCACGCGTGCGGTAGTCACCGCTCTTCGCCGCGCTGATCCCCGGCGATCCTGATCTCCCGGCCGCTTGCGCCGTCGAGTCCGCCGCCGTCCGCGCCGCCCACGCTTGCTGCGGCGCCTGGGCCGCCTGCACGTCGGTTGCCGCGGCGCGGGTGTGTGCGCTGCAGGGTGGTGGGCGCGTCCTGGCGCGCGCGCCTCGGCCGCCGGGGCGCGGGTGTGTGCG
Source organism: Acidimicrobiales bacterium (assembly GCA_025463365.1). Classification (GTDB taxonomy): domain Bacteria; phylum Actinomycetota; class Acidimicrobiia; order Acidimicrobiales; family Iamiaceae; genus Aquihabitans. The sequence goes on from JAOBWM010000084.1 coordinate 3,934, forward strand.
GTGTGGGGTGGTGGGCGCGTCCTGGCGCGCACACCACGGTGGCGCGCACGCCTCGGGTGGTGACCGCGGGGTGTGTGCGCTGCGGGGTGGTGGGCGCGTCCCGGCTCGCACACCTCGGCGGCCGCGGCGCGGGTGTGTGCGCTGCGGGGTGGTGGGCGCGTCGTGGCGCGCACACCTGGCCGTCGCGGCGCGGGTGTGTGCGGGGTGGGGTGGTGGGCGCGTCGTGGCGCGCACACCTCGACCCTGCGGGTTCGGTTCGTGGCGGCGGCTGCGAGTGTCGGGCGACGAGGGCGGGGCGAGGGGGGCCGGCCGGGGGACTTCAGCGGAGGAAGTCGACCAGATCGGGCATGTGAAGGCGGGCTGCGGTGCTCAGCACGGCGTCGAGCGCGGCGCCTCGCGCCAGGTGGTCGAGCTCGGCGTTGCGCACCGGCCGCAGGCTCGCGGCGCCCACCCCGACCGGATGGCGGGTCAGCTGGTCCAGCGCGATCCGGGCGAGGACGGCGTTCTGGTGCGTCACCACCTCGATCTCGGTGAGCAGGCCGCACAGCACCTGGTGGTGATCGCGCAGGATCGCCGGCCACGGTCCGTCGGCCGTGCTCGCCAGGCTGCGGAGCGTCGCGCCCGGCCGGATCGTGGCGACGGTGGCGGCGCGGAGCAGGCCGACCTCGCGGGCTCGGGTCCGGGACCGATCGACCTCGCGGGTGGCACGGGGGAGGAACCGGGCCTCGTCAGCGTGCAGGAGCAACCGGATTTCGACGAGCTTGAACAGGAGCGTGTCGAGCACTTCCCCTTCGCGTTCCAAGATGGCTCCGACATGCTCCATGCCTGACCTCCATCGGCGCAGCTCACGCAGCGTGAAGGCTTGG
>JAOBWM010000085.1 GCA_025463365.1 Acidimicrobiales bacterium
GGGCTCGGCATCGGGCGCATGCACCTGTTGGCGTTCCACGAGCTGCGGGCTCGGTATCGGGTGGTGGCGGTGTGCGACGTCGATGCCGAGCGGGCCACCGAGGTGGCGGGCTGGCTCACGGGGGTCCGAGCCGAGACCGATCCCGAGGCGATCTGGGCGGCCGACGACATCGATGTGGTCGCCATCTGCACGCCGCCGGCGCAGCACCGGGTCCAGGTGGAGGCCGCGCTGCGGGCGGGCAAGGACGTGATCTGCGAGAAGCCGTTGGTGGCGTCGGTCCACGAGGTCGACGAATTGGCGGCGATCAGCGAGGAGACCGGTCACCACGTGATGCCGGTCTTCCAGTACCGGTTCGGCAACGGCTTGCAGCGGCTCAAGGCGCTGGTCGACCAGGGCTTGGCGGGCCGGCCGTTCGTCACCAACATCGACCTGGCCTGGACCCGCGGCGCCGACTACTACGACGCGCCGTGGCGCGGCCGGTGGGCGACCGAGCTCGGAGGCGTGGTCACCACCCACGCCGTGCACCTGCTCGACATGGCGGTCCACGTGCTGGGCCCGCCCGTGGCCGTCTTCGCCCGGGTGGGCACCCTCGTGAACGACGTCGAGACCGAGGACTCCGCGGTCGCGACGCTGCGGTGGGCCGACGGCTCCATGGCCACCCTCTCGGCCACGCTCGGTTCCACCGTGGAGCTGAGCCGCCACCGCTTCACGTTCGCCAACGTGACCGCCGAGTCGGGCACCGATGCCTACACGAACAGCTTCGACCCGTGGACCTTCACGCCGGCCGCTGGGCGCGAGGACGAGATCACCGCTGCCCTCGCCGGCTTCGAACCGGGCACCGAGGACTACATCGGCCAGTTCGACCGCTACGCCGACGCTCGGGCGGCCGGCACCGCCCTCCCGGTGACGCTGGCCGATGCACGCACCATGCTGGAGCTCGTGACCGCCATCTACGTCTCGAGCCGTGCCGGCCAAGAGGTCGCGCTCCCGCTCCCGGCCGACCACCCTGCCCTCGGCGGGTGGGCACCGTGACCGGCACCGACGGGTCGGCCGTCCTCCGGACCGACACCGGCATCGGCGTGGTGGACCTCTGGAACTACGAGTGGGCGGCGAGCCGGCGCCCGTTCCTGCACCCCGTCCGGGCCCCAGGTGGGCACCTGCTCACGAGGGACGCGCCCGACGACCACCCGTGGCACCACGGCCTGTGGTTCACCGTCAAGTTCGTCGACGCCGACAACTTCTGGGAGGAGATGGCGCCCTATGGGGTGCTCCGCCACCAGGGCCCACCGAGCGTCGACGAGCCGGGCGACGGCACGGTCACGATCTCCGGATCCGTCGACTGGATCCGGCCCGACCGCGAGACGGTGGCGATCGTGGAGCGCCGGACCCTTCGCCACGTCCCGATCTCAGCTGATGCCTACGCCATCGACCTCGATACGACCCTCGTCCCGGCGACCGACGTCTTGCTCGATCGCACCGAGTTCACGACGTGGGGCGGCTACGGCGGCTTCACCGTTCGCGGGCCCGCTGACCTGGTCGACACGCGGCTCCTGCTCGACGACGGGTCCGAGCACGAGCGCGTGCTCGGCGTGAGCTCGCGGTGGCTCGACCTCACGGGCACGGTGGCCGCGGAGCCCGACCGGCCGGAGGCCGGCATCGCCCTGCTCGATCACCCGAGCAATCGCCGCCACCCCGTGCCCTTCTACGCCAGTACCCGTGCCGACACCTACGGCGACGACGGCTGGAGCAACTTCGCCAACGCCGCCTTCCTCTGGGAGAGCGCCATGCCGCTCGTCGCCGGGGAGGAGCTCCGGATCCGCCACCGAGCCCTGATCCACGACGGCCGCTGGGAAGCCGACCGCATCGCCGCGGTCTGGCAGACGTGGGCCGAGGGATGACGTGGTCGGTTCCATCCGCGCCTGCGATCACCCGGCGACGCCTGTTGGCGGGCGTGGCGGGAACGGCTGCGGGGCTCGCCCTGTCGTCGTGCAGCCTCGGCCGTTCGAGCATCCCCGACCACGGGGACGCCTCCGACGACGGGTGGGGCGGCCAGATCCTCGATCCGCCCTACGGCAAGCCGGACGTGACCTTCACCGATGGGCACGGTCAGCCCTTCCCGTTGCGGGAACGGACGGCGGGTCGGCTGGCGCTGCTGTTGTTCGGCTTCACGCATTGCCCCGACGTGTGCCCGACCGAGCTCAACGCCATCGCCCGTGCACGCGAGGCCGTCGGGAGCGGCGCGGGCAGTCGGCCGCTCGTGCTGTTCGTGGGCGTGGACACCCGCCGCGATACCCCAGAGGTGCTGCGTACCTACCTGGACCGGATCGACCCGACGTTCGTCGGCCTCACGGCCACGCCGCAGGTCATCGCCCGAGCCCTGTCCGACCTGGATCAGGGCGAGGTGTCGTTCGGCCCGAAGGACGCGACCGGCGGCTACGACGTCATCCACCCCGCGGGGATGTTCGCCTTCACCGACGACGAGCTGGCCCACCGCCTGTACGACCCGATGGTCCGCCAGGCCGCACTGACCCGCGACCTCCGCGTCCTCGGCCAGGGGCGCTGGACCTGATCGTCGTCGCGGTGGCCCCGGCGGTCAGCGGGACGAATCGGGGGCCGGTGGGGGCGGGAGGCGCACGATCTGGCCGGGGTGGAGCAGGTCCGGCTCGGTGATCTGCGGGTTCTCGGCGATCACCGCCCGCCAGTACCCGTCGGTCTCTGGTTCGGTCGGTGCCCGGTGCCAGGTCCGGGTGAGCGTGGTCTCGGCGATCGACCACAGGTGGTCACCGGGATCGACGCGCCACGTCCCGCCGGACGTCGAGCCCGAGACCGGGAGCGGATGGGGATTAGCAGGTGCGACTCGATCGGGAAGCTGGGTGATCGTGGCCGCGTGGTTCGACGCGGCCCCTCCGCTCGCTGGAAGCAGTTGCAAGGTCGCACGACGCGAACCGCCGACCTCGATGCTCCGGAGCGTGGCTGTGTGCGGTGCCAGCGTGGGCGCGGCGCGTGCTGCGGGCTCGCGATGGTGGACGGCGACGCCGTGGTGGGCGTGGCCAGCAGGCGAAGCGAGCGAGGCGGCCGACAGGCCAAGCCCGGCGAGTCGCCGCATGAGGCCCCGGGTTCCGGGCATCGTCAGCAGGTCGGCGGCGCGCACCAAGGCCGGGAGGCGAAGGGCGGTGCCCAGGGCCGTGACGCCGGCGGCCAGCCCGAGCTGGCCCACCAGCGCGAGGGCGACGACGCGCAGTCCAGCCATGGCGATGGTGACCGCGTCTCGACCTTCGGCCCACGTTCGCACCTCGCCGTCTGACCACCCTGTTGGCCCGGCGAGCCGCCCGTGGCCGAGCGCCATCAACGCCGCGAGGAGCCCGAGCAGCGCGCCCGATGCTCCCAGGCGAGCGAGGGGCCGGGTCCACGTCGCATGGGGCCGCCCCCGCCAGCGATCGCTGTGTCCCTGCATGACGGTGATGGTCACGAACCACTCCGATCGGGTTGTACGGCCTCGGTCGTCCCGTCGTCCCGCCGCACGCGCAGCGGCCCGCACCGGTGAGGCGTCCGGTCGGTCGGGGCTCGGACGCCGACGACGACCGCGGTCGGCGCCATCGTGACGGGGCGCGAGCTCGTGGCCCATCGAGCAAAGACGAACACCTCACCGGTGGCCGGCCGGATCACGGCGGGCGTCGCGGTTCCGTTGCAGTCCCAGTCGCCCACCGCGATCAGGTCGTGCGGTTCGCCCGCCGCGAACCGACGGGATCCGACCTGGATCGTCGATCCGGCGATGTGCACCGCTTCGGGACAGCCGTCGCCCTCGACGTCGGCTCGCGGTTCCGCGACCGGCGGACACGGTCCGTGGGGCCGAACCGGCGCGGGTGGGGGTGGGACCGTCGTCGCGACCGGCTGGGCCAGGGCGGGTCCCGCGGGGGAGGCGGACGCAGCCACCGCCGCAGCCGCTCCGGGACGTAGGCCCGGACCGGCGCGGTGACGGGCGAGCGTACGGAACCCGATGAGCCCGACCAGCGCCACCGCCCCCAGCGTGACCGCGGCCGCGACGGCCCGCGACCGCGTGGGCTCGGTGCGGGCGAGCCGGGATCGCGGCGGGCTCGGGGGTGCACCGAACTCCACGGGTGCCTCCTCCGTGAAGGCCGCCAGGGCCGCGGTGTCGGCCATCGCCCCGGGTTCCATCGCCAGGTCGCTCGCCTCGCCGGCCCACTCGGCCCAGGGGAGGAGCGGTTCGGCGGTCGCCGTCGACGCGCCCTCGGGCCACGCCGGCCCGGGAGCAGGACCAGGAGCGGGCGGAGGAGCAGGAGCGAGGCGAGCCTCGGGCATCACCTCGGCCAGGGCGCGAGCGAGCCCCCGCGCCGTCGGGCGGTGGGTCGGGTCCGGATCGGTTGCTTGGTCGGCGAGCGTCTGCAACGCCCGGCGGTGGAAGCCCGTCCATCGACGACGACCCCACCGACGGCTCGGAATGGGTTCGGATTCGTTGCCGACGCCCACGAGCAACTCGATCAGCCGGCCGAGCCCGCCCACGTCATCGCTCGCTGCCGGCTCGGGTTCGGTGGGCGGCACCCCAGCCATGCCGCAGAGGCGAGGCCGACCGAGACGGTCGATGACGACGTGGGACGGCTCGATTCGGCCGTGGACGATCCCGAGGTCGTGGAGGTCGGCGACCGTCGACGCGACCGATGCCAGCAGGGCGACGGAGCCGGCCAGGCCGGGCCGTGCCGTCTCGAGCGACCGCCCGCCGGCCCACGCGCAGGTGATCGCCGTCGGCTCCGTGGCCGCATCGAGCATCTCGACGACGCCGGGATGGCGAGCGGCCTCCAATCGGTCGCGCTCGCGGGCGAGACGGGCGGACGCCTCGGAGTCCAGCGCCCGCTTCACGACGACCGGCTCGCCGTGGCGGGTCTCGACTTCTACGGTCACGCCGATCGCCATGGATGGAAGTGTAGGAAACATCATGCAAAGGATCAAGGTGCGAGGACGTTGAGACGCGCCGCCGCGGTGGCGACGATGCGCTCGTCGGTCAGCGCCCCGCCCGGGACGGCCGGAGCGAAGATCAGATGCACCTGGCGTGTCAGCCGCACGCGCACGATCCCGTCGCTGACGATCCACGAGACGGTGACCGAGGGGTCGCCGACCGCGGCTCGGACGGCACGGTCGACCCGCGTCGCGTCGTAGCGGATCGGGCCGCCGGCGCGGAGGGCGTCGAGGTCGAGGCCGGCCGCGGCCCCGTCGTTGGCCGCCGTCTCGGCGGTGGCGACGAGCTCCCGCTGGGCGCCGAAGACGATGGCGCGGTCCACGGCCAGCGAGGCGATCACGACCAGGAGGAGCACCGCGGCCGGGAACAGGAGGAGCACGCTGCCCTGTGCCCGCCGGTCAGGCACAGTCGCCATCGCCGGCCAGGCCTGATGCGAACGGGTCGACGACGTCACGATGGCTGCCGTGCACCGTGATGCCACGGCCCCAGCCGCCGACGAACGGGAGGGAGATGGTCGGAAGGCGATAGGCGGCGCGGTGGACGACGACCGAGCAGCGGAGGCCACCCGAGCCGGTCCGACGGAGCACCAGGCGCTTCGGATCGCGGCCGGCGCCCTGCAGTGCGGCTCGCGCCGCGTCATCGACTCGTGCTGCGGCCGTGCCCGGATCGGGGGACTCGACGTAGGCCCGTCCGGCCTCACGCGCGGCAGCGTCGACCGCAAGCTTGGCGTCGACCACCGCCCACGCACTGCCGAGCAGCAGTCCGCCGACGACGAACACCAGGACCCCGAACGGCAGGACCTCGACGCCGCCGACGAACCCCGCCTGGCCGCGCCACCACGCTCGTGTACGCCACGGACGCCGTGGAGGAGACCCGCGTCGCCGCCGGCCCATCAGCGCACCTCCTCGATCCGCACGACGTAGGTGCGATCGACCCGATCCAGCCCCACTGATCGGCCCAGGGCGCGCGGCAGGACGGCCGGTGGATCGACCTGGACCCGGAGGTGCACGGCATCGGCGTCCACGGTCCACGAGAACTGCGCGTCGCGGCCGGCCGTGCCGAGCAATCGGTGGAACCGTGCTTCGGCGGCGCGTTCCGCGGCAGCCACCGCGCCGGGATCGCGGTGATCGACGCGGTGGGATGCGACCAGCCGGGCGCTGTCGTAGCCCGCGGCGTTGACGGTGGAGATCGTCGTGAGGTTCACGGCGAGCTGCACGGCCAAGAGCAGCAGGGACAAGAACGCGGCCACCCCTGCCGACGTGGCGATGAGGCCGGTGCCCGCCTCAGATCGGGTCGAGTTGGAGGAGTCGGCGGCCCCCGGGTGAGATCCGGTCACGATCATCCTCCGATGAGGTCGACCTGGCTCTTGGTCTTGGCCGTCGTGCTGGTGAACATCTCCTTGAAGACCATCCACATCAAGGCGCCGAGGAACGCCATGATGAGGACTGCGATCGCGGCGGAGATCACGCCCTCGCCGGCCTCGTCGGACAGGTCGGGCCGGTCGGGCCCGGCAGCTCGGACTCGGCGGATGGCCCGGTGGAGACCGTTTCGCGACGCGACGTAGGTGAGGAGCACGAGCTCGGACATGGATGACCTCAGTGGTGAGGGCGAACGTGGGCGAGGCCGGGGTCAACCACCGGCGAAGAGGCGCATGGCCTGGAGGAACGGAACGGCAAGGAAGACCGTGCCGGGCACGAGGGTGGCGACGGTGACCGGGATCCAGACCTGCTGCTCGCGGCGCTCGATCGTGGTGGCGAGCTCTCGTCGAGCCTCGCGTCGCAGCGTGCGAGCCTCGTCGGAGATGAGCCGCCCGAGATCCCCGGTGTCTCGACTCAAGGCCAAGATGGCCACGAGCCGATGCACGGCGGCCACATCAGCGAGCTCGGCCCACTCGCGCAGCGCCTCGCCTTGGCTCAAGCCCTGGCGCACCCGGCGCCCGACGCGTGCGAGGTCCTGGGCACAGGCGCCGGCCCCGCGCTCGGCGATCCGCTCGATGGCCGCGCCGACGGAGTACCCGGCCGACAGCAGCATGCCGATCTGCTCGCCCACGACCGGCAGCTCGTGGAAGAGGCGTCGCTGCCACGCCGCCGAAGCTGCCGACACCCGTTGCTCGATCACGAGGAAGGTCGCGGCCGGGATGCCGAGGACGGCCAGCAGCCCTGCCGCGGTGGGAAGGGACAGCGAGACCGTCGCGAGCGCGGCGAGCACGAAGCCTCCGACCGACCATGCCACCTGCCGGACCCGAGCCGCCGTCGGGTCGAGATCGCTGTGGACCCGCGCCAGGCGCGTGGCGATGTCGTCGCGCACGCCGAGGGCGTGCGCGGTCCGTTCGCCGATCGCGGAGGCGAGTGGCGCGATCACCTCGCGGAGCGAGTCGACCGACTTCGAGCCGCCCTTCGCCGCCTGCTGCCATCCGCCCGCGAGGTAGGGGCGGAGCCGCTCGGCGAGCGGGGTCCGGGAGAACCAACGGATCTCCGACAACACGAGGGTCGCCCCCGCCCAGGCGACGAAGCCGAGGCCGACGATGGCGCGGCTCACCGTCGGAACACCCGATCCTCGGTGGGCAGGCGCAGGATCCGCCCGGACCACGCCCAGCAGAGGGCGACCATCACCAGTCCGACGAGCACGGCCGCCTGGCCGCCCGGCGAGGTGTAGGCCGCCCGGCCGTTCCCCACCGACATGCCGGCCACGGCCATGCCGAACGGGACGATCAACACGAAGCGACGGGCGAAGCGGACCCCAGCCTGCTTGGCCCGAGCATCGCGACGCCCCTGGAGGTCCTCCAGGCGGTCCTCGGCCAGGGCCTCCAGGCGGCCGTCGAGGTCCGAGCCGCCGACCTCGTGGGCCACGAGGAGCGTCTCGCACGCGGCATCCGCGGTCGGGTCCGCCAAGCGCGCTTCGAGCACGCCGACGGTGCGGGCGAAGTCGGTGGTGATCAACCACTCCCGATGGGCGGCCTCGAACGGGCCGCGCAGCTCGGCGGGCGCGCGCCCGGCCGCCTCGAACAGCGCCTGGGGGATCGATCGGCCGACCGATCCGGTCAGGATGCGAATCTCCTCGATCATCCGGGGCCACGCTTCTTGTGCTCGCTCGAGCCGTCCGCGTCGCCGGGACCGGTACCCGAGCGCGGGCGTGGCCCCGCCGATCCCGGCGGCGAAGAGTGCCGGGGTGATCGAGCCGAACACGCCGAACGTCGCCAGCCCACCGATGACCGCCACCGTGGCCGACGCGGTGACGAACTCGCCGGGAGCGACGTCGTCGAGGCCGGCTTCGGCCAGCCAGTCGCGGGCACGGTGAGGTCGCCGCGGTCGCCGTGGTCGCGCCGGCCCGAGGCCGACGCCTCCCCAGCCGAAGGCGAGAGCGGTCCACAGGAGGTGGACCCCGAGCGCGGCCAGCGCTGCAGCCAGGAGCGGGATCAACGGAGGTCCACCGCGTGGGTCGCGTCCACGATCGCACGGAGGTCGTGGCCGGCCTGCCGCAACCGATGGTTGAGCCGAGCAGGGACCTGGCCGGTCCAGCGGAGCTCGCCGGCGTCGCCGCGGGCGAACACCGGAGACACCGTGAACTGCGTCGCGTCGGCTCCGGCCGCCAGATCTTCCACCGCGATGATCTCGGTGACCCTCGGGCCGGCGTGGGTCCGGTCGCAGTGCACGACGACGTCGACCGCCTCCGACACCACGGCGTTGAGCGCCGACATCGGGAGGTCGGCGTCACCGAGCTGGCAGATGAATCGCAGCCGCGTCAGGGCTTGGCGGGCAGACCCCGCGTGGATCGTGGTGTACCCCTTCACGCCCGACGACAGCGTGAGCAGCAGGGGCAGGGCCTCGCGATCGCGGACCTCGCCCACGATCGCGACGTCGGGCGCCATGCGCAAGAAACCGGCGACCAGTCGTCGGAGGTCGACGGCTGGGCGATCCCCGCGCGCGGGCCGGGTCTGCATGTGGGCCGCGTTCGCGACGGGCACGTCAGCTTCGGACACCTCCTCGGCGACCACCACGCGCAGGCTCGGGTCCAGCTCAGCGCAACAGCACGACAGCATCGTGGTCTTGCCTGAACCGGGAGCCCCCGCGAAGACGATGGAGCACCGGGCCTTGACGCACCCGGCGAGGAAGCGGGCGGCCTCGCCGCTCAGCATGGACCGATCGACGAGCTGGCCGAGGTCGTGGAAGGACACATCGGCGAACTTGCGGATGTTCACGAGGACGTGGCCGCCACGGCCGATGTCGCCGTGGACGATGTGGAGCCGGCTGCCGTCGTCGAGCTGGGCATCCTGCAGCCCCTCAGCGGGATCGAGCTTGCGATGGGAGCTCGACGCGTCCTGGAGGATCTTGGTCAGGGTCCGGATGACGTGGTCGTCGTCGTGGAAGACCTCGTCGTGGTAGCCGCTCGGGCCGCGGTGCCGCTTGACGAAGATCTCCGCCGGCGCGTTGATCATGATCTCCCAGACGTCGTCGTCGGCGAGCAGTGGCTCCAGCGGTCCGTAGCCGGTGAGGTTGCGCATCGCCCGTTCGACGATGCGCTCGGGGTCGGCGAGGGCGAACGGTCGGCTCCCTCGGCGGTGGTCGAGCTCCCACTGGTCCACCGCGTCGGTGACGAGGCGGTGGAGGGCGGCTTCGTCGGCATCCGGATCGATGGAGAGCGTGCGGGCGCGGTCTTGGACACTGCGCTCGATGTCGTGGAGGGGCGACGAGCCGCGCCCGTGTGCTTCCGCCATGGGTTCCTGTCCTCCGCCGAGGTTGCGATCGGGTGGCCCGCCCGGTGCGCCGTCCATGTTGTCCCCGCTCCCGACCGCCGAAACATGGTGCTACCGATCCGGTTCGACCGGTCGGCCCGGGTGGTCCGGCGCCCGCGCACCAGAGGTCAGGGAAGGTCGTCGAGGAGCCAACCGAGGGTGTCGAGGTGGTGGTGCAAGACCTCGCCGGCCGCGTCGACCAGCCACGTCACGGTGTGGGCGACCGTCCAACCGCGCACGCGGTCGCGGTCGACGCCCAACTCCGCGGCCACCCGGTCGAGTCGGTGCCGTACGTCGCGACGCGAGTGTCCGAACTCGTAGGACCTCACCACCGGGACCCCGGCGAATGCCAGTTCGCCGACGATCGGCTTCGGGTCGATCACCAGCCAGGGCGAGCGAGTGGCGCGCAGCACGTTGTCACCGTGGAGGTCCTGGTTGACGAGCACGGCCGGGCCTTGCGTCGGACCCAGCCAGGTCGCCAGCTCGGCGGCAGCGGCGAAGAACCGCGCATCGACGTGGGGCCCGGCGCGTGCGGCGAGGTCGGCCATGGCGGCTGACCACTGCGCGGCGGCCACGTCCAGACGATCCCAGGCGATCCTGTCGTCGACGGGCACCGCGGTCTGGCCGATCAGGCCGACCAGCACGTCGAGCGCGTGGTTCGGATCCTCCGCGGAGAGGTGGGTACCCGGCTTGCACCGTTCGAGGAGCAGTGCGTGGCGGGTCTGGTCGTGCGCCAGCAGACGGATCGCGCCGACACCGCCCCACCGGCGGAGCGCGTCGGCCTCGTTGCGGCACTCGGGATGCGGGAACTGGATCTTGAGCACGGTCTCGGCGCCGTCGGGGGTCGTGGCCGGACACGCGTAGGAGACGTAGGCCTCGGTGAACGGGGCACCGAGCGTCAACCGCCAGCGCTCGGCGACCTCGTCGACGACCTGTGGCAGGGCGCCGAGCCAGCGGCTCCCGCCCTCGACACCATGCAGCCAGGACAACCGGGGCGGGATCTCCACCGTCACGGGGCGGGACCCTACGGCCGGGTACGGTCCGAGGTCCCGACACATCCGCCGGTCGGGACCGGAGGCGAGCACCCCATGAGCAACGCGTCACAGAACCGGGCGTTCCGCATCGGCCTCAAGGCGGCGCGCCAAGGGGTCGGCTACACGCTCGACGACCTGGCCGGCGAGCTGGGCGAGACCGATGTCGCCGTGTCGCTCGAGACGCTCACCGCCTGGGAGTCGGGCAAGGAAGCCCCCCGGGAGTGGGACCGGCCGAGCATCGAGGCCATCGAGCGGGCGCTGGGAGCCGAAGGGACGTTGGTCGAGGCCCTCGGCTGGTGAGCCCTCCCGGTCCGCCCGGTCGCAGTACCAGGGCCGTGGCAGGATGACCGTCCGGGCGACTGCGGGAGAGCGACGATGGACGATCGTGAGAAGGAAGACATCGGCAAGGTGGCCGGGCTCGGCAGCGGGCTGTTCGCCGGCGCCAAGCTCGGGGCTGCGATCATCCCGCTGCCGGTGGTCGGACCCTTCGCCGGGGCCGTGCTGGGCGGCATGGTCGGCAGCGAGCTCGGCAAGCGGGTCGGCAAGGCCGTGATCAACGGTGCCTCGGCGTTCGTCGAGACCCTGACCGACAAGGGTCCCGACGCCGCTGCCGCGGACTGACGATCAACCGGGACCCGTGCCGGTCAAGCGGGCTGCTCAGGAGACGATGAAGCCGCCCTGCATGCCCTTCGCTTGGTGGTACTCGCAGAAGTAGACGGTCGACGTGTCCGGGACGGTCACATCCACCGAGACCGACTTGCCGGGCTCGATGTCCTCGTTCACCTTGGTCCCGGTGAGCGAGAAGTTGTGCTCCTTCGATCCCCCGTTCTTGAGCTCGAGGGTCAGCTTGGTGCCGGCGGCGGCCTTGATGAACGTGGGCCCGATGTAGTCGTCGTCGAGCTCGACCTCGACCTTGCCGCCGCTGACGGTCTTGGTGCCGTGATCGTTGACCGAGCCCTTGAGGCCGGGGATCGAAGGCGTGTTGGTCTTGTTGGTCTTGGTGGCCTTCGCGCTGCTGTCGCCCCCGCTGCTGCTGCAGCCGGCGATGAGCAAGCAGGCAAGTGCCGTTGCGGCGATCAGTCGACTCATGGTTCCTCCTTGGGGACCCAGATGGGTCGACGCCCAGCGTCCGCCCGCTCCGGACGCCGGGCAATCGGACATAGGTGCTACGACCCGGCGGCGCGTCGCCGGCCCCACAAGACCGCCGCTCCGCCAGCGGCCAACGCCAGGCCGAGGACGGCCAGGCCGCCGAGCTCGATCCCGGTGCGCGGCAGTCGTCCGACGACGGGCAGCGTGACCGCCTCGGGCTGGGGCGGAGCCGGGTGGGCACCCGCCGGCGTGGTCAGTACCGCCGTCGTCGAGCTGGGCGGAGGCTTCGGCGTGGTCCGAGGCGTCGACTCCTCATCGTGGTTGCACGTGGCCGTCGGGTGGGAGGCATCGCAATCGGGGTCGGGCTCGGCGGCCGAGACGGTGGCGACGTTCGGGATGTCGTGGCCCGGTTCGGGGAGCCGGACCACGCGAACCTCCAAGTCGAGTGACGCGGTGGCTCCGGCCGCGAGCTTGGCGACCGCGCAGCTCACCTTGCGCCCGACCGCGGTGCAGTCTTGCGAGCGGACGAACTGCAACATCGGATCGAGCTCGTCGGTGACCGTCACGCCGGTTGCGTCGTCAGGACCTCCGTTGGTGACCTTCAGGCCGTACCGGTAGGTGTCGCCGACAGCGCGCACCACGGCGTCGTGATCGGTCTTGTCGATCCCGACGTCGACGGCCGGTTGCGGCGTGGTCTCGTCGTCGTGGTTGCAATGGGCATCCGGCGTTGCCGCCACGCAGTCGGGGTCGGGCTGGTCGCCCGAGACCGACGCGATGTTGGGTACGGCGTTGCCCGGTCCGGGGAGCTCGACCACCTCGACGACCATGGACACCTCGGTGGAGGCGCCATCGGCCAACGTGCCCACCCGGCACGACACGGCCTGACCGGTCGCGACACAGCCGGTGCCACGGACGAAGCGCAACCGGCGGTCCAGTGGGTCGGTCACCGCCACGCCCGTCGCATCGGATGGCCCCGCGTTGGAGACGGCGATCCGGTAGGTGAAGCGATCGCCGACCTTGCGGACCACCGCGCCGTCATCGGACTTCGTGATCCCGAGGTCGCTGAGCGCGATGGTGGCGATCGGCGCGTCGTCGTGGGCGTCGGTGACCAGCGGGCCGAAGGGATCGGCCAGCTGTCGTCCTTCGCCGTGGGCCTTGGCGACGTTGGTGATCGAGGTCCCCGCCGGGAGGTCGACGATGGTTGCGAAGGTGATGGTCAGCGAGTCCGAGCCGTCGGCCGCCGGCGCGATGCCCACGGTTCCGCCGGCCGCGGCGTCGGCCCCTGCGCCGGCTCGAAACCTGAGGATGCGTGAGGCGGGGTCGAAGTCGACCTGATCGTCTCCCGCGGCCTCGGTCTTGGTGCCCAGGATCGCTGCAGGCCATCCGGCTGCGTAGCGGACCGAGCCGGGGACGAGTAGCAGCCCGGGTGGGAGCGCGTCGGTGACGACCGCCCGACGAATCGCATCGATGCCCGTGTTCGCCACCTCGAGCGTCCAGGTCACCCGGTCTCCGGTGTGCACGGGACCGGCGGGGCTCACGGACTTGGTGATGGCGATCGTCGGTTGGTGGATCTCGACGGCGCTGTGGACCACCTGGGAGAACAGGCCTTCGGTCCCGGCGGTGTGCACCCGGAACGAGAGCGAGTGGTCCGTGTTGTGGACCACCGACTCCGTCTGCTCGAGGGCGATGTCCTGGTCCAGGTTGGCCAGGTAGTTGGGCGAGGCGTCGGCGCTGGCCCGGCGGCTCCCGAGGATGCTCGTCGTCGAGTTGAACCAGTCGGGCGCCTCGCTGGCGTGGAGCGGCCGATCCGCCGTGCGGAAGGTGGTCCACGGCGTGGACGGCGAGCTGATGTCGAGCGAATCGGGGCCGAGGCCGCGGTCACCGTCGGCCTGGACCACGCCGATGCGGGCGTTCACCGGCCCAGACGGGGGCGGGGCGAGGCCGCTGACCGTGAACCGCTGGTCCCCGTGGTTGACCAGGGGGGAGGTGACCTGCCACCCGTGCCAGACGTTGAGGTTGCGCGCCGGAAGGCTCCGCTCGGCGAACGCGACGGTGATCGACCAACTGGCGAAGCATCCGCCGAACCCCCGGCAGGCCTGCACGTCCCCGACGGTGTAGTCGCCGCTCCCGGCCACCTTCACGAGCGACGTGATGTCGACGAACCCTCCGTAGGTGCGGGTGGCGTCCGTTGCGCTGCTGTCCCACGTATCGGTGTGGACACCGTCGGCCGGGGCGGCCGACAGCGAGCGGTATCGGGCGCTGCCCGGGGTGCGCAGCACCACCTGGAACCGGTCGGCGAGCGACGGCGGCGCCGCCTGGAAGTCCGAGCCGTACAGCGTCGGCGAGACCGGTGCCTTGGTTGCTCCGTTCCAGTGCAGGCCGGCCCAAAGGATTGCGGCGCCTGCCGGCAGGTCGAGGCGTGCGGTCGACGAGGAGAACGTGCCGGGATCCTGGTCGACGTCGACGAACGCCATCGACAACCGGTTGTTGATCGGGGGCATGACCGCGCCGGCGTGGTTGCGAACGTCGGTCGCGCCGTTGCGCGCCCCGTTGCACGCCGCCGCCGACTCGGCCGCGGACCACCTGGCATTCGCGTAGGACGGGTCGCAGGTCGTCGTGACGTTCCCCACCGTCGTGATGTCGCCCCGCGCGTCGGCGCTGAAGATCGGATCGCCGAAGGCGTGGGTGGCAGCAGCGGCGGGTCGTGGCGGTGCGATCGCGACGGCGGTCAACCCGAGGGCCACGGCGAGCAGCGCGAGGATCGGGCGTACGGCGCGGTCGGTCCGTGACGACGCCGGGCTCGGTGCGGATGGGGACAGGCGGAACGGGGACAGGCAGGACGGGGACATGGCAACGGGCTCTCCAGATCGCGGATGGAGGCCCGACACGGGGCGAGGGCGGCGGCTCGTGTCCTGAGGTGCTGCCGGGGATGGCACGGCAGATATCGAGAACGGTCGTCGAAGGCGGTCGATCGTTTCCCTGCTGGTCGCCCGCCAAACGTGCCGCTACGGAGCAGGAGCGAGCGAGCGCGAGTTAGGACGCGATCTCGCTCCGATGGCCGAGGGAGCCGGGCTCGATCCGTCTCGGCTGGGGCTCGGCGCCCGGTCGGCGTGGGCCGGCGGGAAGCCCGCCGTCGAGCAACGGTCCGATCGTGGCCGCGAGCGGGCCGCTGAACGACGCAGGGAATCGCACGACGTCGCGGTGGACCTCGTCGATGCCGCGGCGCGACCGTAGGAACATCGGTCCGAGGTGGGGGTCGGCCGCCGTGGTCGCGGAGGTGAGCTCGGCCAGGGCGCGGGTGAGCTCGGCTCGCCGGCGGCCGCTCGACGGACCGCGGTTCAGCGTGACCAGCGTCCTTGCTCCCGCGACGCCGTGGCGACGGAGATCGGCGAGCCCGCGCACGAGGTCGAACAGGCCCGTCGATGTACAGGACCCGACGACGACGACCAGATCCGAGGCCTCCACGGCCGTCCGGGCCAAGCGGTTCCGGTCCTCGACGTCGAACGATCCGGTCTCGGCCTCGCCCTCGAGGTCACCGTCGACGTCGGCGACGACCAGCCGGAACGATCGCCGCAGGCTCTCGAGCGAAGCCGTGACCGCGCCCGCGCGCCAGGCAACCCATTGCCCCGGGTGGCGCAGGCCGAGCAACAGCCGGTATCCACGTCCGGGGACCGGGAAGGTGAGCGCGCGGGTCTCGGCGACGGGAACCCGCCCGGTCCGGTGTTGCTCGACGAGGTCGGGTAGCCCGGGGACGACGTCTCGCGCGTCGTGCAGGACGCCTTGGTGAGCCCGCCGGGCGAGGTCGGCCAGCAGCACCTGATCGTGACGGGCCGGGTCGTCGGCCAGGGCCTGGGCCAGTGCGGCCGAGACCGTCGACGTCCCAGCGCCCGGACTGCCGATCACCGAGATGAGCGGGGCGAGCCAACCGCCCGTCGGCGCGGGCGGGGCCGCCTGGAGACCGCCGGCGGGCACCGACTCGATCGGCGTGGCGTGCGCGGCAAGGGCGGCCAGGAGCTCCTCGCGGTGGACGGGCGCTCCCAGCACCACCGATGCGCCGAGGTCCTGCCAGTCGGTGACGTCGGCCGGTTCGACGACGACGAGCCGAGCGGCGCTCGCCCGGGCGATCGACGCCAGCAGATCGCGGTCGACGCCGGGATGGCGGGCGTCGACGAGCACGGCCGACAGGGGACGGCCACCGGCGAGCAGGGCTCGGAGCTCCTCGGCCGACAAGCACTTCAGGAACTCGATCGGGAGCGCGCCCATCGTGGCCCAGCGCGAGACCTCCGTGAACCACGACGAGCGGACGGGGGCGAGGCCAGCCACCACGTAGCGGTCGGGGCTCATCGGTGCCGCCCCTTCGCGGGCGGGCGGTAGGCGGGAGGGCTCGCGGTCGGCGTCGCCCCGCTGGCGCGGGCGATGGTGAGCATCCCGGCTCGGGCCGCGTTGGTGGCCGCCTGCACGCCTCGGACGGAGCCGATCGCGACCGTGATGGTTTGGGACCTCGTGCTTCCGAGTCCCTGATCGGGCGTGCTCGAGAGGCGGCGGACCGCGACGTCGGCGAGGACGCGCGTCGTGCGCGACGAGAGGCCGTCGCCGTAGGTCACCAGGACGTCGATGTGGTCGCCGACCCGCAGCGATCCGCCTGCGGCCCAGGCCGCATCCACGACGAACGACAGCTCCCGGACTCGGGTCGATCCAGTGGAGGGTGTGACCGCCGATCGCAGCACCGGGTCGCCCTCGGCGATCGGTCCCGTGGCGACCGTCCCGAGCACGGTCTCCGGTCGTGCGAACCCGTGGCCCCGCGTTCCTGCGGGCAGCGCCCCGACGATCGTGCGCACATCCTCATCGGCGATGTGGGTGCCGGGCGCGATGGCTCGGGCCGCGACGACCAACCTCCCGCGAGGGGCCCCGGCGGTCCCGGACGCCCCCCACCAAGTGGCGACCAGCGCCACCGCGACGAGCAGCCCGCCGATCACCGCTCGCGTGCTGGGAAGGCCACGACGAGGGCCGAGAGCGCGCAGAGTGACATGTGAGTGGGTCTGGCGGGGCCGCGCCGGTTCCTCACTCGTTCGCTGCTGTTCCAAGGGGTACCGCCTCCCGGGTCTTCGGGTCCGTCGGGTCCGGGGTCCTCAGTATCGCCAGCCGGACGCTTGCCCAAACTGCGTGCGCTGTGGGAACTGGTGACGGGGTGATCCACCATGAAATGACGTGAGGGGAGTAGGGTTTCGTCCATGTCCACCCCCATCCAATGGCTCAGCACCGCCGAGGCGGCGAAGTTCCTGGGCATCACCCCCCGCACCCTGTACCGCTTCATCGACGAAGGCCAGATCGCCGGTTACCGCTTCGGCCGGGTGATCCGGCTCAAGCAGGACGACGTCGATGCCTTCATCGAATCGAGCCGCATCACCCCCGGCACGCTCGAGCACCTCTACCCGGAGGTCGTGGGCGATTCTCGGGCGACCGCCCGTGGCGCCGAAGACGAGTGACCGGTCCTACGGAAGCGCCAGATCGCAGATCGCGCTGATCGCCACGTAGATCGATCCGCCGCCGTCGGGCAGGTCGAGGGTCAGCACGTCGTGGCCGGTCGATCGAAGCTCGCCCGCGATGCGGCGCCCGTCCGCGGTGTGGATCGCCACGAAGGGGCGGCCGGCGGCTAGGTCGGTCAGCACCGCGACCAGCGAACCTTCCATCCGCACCACCCGGTCGCCAACGGTCCGCTCGGCGCCCGGCTCGGTGCGCACCGCGGCGATGGCCGCGAGCGGAACGAGGGTGCCGTCACCCGCCGGTGAGCGGAGCCCGATGAAGTCGCCGCCCACGGTGCGGACCACGCCCCGCAGGTTGCGGCCCGCGCTCGTGGCCACGACGACCAGCTGCTCACGTTCGCCGAGATCGAGCAGGACTCCGGCCAACAGTCCCGCCTCCTCGGCCTGGCGGCGCAGCCCGTGCTCGCGCCGGCGGTTGCGGACCGCGTCGGCGCGCTGCTCGTCATCGAAGAGATCGCGGAGATCGTGGTCGAACGGGTCCGACCCCCCGTCCGCCTCAGGCCGGGTCACGAGCGGCGAACCTAGCCCGACATCGGTCCGGATGCTCGAGATTCCCTCGGCGCTGCGGACCGGCAGCGTTACGCTGTTCGGACCTCCCGAGAAAGCCCGCTTTGACCACCACGCAGCTGACCATCCACGTCCCCGGAAACCACCTCATGGGAGCACTGCTCGGCGAGCGCGACGAACTGCTCCGGCAGGTCGAAGGGGCATTCCCCGATACCACGATCCTCGTGCGCGGCAACGAGGTCGTCCTCGCCGGAGCCGACGCTGACCGCGTCGGCCGCCTCTTCAACGAACTGGTCACCCTGATCCAGGCCGGCCAAGCCGTGGAGCCGGCACTGCTCGAACGCACCATCGAGATGATCAAGGCCGACGAACGGCCATCGGAGGTGTTCACCACGGAGGTGCTGAAGGCGGCCAAGGGGCGCCATGTCCGCCCCAAGACCACCGGCCAGAAGCGCTACATCGACGCCATCGCCGACAACATCATCACCTTCGGCATCGGCCCGGCCGGGACCGGCAAGAGCTGGCTGGCGGTGGCCATGGCCGTGCAGGCGCTGCAGGCCAAGCAGGTGGATCGCATCATCCTCACCCGCCCGGCGGTGGAGGCGGGGGAGCGGCTCGGCTTCCTGCCCGGTGACCTCATGGCCAAGGTCGACCCCTACCTGCGTCCGCTCTACGACGCGCTCCACGACATGGTCGACGTGGAGGCAGCTCAGCGCATGCTGGATCGCGGCACCGTCGAGGTCGCGCCGCTCGCCTTCATGCGAGGGCGCACGCTCAACAACAGCTTCATCATCTTGGACGAGGCCCAGAACACCACTCCCGAGCAGATGAAGATGTTCCTGACCCGCATCGGGTTCGGCTCCAAGGCGGTGATCACCGGCGACACCACCCAGGTCGACGTGCCGGGCGGCCGCTCGGGCCTCGCCGACATGGAGCGCATCCTCCACGGCATCGACGGTCTCGCCTTCGTGCGCCTCACCGGCCGCGACGTCGTCCGTCACCGCATCGTGGCCGACATCGTCGACGCCTATGAGCGTGACGCCGTCGAGCGCCCCACCCCGGCGTCACGGTGATACGCCCCGCCCCTCCCACGGGGCCACGCCGGAGGCGGCGTGCGGAGGAAGGCGACCTCGAGGTCTTCGTCGCCGACGAGCAGGACCGCCATCCCGTCGACATCGCCCGCTGGGAGGCGCTGGCCCGCAACGTGCTCGGCGCCGAAGGCGTGTTCGGCGATGCCGAGTTGGCCCTCCTCTTCATCGACGAAGCGGCCATGGCTGAGCTGAACCAACGCTTCATGGGTCATGAAGGCCCGACCGACGTGCTGTCGTTCCCCATCGACGACGACGAGATCCTCATCGGCCGGTCGCCCGACGGGTCCACGTCGGGGCCGGACCGGGATCCGCCGAGCGAGGTCCCGCTGCTGCTGGGGGACGTCGTGATCTGCCCGTCGGTGGCCGCGCGCAACGCCCCGTCGCACGCCGGCAACTACGACGACGAGGTCGCGTTGTTGATCGTCCACGGCATCCTCCACGTCCTGGGCATGGACCACGCCGAGGTCGACGAGGAAGCGGCCATGCAGGCGCGCGAACGCGACCTCCTCGCTCGGTTCCACGAGGGGACGGCATCGTGATCCTCGCCGTGACCCCGAGCTCGGGCGACTGGAGCCTGATCGTTGCCATCGTCCTCCTGCTGACGTTGGCCAGCCTCTCGGCGCTGGCCGAGACGGCGATCGTGCGGGTCTCCAAGGCCAAGGCCAAATCGATGGCCGACGAGGGCGGACCGCGGGAGCGAGCCCTGCTCACGCTGGTCAAGGCGCCCGAGCGCTGGCTCAACGCACTGCTGCTCGTGACCCTCGTGAGCCAGATCGTCCAGGCGACGCTCACCGGGGTGGTGTCCGGTCGGCTCTTCGGCGGGCTCGGCATCGTCGTGGCCACGGTGGTCAACGTCGGCGTGGCGTTCATCTTCGCCGAGGTCGCCCCCAAGACGTGGGCCCTGCAGCACACCGACCGGGCCGCGCTCATGTCGGCCCGCCCCGTGAAGCTGCTCGCCGACTTCGCTCCGCTCCGCCTGCTCTCGCAAGGCCTGATCGGGCTCACCAACGTGATCCTCCCGGGCAAGGGCCTCAAGCAGGGGCCCTACGTGTCGGAGGAGGAGCTGCTCGCCGTGGCGGCGGAGGCAGCCGAGGGGTCAGCGATCGAGCACGACGAGCGGCGACTCATCGAGCAGATCATCGAGTTCGGCGACACGGTGGTCCGTGAGGTCATGGTCCCGCGGCCCGACATGATCACCGTGAACCACGACTTCCGCATCGCCGACGTGATGGAGGTCGTCCTCCTCAACGGGCTGAGCCGCATCCCCGTCCTCGGCGAGAGCATCGACGACGTCGTCGGGCTGGTGTTCGCCAAGGACCTGATGCGCGCCGAGCGCGACGGTCGCGAGGACGATCCGGTGTCGGGCCTCGTTCGGCCGGCTCGGCCGGTGCCCGAGACCAAGCCGGTCTCGGAGCTGTTGCGAGAGATGCAGGCGGAGAAGTTCCACATGGCGATCGTGATCGACGAGTACGGCGGCACCGCCGGGCTGGTCACCCTCGAGGATCTCATCGAGGAGCTCGTCGGCGAGATCGTCGACGAGTTCGACACCGAGGATGCACGCATCGAACCGGTCCCGGGCGGCGGCGTGCGGGTCAACGGCAGCCTCACCATCGACGACGCCAACGACCTGCTCGACATGCAGCTCCCCGAGGGCGACTTCGACACGATCAGCGGCCTGGTGCTCCACAAGCTCGGCCGGCTCGCCAACGTGGGCGACGTGGCTGAGTGCGACGGTGCGCGCCTCACCGTCGAGCGCATCCAGGGCAAGCGCATCATGCGGGTGCGGATCGAGAAGGTCGTGCCCGCCGACCACCCGAGCGAGCAGGTGTCCCCGTCATGAAGTCCGGCTTCGTCACCCTGGTGGGCCGACCCAACGTCGGCAAGAGCACACTGCTCAACCAGATCCTCGGCCAGAAGGTCACCATCGTCTCGGACAAGCCGCAGACCACGCGGACCCAGGTGCGCGGGGTGCTCACCCGGCCCGATGCCCAGGTGGTCTTCGTCGACACGCCGGGCATCCACAAGCCCCGGACGCTCCTCGGCGAGCGGTTGAACCAGACGGCCACCGGCTCCATCGGCGACGTCGACGTGGTGTGCCTCGTCGTCGATGCCACTGCCCCGATCGGCCGCGGCGACCAGTGGGTGGCCGAGCGGGTCCCGCCCGATGCGGTGATCGTGGTGAACAAGACCGACATCGCTCCACCCAACGAGGTGCTCAAGCAGCTGATGAAGGCGGCCGAGCAGCTGAAGGGCGGCGACGAGTACTTCCCGGTGTCGGCCCGCACCGGCGAGGGCGTGCCCGAACTGGTGGCCACGCTGATCGCCCGCCTCCCCGAGGGCCCGTCGTACTACCCCGACGACATGGTCACCGACGTGCCCGAGGCGTTCTGGGTCGCCGAGCTCGTGCGCGAGCAGCTCCTGGCCGTCACCCGCGACGAGGTGCCCCACTCGGTCGCCACCCGCGTGACGGAATGGGACTGGCCGAAGGTGCGCGTCGAGATCCTCGTGGAACGCGACTCCCAGAAGGGGATCGTGATCGGCAAGAAGGGCGCCGTGCTCAAGGCCGTCGGCATCGCGGTGCGGGCCCAGCTGCCGCCCGGCGTCTACCTCGAGCTGTTCGTGAAGGTCGACAAGGACTGGCAGCGCCGGCCTCGGGCCCTCGAGCGCCTCGGCTACTGAGGTTTCCCGACGATGCCGACGGGCGGGCACCCGTGACCACCACCGAGACCGACACGGACCCGGCCGATCCGACCGCGGCCCCCGCCGACATCGTCACCGACGACTCGATCGGGGCCGGTGCCGACGTGCAGCGTCGGGGCGGGCGCATGGAGTTCCTCGACGCCCTCCGTGGCCTGGCCGCCATGCTCGTCGTGTTGCAGCACGTCGGCGAGCAGCTCTCGTTCCGGTATCGGGTGTTCACGACCGAGTGGTTCCGGCCCGGCGAGCTCGGCGTCGTGCTGTTCTTCTTGTGCTCGGGCTTCATCATCCCCGCCTCGATCGAGCGGTACGGGTCCGTCGGGCGCTTCTGGATCGGTCGCTTCTTCCGGCTGTACCCCATGTACTGGGCCGCGATGGGCGCCGCGTTCCTCCTCGACTACCGGTACCACCGCTACTCCGTCGGCCAGCCGACCGACGGGAAGTTCCACCTCGTGCTGACCAACGCGACCATGGTCGAGCGGATGCTCCGCTCCCCGATGTGGACGGGTGCGGCGTGGAGCCTCGCCTACGAGGTCGTCTTCTACCTGCTCATCACCGCCCTCTTCATCGCCGGCGTCTATCGGCGGTCGGTGCGGCTCGCGATCGTGGCGATGGTGGTCACCGTGGTGACGGCGGCGTTCAAAGCGTCGGCGTACACGTCGATCGGCAACCAGGGCCGCCACGGCGTCGTCTGGATGATCGGCGCCTTCGTGGTCCTGCTGGGCGTGCTCGTGATCTTCGGCCGCATGAGCGCCGGACGGACGATGGCCGTCGCCGCGCTCCTCGCGCTCATCGTGCCGCTCGTGGCCAACCGCAACGACGCGCTGTGGTTCGCGTTCTTGTTGTTCACCACGATGTTCGTGGGCACGGTGCTGTATCGCGCCACCCAGGGGGAGCTGCCGTGGCGAACGGCGCTGGCGTTGGTCGGCGCCCTGTGCGTCGTCACCGTCTTCACGTGGGGCCGCGCCATCGTGGCCTACGCGGATCCCGCCACCGGCGCCCGCATCTCGTGGCACGGCGAGAGCCTCACGTTCATCGCCGCCTTCGCGATCTTCGGAGTCGGCCTGCTGCTTCGAGAGCAGCGCTTCCCGTGGGTGGCCCGCGAGCTCGGCCGGGTCAGCTACTCGCTGTACCTCGTCCACCCCCTGCTGATCCACAGCATCCATCCGTTCGAGGGCGACAAGCCCCTCACCGCCGCGGTCTGGATCGGGGGCTCGCTCGCCGTCTCCATGGTCACCTACCGCCTGATCGAGCAGCCGGCGATCGCCCTCGGTCGACGCGCGAGCGCGAGGTGGTCACGCCGGACCACCGCCCCGGCGCCCGCCGCGGCGCGCGAGCTCCGCTCCGAGCCGGGAACGGGGATCGCTGGACTTGGGTGATCCCCGGACGTCAGGGCGATCCCCGGACGTCAGGGCGTCGAGGTGATCTCGCGGAGGAAGGTCTCGACCTTGGCGCGGTCCTTGGTTCGGGGGAGCGGGGGCAGAGCATTGAGCAGGTCCCACCGGTAGCTCTTGGCATTGGCCAAGCGAGGGTCGAAGATCGCCACCACGCCCCGATCGGTGGCGCTGCGGATCAGTCGACCGGCGCCCTGGGCCAGCATCATCGACGTGCGGGGGAGATCGATGAGGCGGAAGGCGTCGGCCTTGGCGCGCTCGCGTCGAGCCTGCAGCAGGGGCTCGTCGGGCCGGGGGAACGGGAGCTTGTCGATGGTGACGAGCGACAGCGTGCGCCCGGGCACGTCGATGCCCTGCCAGAAGCCCATGGTGGCGAACAGGCTCGCCGACTCGTCATCGGTGAAGGCGGCCACCAGGGCCGGCTTGGGAAGGTCGCGCTGGCCGAGGATCTTGGTGGCGATGCGCGGCTGCAGCGCGGCGATGGCCGCGTCCATGGCCCGGTAGCTCGTGAACAGTGCGAGGGTGCGCCCGCCGGCCGCTTCGATGAGCGCGGCGAGCTCGTCGTGCAAGGCCGGCTCGAACGCCGGCTGGCGAGGGTCCGGGAGGTGGGCGGCGCAGTACAGGAGGCCGTGGTGCGCGTAGTCGAACGGGCTGCCGACATCGAGGTGCCGATGCCCGCCCTCGGTGATGCCCACCCGTTCGGCGAGGCCCAGGGGCAGGGTGGCGCTGGTCAGGATGCTGGGCGTCCGCTCCCACAGGCCAGCCTTGAGCACCTCGGCCACGTCGATGGGAGCGACCCGGAGGCGCGGGTTGCTGTCGGGGCCTTCGACCCAGGCGACCGAGGTGGCCGGCACCTCGAGCGCGGACGCCACGTCCGCCCGAAGGCCGTCGGTGAGTTGGACGGCCCGGACCTTCTTGGTTGCGGCATCGCCCGGCGCGTCGTCGGGGATCACCCGCAGCGCGATGGCCACGCGATCGAGCCGGCTGCGGGTGAGCGTGAGGGCGTCGGCGATCTCGGGGTCGAGGGCGCCCCTGAGGCGCCGGTCGACGTGACCCGAGAGCACCGCGGACAGGAGGGAGGCCGAGGTCTCGACGTCGTCGCTCACCGACGGGTCGTCGAGGATGGCCCGGACCGATCGGGCAAGGTTCGTGAAGCGTCCAGCCGACAGCTCGAAGCCGCAGGTGTCCGACACGATGTCCTCGAGCTGGTGGGCCTCGTCGACCACCACCAAGGAGTGGTCGGGGAGGACCGCGCCATCGGTGGCCACGTCGAGCCCGAGCAGGTGCAGGTTGACCACGACGACGTCGGCCTCGGCGGCCTTGCGGCGGGACATCTCGGCGAAGCACACGTCGCCCTTGGGGCAGCGCTTCGCGCCCGGGCACTCCTGAGCCGACACGCTCACCGCGGCCCAGGCCTGGTGTGACGGCTCGGCCGGGAGCTCGGCGCGATCGCCCGTCGGCGTCGAGGCGGCCCACAGCTTCAGGTCGGAGATCTCGCCGGGCGAGGCGCGGGTGGCCAGCCCGTCGAGCGCGAGCTGGCTCTCGCCCGAGATCTCGGCGATGCGCTGGACGCACACGTAGTTCGACCGGCCCTTCAGCACGGCGAACTCGAACGGATGGCCGAGGTGCTCCTGGAGGAACGGGAGGTCCTTGCCGGCCAGCTGGTCCTGCAGGGCCTTGGTGGCGGTGGCCACGACCGTCCGCTTGCCCGAGAGGATCGCCGGCACCAGGTAGGCCCAGCTCTTGCCGGTCCCGGTCCCGGCTTGGGCGAGCAGGTGCGTGCCCGATGCGATGGACTCGGCCACCGCCGCCGTCATCGCCTCCTGCGGTTCGCGCCGCTCGCCGCCGGGCGTTGCCGCCGTGAGCCGCCCCAGCGCGGCGACGGCATGATCGCTGGCAGGCATCTGGTCGACCGTACCCGCCCACCCCGCCGACCCCCGCACGCCACCGCGCCGTCGACGACACCGCCCCCGCGCCGCCACCGCGCCGCCACCGCCACCGCCCCTGCACCGTCGTTCCCGGACATCCCGTTTCTGAGCGGTTGGTGTCGCGTGGGTGCGACGTGGGGCGTTCAGAAGGGGTGGGGCCGCGCTGGCGCTGCGGGGGCGAGTGACGTCATCGTTGGCAAGGCGGTCGGCGTCCTCGTTGGCCAGGCGGTCGGCGTCGCTGCCGGGGACCGGGTCGGGGACGGCGGGCTCCGGGTTCGGTCCGTCGAGCATGACGCCGCCGCGGGTGGCGGCTGCGGGGTTTCGGCCCGGGAGGCGCGGCACGTGCACCGGGACCTCGACCGTCCCCTCCCGCGCCTCGTATCGCACGGCGTTGAGCGTGGACGCGTAGACGATGAGCCTGGCGAAGATGGCCAGCCAGGCAAGGATCGCGAACACGATCCCGAGCGGGCCGTAGAGCGACGACGACCGGGCGACCAGTTGCGGCACGTACACAGTGCCCACCAGCTTCAGCACCTCGAAGCCGACGGCGGCGAGGATCGCCCCGGGCAACAGGTCCTTCGCCGGCACGCGCCGCGTGCCGAGGCCCCAGAACATCCACCAAAAGAGGCCGACCTCGGCGGCCAGGCCGACGGCGACGGCGACGACGGCGACCAGCGCCGTCGGCACGCCGTCAGGCAGGAAGTTGAGCACGCTGCTGAGGGCGAGCACCGCCGCGAAGCCAATGCCGGCCGCGGCGAGCCACGCCACGCCGAGCAGACGGTCGCGGATGCCTTCGGATCGTTCCTGCCATGGCGCCCGCACCCCCTGCTGCAGGGCGACGGCGACGCCCGACCCGGACCATGCCAACCCGACCAGCCCGACGATCGACGCGGCCTGGCGGCTGTCGGAGGCTCGCTGGATCGCGTCCTTCATGGTGCGGGCCGCGGTGCCGGTGAGGCTGAGGTTGCGGATGATGTCGCCGGCGATGTGGTCGTTGCCCTTGGCGAGGAAGCCCACGACGGCGATGGCCACGAGGAGGAGCGGGAAGATGGCGACGAACACGGACACGGTGATCGCCGACG
>JAOBWM010000131.1 GCA_025463365.1 Acidimicrobiales bacterium
GCCGTTCGAGCATCTGGTTCATCGTGCCCGCCAGTCGGTCGATCTCGTCGCCCGTGCCGGGGGTGACGACCCGACGGTGGAGGTCGGTCTCGGTGACCTCTGCGACCTCGGCTCGGATGCGTTCCACCGGACGGAGGGCACGTGTGACCACGACCCGTGTCACCATCGCGACGAGTCCGACCAGGAGCGGCAGCCCCAACACGAGCGCGGCCGTGACCGTGTGGATGGTCTTGTCGGCCTGCTCGAGCGAGGCGGACGAGTACACGGTGACGGGACCGCCTGAGGTGGCGACCGTGGTCGCCACCACCACGAAGCGGGAGCCGTCGCCGATCGGTAGCCGGTCGACGATCTCCGAGACGGTCGAACCGACGCCGGGCCGAAGCGACGAGATGGGCTGCTCGCCTGCGAGGTTGGCCGTGTACGAGATCACCCGACGGTGCGAATCCACCACCTGGGTCAGGCCCTCGTCCTCGCCCGGGTACGACAACCGGTGCGGAAGCTGGCCGCCCTTCGCCAAGGCCGCGACGTCGGCAGCCCGGAGCATCGCGGCTGAGCGCTCCGCCGCGATCACCCGGGTCCGCAACAGCACGATCAACCCCGCCGCGCCCACGACGAGCCCGATGGCCACGACGAGGGCCGCCACCGCCGTGGTGCGCCCGCGAACGGTGAACCGGCCGCGGGGGCTCATGTGCCATCCGCTCGGAGGCGATAGCCGTGACCTCGGAGGGTCTCGATCGTGTGGCGACCGAACGGCGCGTCGATCTTGCGTCGCAGGGCCGAGATGTGGACCTCGACCACGTTGAGGTCGCCCTCCCAGTGCATGTCCCACACGTGCTCGACGATGGTGCGCTTGCTGACGAGGTGCCCGGCGTTGCGGAGCAGGAACTCGAGGACGCCGAACTCCTTCACCGTGAGGTCGATCTCGACGTCGCCGCGACGGCAGGTTCGCTCGGCGGGGTCGAGGACGAGGTCGCCGGCTTCGAGGGCGACCGGCCGGGCTTCGTGGCCGCGGCGGATGAGGGCCCGGAGCCGGGCCAGGAGGACCACGAACGAGAAGGGCTTCCGGAGGAAGTCGTCGGCGCCCGTGTCGAGCGCCTCGGCCTCGTCCCACTCGCCGTCCTTCGCCGTCAGCATCAGGATCGGCGTCCACACCAGGTCAGCCCGCAGCTGTCGGCACACGGCGAAGCCGTTCAGACCCGGGAGCATGACGTCCAGGACGATGACGTCGTAGGCCTGCTCCACGGCGAGCCGAAGCCCGTCGTCCCCGCGGTCCGCGGTGTCCACCGCATACCCCTCAGCTTCCAGTCCCTGCCGCACCGAGGACAGCAATCGGGGCTCGTCGTCGACCACCAGGATTCGCACGGATCTCCTCGTTCGGGTCAGCGATCTACCGGCGACGCGCAGGGGACCCTCGCATGGTCACCTGAAGATCTCCTGAAGCACTCAATCACCGATCGCGTTCGGCTTCAGGCTCACCACAGGCGTGACCCCGCATCGTGCTCGGGGCGAGTCGGGATCGACCCGGCCGCACCAAGGAGTCCACATGCGAACCCTCAGTGCCAGCAAGAAGGCTGCCTACGTCGCGGCAACCGTCCTCGGCCTGTCACTCGGCGGCGCCGGCATCGCCACGGCGGCCACCCACCAGGCCCCTCCCACCACGTCGTCGTCGACGACCGCGACCGCGCCAGGCCAGGACAAGGAGCAGGGCAAGGAGACGAAGGACGCCAACGATCCCCAGGAGAAGCAGGAGACGGCGGCCCTGGCGGCCAAGGCGAAGGTGACCCCGTCCGAGGCGCAGGCGGCGGCGACGAAGGCGGTGCCCGGTACCGCCGGCACCCCATCGCTGGAGGACGAGAACGGCACCGTGGTCTACGGCGTCGAGGTGACCACGAAGTCCGGAATCGTCGACGTGAAGGTCGACGCCGTGACCGGGAAGGTGCTCAGCCAGGACTCCGGGAAGGCCGAGGGCTCGGAAGGGGCGGACAAGACCGAGACCGGTGACAAGTCCGAAAAGGGCGACAAGGCCGACAAGGCCGACAAGGGCGCCGACACGCCCGAGCCGGGCGACACGCCCGACGCCTCCGGATCCACGACGAACGGCTAGCCCCGCTGAGGAGCGGGTGGACATCGTCGTCTGCCTGCTCCTCGCGGCCGCCGCCTCCGCACCACGACCAGCCCGGAGTTCCGCGTGACCGCACTCGCGTCTGCTACCGACGCTTCCTCCATCGACCGGCCGCCGCGCCCTCCGGCCCGCCCCGTCCACTCCGATGGTCCGCGCCGGCATGGCCGCCGACGCCGCCGGGTGCGATCCGTCCGTGCCCGGCGATGCCGCCGCGCCGTGGTCGTGATCGTTCTCGTCCTGTTCGGCGTCATCGGTCGGTCCTACGGGCGGGCGCTGACCTATCCAGGCTCAGCCTCCTGGTCGGTTCGCACCGTGGACTGGCTTCGCGAGAACGGCGGCGGGAGCCCCATCAACGCCCTCGAGGTCTGGTACTACTCACGCCACGCCCCGCCGACGCACGGGAACCCGGCTCCCGGGCAACTCCCGCCGCCGCCGACGACAGCCCAGTCCCTCGAGGTCGCCCAGGCCGGTCGGGCCGGCCTGTCGCCGAGTCCGATCCCGCTCGTCGGCCCGGCCCGGCCGGGCGAGGGCCGATGGGTACCCGGACCCGATGCCGGCGGCTACCCGGCCTCCTACACCACCTGGTTCCGTCCCGACCCGATGCACCCCACCCTGGTGGCCGGGGTGCTCTGGATGGATCAGCGGCACGTCCGATTCGATCTCGTGGCGGGAACGAAGGAGCCCGGCGGCGGTCCCTGGCCCGGCTCCGCCCAGGTCCCTGCGGCGCAGCGGTCACGCACCGTCGCGGCCTTCAACGCCGGGTTCCTGGCGGCGGACAGCGGGGGAGGGTTCTACGAGGCCGGCCGCTCGCAGGGCGCGCTGCGCGCCGGGGTCGCCTCGCTCGTGATCGATCGCTCCGGCGCCATCCGGATCGGCACCTGGGGCCAAGGGCTCCACCGGACCGCCGACACCTATGCCGTTCGCCAGAACCTCCACCTCGTCGTGGACCACGGCGCTGCGGTCCGTGGCCTCGTGACCAATGCCCAGAAGCGGTGGGGGTCCCGGAGCAGCCAACTGCAGTACACGTGGCGATCGGGGATCGGCGTCGACGGCCACGGGCACGTGATCATCGTGGCCGGCGACCACTTCACCCTGACCACCCTCGCCGACGCCCTCGTACGAGCGGGAGCCACCGAGGCGATGCAGCTCGACATCCATCCGGAGCAGGTGACGACGAACCTCTACGACCTGGGGCGCCTGGACCCTCGCAAGGCGCCGGTGAAGCTCTTGCCGAACATGGTCCGCCCGGCCACCCGCTACCTCTCGCCAGATCAGCGCGACTTCATCACCGCCCGCCTCCGCTGACCGGGCGCTTCGGTCAGGTTCACCCTGGGAGAAACCCCGTGAGGACCGGGGGGAGGCCTGCGGGTCGGCGGGCGCTCTGCCACGATGCGGTCGTGGACGGGATCCGGGTCGACGCATGGCTGTGGGCGGTGCGGATCTACAAGACCCGGTCGGCCGCGACTGCGGCGTGCCGGGGCGGGCACGTCTCGGTGAACGGCACACCCGCCAAGGCAGCGACCAAGGTCCACGCCGGTGACCGGGTCGAGGCTCGTGCTGGGCAGCGGCAACGGATCCTCGAGGTGGTGCGCCTGATCGACAAGCGGGTGGGGGCACCGGTCGCGGCGGAGGCCCTCGTCGATCACAGCCCGCCGCCCCCTGCGCCCGAGCTCGCCGCCCCGACCCTGGTGCGCGATCGGGGTACCGGCCGCCCGACGAAGCGAGACCGTCGGGCGATCAACCGGCTCAAGCGGAGCTGAGGCTCGGGGCCGGCCCGGGACCACGGAGTACGATCGCTCGATGTCGTTCGGCCGCAGGACCCTCGTCTGGGTTGCCGCGGTCGCGTTCGCGTTCATCGCCTGCGTCTCGCTGTCGGGCACCTTCGAGCCCCAGCCGGTCGACGTGCAGGTGCGCACCGGCACGCTCGAGCACCGCACCGGCGACTCCATCGAGGTGGCCGGACATGCGCTCGTGGTGCGCGCCGGTACGAGCAATCGCCACGCACACGACTGGCGCGTGCTCCTCGGCCTGGGCCTGTCGGGCGGGGTCATCGCCTGGGAACTCGTTGCCCACCGGTCGCGCTTCTGGGCCGAATCCGGTGAGCTCGTCCTGTGGCGGGTCACCGGCCGGCGCGACCGCGCCCCACCCGCGCTGACCTGACCCCTTTCGCGAACGCGCGGCGAGTCGACCGGTCCACGGATCAGGCCATCGCGGCCTGACACGCTCACGTCGACGCGGCACCGCTCGCGTGGAGCGACCTCAGCGGCGGCCTCATGTCGACCGGTGTCCTGGAGACCGTTCAGCCGATGACCGTTCCGCAGGGCCGTGCGGCCTGCGCGTGCTCAGGAATCTCCTGAATGAGCGCCGAAGAAGTGTGGTCCCAAGTGGGACGACGGGGAACGACTGATCTTCGGGCAACGATCGCATCGAAGCGCTGACTGCGTCGCCCGAAGGTGCATTCGACGCTCGAAGTAGGGTCGCCAGAATGTACTCGTGACCTGCGAACATGCCGCCCTTGATAGGGCGGCTTCGACGCGCCCGTATAGATGTTTAGCTCGACTGTTCTCAGGAGGTCCATGATCCACAAAATCGAATGGATCGGTTCAGGCTATTGTCAGGTTCTAGCGCGGTGCCATTCACCTTTCGGGCATGGAGGCGAAACTGCCCGCTCGTACCTTTCCTGGCTATGAACATGCTCCGACTGCCATGGGCCAGCGACGCGGGGGATCCCGCGCTCGCTGGTGTGGGGAACGCGGGACCCTCTTCCCGCGACGATGAGACGTCACCCGGGAGGAGGTCCCGGAGACGACTGCCGATGAGCTCCTTCAAGGAGCGCGACGTCCAGAAGCGCTTCGGCGTGCTGCTCGCCGGGAAGATCGTCGGTGTCGCCGCCGTGTTCGCCTTCATCGCCGGCTTCGCCTTCTTCTTCGAGACCGCCGCCGGTGCCTCGCCGGGTCAGGCCGCCATGAAGGCGTCCAACCTGATCAGTCCGATCAACACCATGTGGGTCCTCGTGGCCGCGTTCCTGGTGTTCTTCATGCAGGCGGGCTTCATGGCCCTCGAAGCGGGGTTCGCCCGCTCGCGGGAATCCGTCAACATCATGATGGAGTGCATCTTCGACACCTGCTTGTGCGGGATCCTGTACTACGCGATCGGATTCGCCTTCCAGTTCGGCGGCCCCGCGGCCCTGATCGGCACGAAGTACTTCTTCTTGCACGACGCACCGGCCACCTACGACTACGCCGGGGTGTTCGACACGAAGGTGGCCTTCTTGGCCTTCTTCTTGTTCCAGTTCGCCTTCGCCGACACCGCCTCCACCATCACCTCGGGGGCCATGGTCGGCCGCACGAGCTTCAAGGGCGACATCCTCTACAGCCTCGGCGTCTCCGGCTTCATCTACCCGATCTTCGCCCACTGGGTCTGGGGACCGGGTGGCTGGCTGAACTCGGGGACCATGGGTTGGTTCGACCCGCTGGTGAAGGAAGGGGTCATCTTCCGCGACTTCGCCGGCTCCACGGTGGTGCACACCGTGGGCGCCATGCTCGCCCTCATGGGTGCGCTCGCTCTCGGCCCGCGCCTCGGTCGCAAGTTCTCTCGTGACGGTGGTGGCCCCACGGCTCCGCACGACCTGAACATCGCCGCCATCGGCGCCGTCATCTTGTGGTTCGGCTGGTACGGCTTCAACCCCGGCTCGACCCTCTCCGCGATGGACTTCGTCGGCATCGGCCGGGTGGCCACCAACACCACCCTCGCCGCGTGTGCCGGCGGCCTGGTGGCGGTGTTCTTCGTCTATCCACGGTCCAAGAAGTGGGACGTGGGCATGGCGATCAACGGCTTCCTCGGTGGCCTGGTGGCCGTCACGGCCCCCTGCTATTGGGTTGGTCCGACCGGCGCCATCATCATCGGCGCCGTCGCCGGCATCATCGTCCCGCTGGTGGTCGACCTGCTCGAGCACCTGCGCATCGACGATCCGATCGGCGCCGTCGCCGTCCACGGTGGTTGCGGCATCTGGGGAACGCTCTCCATCGGCTTGTTCGCCTCGGGCTACGGGCTCCCCGGGCCCGACGGCGCCGACAGCAGCGTCGCCATCAAGGGCCTCTTCCACGGTGGCGGAACCGACCAGTTGCTGGCCCAGGGCATCGGCAGCCTCAGCGCCATCGTGGTGGTCGGTCTCGTCGGCGGGATCTTGATGTTCTCCATCGCCAAGCTGCCCGGCTCGTTCAACCTGCGCATCGCCGCCAACGACGAGCTCGAAGGCCTCGACCTCGCCGAGCACGGGCTCCCCGCGTACCACATGGAGTTCGGCCAGGGCTTCGCCTACAGCACCTATACGGGCAAGCCCTTCGACGCTCCAGCCGACGATCCAGTCCCAGTCGTCGGGCAGGACGCAGACGGCCACACCGAGACCGAGAAGGTCTGACCGTGTCGGTCCTCGATGGCCTGAGGCCGGGCGATGTCGTCCGGCGCAGGCTGCCGTTCGTGGAGATCCTGCGCTGGCCGGCGGAAGCCGGCCGGCGGGGGGTCGCCCTCAGCAGCGGCCACCGGATCCTCTGGCTCCTCGACCCGAGCGAGCTGGCGCCCGAGCTCGGCCCCGACGAGGACTGGACCCGCGAACCGGTGGACGAGGACCGGTTGCGTGAGCTTGCCGACCGCCTGGCGGAGCGCTCACCGCACAGCGTCCTCGAACTGGGTTCCGTCCTCGTCGACGACGGGCTCGCGGACTACGCCGGGAACCGGGTGGTGCTCTCGCCCATCGAGGCGATCATCCTCGCCCGCCTCGCCGACGTCCCGGAGCAGGTGGTCAGCCGCCGTGAGCTGACCAAGCTGATCTGGAACGACGACCAACGATCACCGGCTGCGCTCGAGAGCCGGATCCACACGCTTCGGCGCCGCCTGGCGCCGCTGCACTTGACGATCCACACCATCCGCGGACGCGGCTTCCTCTTGGCCGCGACACCGCCGAACCCGATCTCGCCTGTCGACCGGCAGGCCCCAGCAAGGAGCATCCAATGGTCCAACTCGTGACCGCCATCGTGAAACCCTTCAAGCTCGACGACGTGAAGACCGCGCTGCGGGAGTTCGGCGTCCTCGGGCTCACCGTGAGCGAGGTCCAGGGCTACGGCCGCCAGGGCGGCAAGAGCGAGACGTTCCGCGGCTCGGAGTACACCATCGACTTCGTGCCCAAGGTCCGCCTCGACGTCCTCGTCGACGACGCCCAGGTGGACGGGGCGATCGAACTGATCGCCAACGCCGCCCGGACCGGCAAGATCGGCGACGGCAAGATCTGGTCCACCCCGGTCGGCACCCTGATGCGGGTCCGCACCTCCGAGCTGGGTACCGACGCCCTGTAGCGGCCCCCCGTAGGCAATGCCTGACGCCGGTGGCCGACCTCGCAAGGGGATCGGCCACCGGCGTCGGCGGTTCCGGCCGCGGGACGCTGACGCCGCCACCCGGCGATCCGCGGGACGATTGCTCCATCGGCCGAGGACGGGGCATCGGAGCGATCCTGCGGACGGCTGCCGCTCCGATCACCCGGTCGTCAGCGCCGCCGTGGTCGCGGTCGTCCAGGCAGCGGGCGCCTCCACGAGTTGGGTCATCGCCGCGGCCGGCATCGGTCGAGCGAGGTGGAAGCCCTGGGCCCGTCGGCAGTGGAGGCCCGCGAGGATCGCGAGCTGTTCCTGGGTCTCGACACCTTCGGCCGTCACCTCGAGGCCGAGGGCATCGGCCATCGCGATGATGGCGGCCACGAGGGCGGTGTCGTGGGGGTCGGTGCCGAGCCCGTCGACGAAGGCTCGATCCACCTTGATGGCGTCGACCGGGAACCGCTTCAGGTAGCTCAGGGCCGAGTAGCCGGTGCCGAAGTCGTCGATCGACAACCGGACCCCGAGGTCCTTGAGGCGGGTCAGCAGCGTGCTGAAGTAGCCGACGTCGTCCATGAACAGGCTCTCGGTCAGCTCCAGGCAGAGGCTCGATGGAGCGAGGCCGGTGTGCTCGATGGCGTCGTGGATGCGTTCGACGATCTCCGGAGAGCTGAGCTGGCGCACCGAGAGGTTCACGGCGACGCTCATCGCCGGTCGGGTGCGCTGCCACTCGACGAGCTGCCGGCATGCCTGCTCCAGCACCCATGCGCCGATCGGGACGATGAGGCCGGTGTCCTCGGCGAGAGGGATGAAGTCGTTCGGGCCGACGAGACCGACGTCGGGTCGCTCCCACCGCACGAGGGCCTCGGCGCTCACCATCTCACCGGTCGCGAGGTCGATCACGGGCTGGTAGTAGACGACGAACTCGTCTCGTTCGAGCCCGTGGCGAAGGGCCGCCGCGGTGGTCATGCTGCGCTCGGCTTCGGCCCGCAGCGCATCGTCGAACAGCTCGACGCGGCCGCGGCCGCGGGCCTTGGCCCGGTGCATGGCGACGTCGGAGTCCCGGAGCAGGCCTTCGGGCGTCGCATCCTCGCCGGCGACGGCGACGCCCAGGCTCGCGGTGATGCTCAGCACCTGGCTGCGACGATGCGACGGCTGACTCACGGCGGTGAGGAGGCGCTGGGCGATCTGCTCGCCCTCGACGATCGAGACGCCGTCGCACGTGACCACGAACTCCGTGCCGCTGCACCTCGCGACGGTGTCGCCGGGCCGGCTGACGCCCACGATCCGCTGGGCGGCCTCGCGCAGGAGGTCGTCGCCGAAGGGCCGCCCGTACGCATCGTTGATCTCGCTGAAGCGGTCGACGTCGAGCGAGATGACGGCCAGGTGCGTGTCGTGGGGCCTCGCGTGGGCGAGTTGGTGGCCGAGGCGGTCGATGAGCAAGGTGCGGTTCGGCAGCCCGGTGAGGGTGTCGTGCAAGGCCTGGTGGTGGAGCTCCGCTTCCATCTCCTTGCGGGCGGTGATGTCCTGGAACTGCGCCGACAGGTACCGAGGCTCGCCGGCGACGTCTCGCACCACCGTGACGTTGGTCGAGGCCCACACGATGGTGCCGTCAGGGCGCAGGTACCGCCGCTCGTCCTCGTACTTGTCATGGCCCTCGGCCATCCGCCCGAGCACGCGCTCACCGAGCGGCACGTCGTCCGGATGGCTGAAGTGGGTCCAGCGACGCCCGATCAACTGCTCGGCGGGCCGGCCCAGCAAGGCGCAGACCGCGGCGTTGACGCGTGTCGGGATCCCATCGAGGTCGACGATCACGGCCCCGATGCCCGACTGCTCGAAGCCGACCTCGAAGCGCTGTTCCGCGGCTTGGCGGACGCGTTCGGCCTCGTTGCGCTCGGTGATGTCGTGGGCGATCACCGACAGTCCGACCACGTGGTCCTGCTCGTCGGTCACGGTCGACACGGCGAGGAGCACGTCTACGGGCGTGCCGTCCTTGCGCAATCGAACGGTCTCGAGGCGTTCGGTCGGGCCGCCGAGGGCCAGGCGGGCCCGAACCCCCCGCTGCTCCTCGGCTCGTTCGGCCGGAGCGAGGACGGTGATGGGCTGGCCGACGATCTCCTCCGCGGTGTAGCCGAAGAGGCCTCCGGCGGCCCGGTTCCAACTCGTCACGACCCCGTCGGTGGAGCAACTGAAGATCGCGTCGCCGGACCCGTCGATGATGGCGGCCAGCTGGCGGCGAGCCTCCTCGTCCGCCTTGTGCTGGGTCGTGTCGGTGCAGGTTCCGATGACCGCGACCAGCCGGCCCTGCGGGTCGTGGACCGGTTGGTTGGTGACGCGCACCGAGAGGCTGCCGCCGGCGCGGCGCTGGATCTCGTAGTCCCCGGTCCAGCTCGCCCCTCGGCCCATGGCTTCGGCGATCGCCCGTGTCTGCTCGGGTGTCTCGACGCGAGAGATGAGGTCGACGGAGCTCCGGCCGATGGCTTCCGCGGCCGACCATCCGAACATGGCCTCCGCGGCGCGGTTCCAGTAGATCACCACCCGGCGAAGGTCGACCGCGATGATGGGTTGGCCGACGGCGTCGAGCAGCTTGGACTGGAACCACGTGGTCTCGTCGGCTGGGGTGGGTCGATCGAGCTCGAGGATGGCATCGGCCCGCGTGGGGTCAAGGTCCATGGGTCGGCGTCTCGGCGCCATCGGCGCCGGGGTGAACGAGATGTGTCGGGCCAGGTGCGGGCGTGGCAGCCATGACGGTCCCTCTGGATGGGCGGGCGGGGAGGGGCGTGGAGCCGGCGGGGGAGCGATCACGAGATCGTCCGATCCGGACCAGTCGTCCCTCGGGTTTCGCCGCCCCATCGGCAGCACCGAGCGCGATTTGAAGGCGCAGCGCGTCCCACGCACGGGTCATATTGCGCCGCCACGCTGGACACCGCCTCGAATTTGAAGATAATTGACGAGTTCGTCTCGCCCTGCATGGCGGGCCGTTTTTGCGGGCAACGACACCGGAGGTGACGGAGCATGCAGGTCGACAGGCGTCGGATGGCCACGGTCATCGGGATCATCGGATTGGTGTGCGCATCGCTCACCTTCGCTCCCGCCGGCCCGGCCGGCGCGCAGGCGAAGCCCGGCCGGCAGGTGGACCGCACCAAGCTGTCCGGCAAGGCGCTGCGGGCGTCGGGGCGCCAGACGGTCGCCAAGTCCGCCACCAGTCGCCTGGCCCGATCGGATCGCGGACTCCTCGACCGAACCGATGCCAGGCCGGTGCCCGTCGTGGTCAAGTACGACTACGACTCGATCGCGACCTACCGCGGCCAGGCTGGGGGGCCTCGGGCCACCTCGCCATCGGCCACGGGCCGACCGCTCACCGAACAAGAGGCCCGCAGCGGTGCCTACGCGCAGGTCGTCGCGCGTCGCGAGGCATCGATCTCCGGCGCCATCCGGCGGGCGGTGCCCGCTGCTCGCATCGGCCGCAGCCTCCGAGTGGTCTACGGCGGTGTCGCCATGGTGGTGCCCGCCAACCAGGCGAAGGCGCTCCTGAAGGTCGCGGGCGTCGTGGCCGTCCAGGAGGATTCGCTCGCCAAGCCGCTCACCGATTCGAGCCCCGGCTTCGTCGACGCGCCGCCCGTGTGGGACGCAGTCGGTGGCCAGTCGACCGCCGGTGCCGGCGTGGTCTTCGCCGACCTCGACACCGGCGTCTGGCCCGAGCACCCGTCGTTCGCGGCCAACCCCGACCTCCCCGCTCGACCGACGCGGCCCGGCGGCGGCGACATCGGCTGCGACTTCGGTGACAACCCCCTCACCCCCGCCACGGACGTGTTCGCCTGCACGAACAAGCTCGCCGGCGGCTACTCCTTCCTCGACACCTACAACTCGATCCACGACGACGAGACGTTCCCGGACACCGCACGCGACAGCGACGGCCACGGGACCCACACCACCTCCACCTCGGCCGGCGACATCGTCGACCACGCGAACCCGCTCGGCGTCGACCGCGGCACGATCTCGGGACTCGCCCCCGGCGCAGCGGTCGTCGAGTACAAGGTGTGCGGGCTCAGCGGGTGCTTCGCGAGTGATTCGGCGGACGCGGTCGGCCAGACCATCCTCGACGGCGCTGACGTCATCAACTTCTCGATCAGCGGCGGCACCGACCCGCTCTCGGATCCGGTCGAGCTGGCGTTCCTCGACGCCTACGACTCCGGGGTGTTCGTGTCCGCGTCGGCCGGCAACGACGGTCCCACGGCGGGGACGGTCAACCACCTCTCGCCGTGGGTGACCTCGGTGGCGGCCTCGACGCAGTCGCGGGCGTTCGAGTCCCAGCTCTCGCTCACCGGCGACGATGCCGCGACCCTCACGTTGTCGGGTGCGTCGATCACCACCGGCATCGACACGCCGACGCCCGTGGTGCTCGCGAGCGCCGCTCCCTACGGCGACGCCCTGTGCCAGGCCGACCCGACCACGAGCGATGCCATCCCCGACGACGTGTTCGACGGCAAGATCGTGGCCTGCGAGCGAGGTGGGAACGCCCGGATCGAGAAGGGCTACAACGTCAAGCAGGGCGGCGCGGTCGGCATGATCCTCTACAACCCGGACCTGGCCGACACCGAGACCGACAACCACTGGCTGCCCGCCGTCCACCTGGCCGACGGGCATGACTTCGAGGCGTTCGTGGCCGACCATGGTCCCGTCACCGCCACCTTCACGGCGGGCCAGAAGACCACCGGCAAGGGCGACGTCATGGCGTCGTTCTCGTCGCGGGGCCCCGCCGGCGCGTTCATCAAGCCCGACATCACCGCGCCCGGCGTGCAGATCCTCGCCGGCAACACGCCGGTGCCCGATGCCGTCGACCTGGGTCCTCCCGGCCAGTACTACCAAGCGATCGCCGGCACCTCGATGTCGAGTCCGCACGTGGCCGGCGCCGGCATCCTGCTCAAGGCCGCCCATCCCACGTGGACCCCCGGCCAGATCCGCTCGGCGCTGATGATGACGGCCATCACCAACGTGGTGAAGGAGGACGAGACCACCCCCGCCGATCCCTTCGACATGGGGGCCGGGCGCATCGACATCGCCCACGCATCGGCCTCCGGGCTCACGCTCGACGAATCGGCCGAGCAGTTCCAGGACCTGACCGGCACGCTCGGGGCCATCGACCTCAACATCGCGTCGGTCGATGCGCCGATCATGCCGGGGGAGGTGACGACGAGCCGCACGTTCACCAACGTCGGCGCCGGCACCGCGACGTACCAGGTGTCCGCGTCGGCCCCGGCCGGCAGTTCGATCACCGTCAGCCCGAGCAGCTTCTCCATCAGTGCCGGGAGCACCCGCACGGTCCAGATCACGATCCGCTCGTCCCGACACGATGCCGAGCAGCAGTTCGGTCAAGTGGTGCTCACCGCCCCGGGCCGAACCACGCTGCACCTCCCCGTGGCGTGGGTGCCGACCCAGGGGGCGATCAGCGCGACCAGCTCGTGCGCCGACGCCACGGTCGCGTTCCAGGCATCGACGACCTGCGACGTGTCGGTCCGCAACGACTCGTTCGCCCAGACCACCGCCGGGGTGCACGCCGCGGTCAACGACCACCTGCAGATCACCGCCGCCGGCCCCGACGCCACCCACACCGCCACGGCCGCCGACGCCTCCGGCGTCGATCTGGCCGGTCGTGAACCCGGCGTGCCGTCGCTCCAGGACGCCGACGGCTTCGACGGCTACCTCGAACTTGCCGGCACGTTCGTGGAGTCGCCCGATCCGATCGGCGACGAGGAGTTCCTCAGCTACACGGGCTTCGGATCCTTCGTCTACAACGGCCAGTCCTACGACGAGGTCAACGTCAACTCGAACGGCTACCTCGTTGCCGGCCCGGCCAGTTCTGCCGACGACGTGTGCTGCCCGCCGCAGCACTCTCCGGACGCGGCGCCGCCCAACAACGTGATCGCGCCGTTCTGGTCCGACCTGGGGGGCGACTCCGACACCCCGGCAGGGGAGCCCGATCTCGGGGTCTACGCCGCGGTCCTGACCGACACCGGAACCGGCCAGAGCTGGATGGTCATCGAGTCGCGGCTCCTCGACTGCTGCGCGAGCGATGCGAGCCACGGGACGACCAAGGTGTCGCAGGTGTGGCTCGGCCTGAACGGCGACCAGGACATCACCATCGACTACCCGCCGGAGGCGATCCCCGACACCAGCGGCATCGAGCAGGCCCCGGGAGACCCGCTCGCCCTCGTCGGCGTCCAGAACGAGCTCGGCGACGGCGCGGAGGTCGACCCGACCGCGACCCCTCTGCCGACCGACTTCTTCGTCACGAGCACGGACCCGGTGCCCGGCGACACCTACACGATGCACCTCGGCGTGAAGGGCGTCCGCGGTGGGGCCGGCGTCGTCACCTCGTCGGTCACCTCACCAGACGTCTTGGGCACCACGATCGTCAACTCGGCGATCGCCGTCGGCGAACCGCCCCTGAGCGGTGTCGACGCGTTCGTGGCGCGCGCCTTCCAGGACTTCCTCGGTCGGGCGCCCACCTCTGGCGAGCTGGCCCACGACCGCAAGGCGCTCGACGACGGCTCGCTCACCCGACGCGCCTTCGTCCTGCGCCTGGCCCGGTCGGACGAGTACCTCGGCCACGAGGTCGACGCGCGCTACGAGGAGATCCTCGACCGGGCGTCGGATCCCGCCGGCCGGGCCTACTGGATCGGCAAGCTCCGCAGCGGCCTCAGCGACGTCGGGCTCGTCTCGTCGTTGCTGAGCTCGAACGAGTCCTTCACCAAGTCCGGCGGCACGGTGCCCGGCTACGCCGACCACGCCTACCAGGTGGTCCTCGATCGGCTTCCCACCACCGCCGAACGCCAGGCCTTCGTCGACCGGATCGAGGGCGGGACCTCGCGCGCCGGCGCGGCCCGGTTGCTGTACCAGACCGCGGAATCTCGCCGACGGCGGGTGACCGGGCTGTACCTGCGCTTGTTGCACCGCACCCCCGACCCGTCCGGGCTCGCGTATTGGTCGCGGGTCATCCTCACCAAGGGAGACATCGCGTTGGCCGTCAACCTCGCGACCAGCAACGAGTACTTCAACCGCACCCGCTGATCTGTCCGATTTCCGGCACGAATCCGAGTGGATTCCGTACAATTCCCTCGACGCTTCAGCCAGACAGGCGTCGCCAGGTAGAGGATCCCGGCGACCGGTCTTCTGTGCCGGGACTCCGTTGCAGCATCCAGGAGTGTCCCATGGCCACGATCGAGCGCGCCGGTGCGGCGCGGACCGCTTCCCCTGAACCCGTCGAATCCACCACGTCCCCGGAGTCCACCGAGATCCCCGGGTTCGTGCACGACCGCGATCCCGAGATCATCGGCGTCGCCCAGCAGCTCGAGCCGCTCGTCCGCGCCATGCTCGGGGGCCAGGTCCCCCTGCGCGTCCAGGGCTGGGACGGTTCGGTGATCGGCCCCGCCGACAGTCCCGGCACGATCGTCATCAAGCGGCCCGACGCCCTGCGCCGCATCCTCTACGCACCCAACGAGCTCGGTCTCGGCCGCGCCTACGTGGCCGGCGACCTCGACCTCGACGGCGACATCTTCGCCCTGCTCGGCGTGCGCGATTCGCTCGGTGACCGCCAGGAGCACGTCGACCTCGGGTTCAGTCGCCGATCCCTCGTGGAGCTGTGGCGCGTCGCCCGGGAATGGAAGCTGGTCGGTCGGCCGCTCCCCGCCCCGAGCGAGGAGGCCCGCCTGACGGGCCGGCTCCACACCCGCGGCCGTGATGCCGACGCGGTCTCGCACCACTACGACGTCGGCAACGACTTCTACCGCCTGTTCCTCGGCGAGACGATGACGTACTCGTGTGGCTACTGGCCCGACACGACCACCGGGCTCGACGAAGCGCAGACGGCGAAGTACGACCTCATCTGCCGCAAGCTCGACCTCCGGCCGGGGATGCGGCTCCTCGACGTGGGTTGCGGTTGGGGCGGGATGGTGCTGCACGCGGCCCAGCACTACGGGGTCGAGGCCGTCGGCATCACCTTGTCGCGCGAGCAGCAGGATCTGGCCCGTGCACGCGTGGCGGCGGCGGGCCTCGACGATCGCATCGAGGTCCGCTACCAGGACTACCGCGACGTCGCCGACGAACCGTTCGACGCGATCAGCAGCATCGGGATGTTCGAGCACGTCGGCATCGGCCGGTCGCGCGAGTACTTCGAACACCTGCATGGCTTGCTCCGACCGGGCGGACGGCTGTTGAACCACGCCATCTCCCGGCCGCGGTCGGCGAAGAAGGCGGCCATCGACCGGCACTCGTTCGTGGCGCGCTACGTGTTCCCCGACGGCGAGCTGATCGAGGTGGGCAACACGGTCTCGGCCATGCAGAGCCTCGGGCTCGAGGTGCGAGACGTGGAGTCCCTGCGCGAGCACTACGCACGGACCCTGCGGGCATGGGTCACCAACCTCGAAGCGAACTGGGAGGAAGCCGTGCGCCTGGTCGGCCCGGCCCGGGCGCGGATCTGGCGTCTCTACATGGCCGGCTCCGCGGTGGGCTTCGAACAGAACCGCATCAACATCCACCAGGTGCTCGCCGTCCGATCCGACGATGCCGGGCACAGCCACATGCCCCCCACGCGCACCTGGCTCACCGACCGGACCTGACCCGACGCATCGAACGCGCGTGTCACCTACGATCCGGCGGTGCGCCGCACAGGGGGAGTGGTGGTGGCGCTCGCGGGGCTGCTTGCGGTCTGTGCGGGCTGCGGATCCGATGACCCGACCGCGAGCGCGACCGGGGCCGTCAGCGTGGGTCCCGCCCGGACGCACCAGGCGGTCGACTGCAGCTGGCCGATGGCCGGCGAGGACCTGACCCGCACCCACGCCACGACGTGTGCCGCCGACGACGCGATCGGCATCGAGACCGTCGACCGGCTCGCCCAGGTGTGGTTCACCAAGACCAGGGCCGAGGTCACCGGGGCGCCCGCGGTCACCGACGACGCGCTCTACGTCGGGGACTGGTCTGGCCGCATCTACGCCCTCGACCGCGCGACGGGCGCGATCCGATGGACGCGCGACACGCCGAAGCAGCCACTCGTCTACGCCGGCCAGATCCCTGCGTCGCCCACGGTCACGACGCTCGACGGTCGACCGGTCCTCGTGATCGCCAGCGGCCGGACGGTGTGGGTGCTCCGCACCGCCGACGGCACGCCGGTCTGGCACAAGACGCTCGGTGACCCTGCCGACGACCGCGATCCGACCGAGATCGAAGGATCGCCTGCCGTCGTGGGCGACCTGGTGGTGGTGCCGAGCGATGTGCACAACG
This sequence comes from Acidimicrobiales bacterium, assembly GCA_025463365.1. Classification (GTDB taxonomy): domain Bacteria; phylum Actinomycetota; class Acidimicrobiia; order Acidimicrobiales; family Iamiaceae; genus Aquihabitans. The sequence goes on from JAOBWM010000131.1 coordinate 16,762, forward strand.
ACCAGCAGCACCGATCCGGCGTGGTGGCGCTGTCGCTGGCCGACGGCAAGGAGCGTTGGCACTTCGACCCCGAGCAGGGCAAGCCGCCGGGCGGCTGCGGGAGCGTCTGGGGCACGCCGTCGGTCGACCTCGCGTCTCGACTCGTCGTCGTGGGCACCGGCAGCTGCTTCCACCAGCGGAGCTGGACCCGTTCCAGCGAGGCCATCGTCGGTCTCGACCTCGACACGGGCAAGCGCCGGTGGTCGTACCAACCTCGCGGCAAGGTCGGTGGCCAGGACTGGGACTACGCCGGCGCCGCCAACCTCTTCAGCATCGGCGACCGGAAGGTGGCCGGGGTCGGGAACAAGGACGGCTACTACTACGTCGTCGACCGCACCACCGGGGCGCTGGTGTGGAAGGCCGAGGCGATCCGCCAGTCGGCCAACGCGGACGGGTTCGCGTTCGGCGGGTTCATCGGCGCGACCTCCGCCGCGTCGGACTCGTCGGGTCGTCTCGTGATCGCGGGCGGCACGGCGGTGGGGGACTGTCCGTGCGAGCACGCGTTCGACGCCGCCACCGGCGCCCCCATCTGGCGGAGCCCGAAGCCGGGTGGGACCTACGCCGCGTCGGGCGCGGCCGGTGGGTTGGTGTTCAACGCCGGGATCGACCAGACGCTGCGCGGCTACGACCTCGCCACCGGCGAGGTGCGATGGCAGCACCAGCTCGAGTCGATCTCGGCCTCGGGCCCGTCGATCGCGGGGAACTTCCTGGCGATCGGTGTGGGGTTCCGCGAGCCGGGAACGCCCGGCGCCCCGAGCGGCGGCATCCAGGCCTTCCGAGTCCTCGCCCGCGGGGAGGCTCCGCCCGCCACCACGACCACCACCCTGCCGGCGGGACCGGCGGTGACCGCCCTCGAAGCCTCACCGCAGGACTGCGTCGGCGCCCCGTGCGATGTGGACTTCACGCTCAAGGACCCGCCGAAGGGTCGCACGCCCACGATGACGTTGGAGATCGACCCCGATCCGTTGCGGATCACGATCCACACGACCGACCTCGGGCCACCGTCCGCGTGGCTGGCGGACGACGGGCCCGGCCACGAGGCCGGGGCGACCGTCTACGCGCTGTTCATCACGCCCCGCGACGACAAGCCCGAGCTCGGCTCGATCCTCTGCGTCCTCGACGAGGACGGCTCGTGCTCGGCGGATCGGATCCGAATCCCGGCCGACAGCTTCACCCGGATCTCGCTCCTGGCGCTGGCCGACGCCACATCACTGCCGACCGTCCAAGAGGGCTACGACCGCCTCGTCACCACCCACGCGCTCGATCCGGCCCTCGTCCCGGCGCGCTGACAGGAGCCATCCGTGCACCACCCATCCGCCCACCGATCCAGCCGGCCCGCCACGCACCGAGCCACCAGGCGCGGCAGGGTGCTCGCGGTGGCCGCCCTCGTGGCCGTGGTCGCAACGCTCGCGACCGGGTGCAGCTCCGGCTCGTCGGGCGGATCGTCGTCCTCGTCCGCGTCCCCGACCACCGCGACCACCGCGACCGCGCGAGCTGCGAGCGGTGGGGGACAAGCAGGTCCGGACATCGTCTTCGGTGGCGACGGGAACAACCTCGACGCCTATGCCACGAACCCCTCCGCCGACCGGACGTTCGCAACCCAGCGCGTCGACCAGACGGTGGACACCGATCCGGTCCACGGCCGCGACCTCAACGCCCAGATCTGCTTCTTCCCGAAGACGAAGGCCGGTGAGCAGTGGTTCATCGCCGGGGAGGACACCCACCAGGACGACCCGGCGTTCCCGCCGGGGTGGGGCATCTTCCGGCTCACGGGCACGAAGCTCGGCCACCTCCACATCACCCAGATCGGCAAGCTCGTGCCCACGTTCCAGCCCACCGCCGACGGGGCCGAGAACTACGGGTGCGCCGTGCTGCCCGACGGGCGAGTGCTCACCACCGATGTCGGCAACCAGGCCGGTGGCGCCGGCGACGGCCAACTGATCATCTGGTTCCCGCCGTTCGTCGGAGGCGGCCTCCCGCACTTCGACCAGGTGGCGTACTGCAAGCTCGACGTCGGGCTGGCGACCGCACAGTCGATCCTGTTGCAGGACGACACGGTCTACGTCGCCGCGTCGAGAGGCGCGGTGTACCGCTACCGCGGACCGTTCCCGACGTCGGCCGACGCCGCCGGCGGGTGCGGCAAGAAGGACGGGACGGGAGCACCGCTCGCCGACTCGGTGGACAAGTCGACCTTCATCCCCGCCGGACCGCACGGGTTGGCGACGCCCGCCGGCCTCGCCCACGCCCCCGACGGCGGCATGTACGTCTCGAGCGTGATCTCGGGCGTCATCGACGAGTTCGGTCCCGACGGCGCCTTCCGCCGGACCATCCTCGAACCGCCGGCGGGGGAGAAGCTCGGCCCGAAGCCGTACTCGACGGGCTCGCCGCTCGGCATCGCCGTCGACGGGAAGGGCAACCTCTTCTACGCCGACATCGGGATCGTGATCGGTGACGGCAGTGTCGGGCCCGGCGACCACACCGGCACCGTCCGGCGGATCCGCTTCGTCGACGGCAAGCCGCAGGAGCCCGAGACCATGGCCACCGGCCTCGACTTCCCCGACGGCCTGGGCGTCTTCCGTCCCTGACACCCCTGAAACCGTCAGACCCCTGAAGCGGGGGACTAGGTGCCGGGCTCGGGCCTTGGCTGGGGAGCGCCCGGCAGCGGCAGGGTGTCGATCTCGGGGTGCTCGACGCGGGCCAGCACCATGACCGACCACAACATGGCGGCGAGGGCCGCCGCCGCCAGGACGCGGCTCAGCGAATCGGAGGTCGAGATCTCCTCGCCGAGCAGGCCGACGCCGAGCACCACGCCCGACAGCGGCTGCAGGACCTGCTCGGCGCCGACGGCGGCGGCCAGCGCGCCCGTCTGGAACGCACTCTGGGCGAGGACGAGCCCACCGATCGAGGACACGGCCAGGCCGTAGGGCTCCCAGTGCGGGACCCAGGCGACGGGACCGTCACCGAGGTAGTGGACGAAGGCCTTGGTGAGCACGGCGCTGACACCGAAGGCCACGCCCGCTCCGGACGCGAGCAGCGCGGCGCGCCGTGGACCCTCCTGGGTCGACGCCACGCCGACGCACAGGAGGATGAAGGCCGCGATCGGCGGCCCGGCGATCAACCACTGGCGGACCGGCGCCACCGAGGTGCCGCCGGTCGGGGACACCTGGTAGAGGAACAGCGACAGGCTCGCGGCGAGCAGGATCGCCGCGATCCAACCTGCACTCGAGATGCGCCGCCCGTTGATGACGGCGGCAAAGACGAGCGAGAACACGAGCGCCGTGGCGAGGATCGGCTCCACCAACACGAGCGTGCCCGCGCCGAGGGCCAGCGCCTCGAACACGTACCCCGCCACGTCGGCGCCGGTGCCGACGACCCAGCGAGGCTGGTGCGCAAGCTTGGTGAGCAGGCCGAGCCCCAGCGCGTCCTCATCGGCGATCTGCTCGGCTTCGTGCTGCTGGAGCACGTTGCTCAGCGCATAGGCGAGCGCCGCGACCAGTCCGCAGGCCACCGCGACGACGACGTGGTCGGTCACGGCTCCAAGTATCCCCGGTCCGAGCGGGAGTCCCTCACCCCAGCGTCGATGCGGCCTGCGCTTCGAGGGCGCGCTGCAGGGCTCGGGTCGCCACCGTCGTGGCCGCTTTCGTGCCCCTGGCCATCTTCGCCAGCCTCCCCACGTTGGCGGGCCGGCGGGCGACGTACCGGGCGAGGGCCGCCACGTTCGGCCGTCCGTCGTCGTGCATCAGCCCGATGGTGTGCTCGTCGATGAGGTCGTCACGCAGGTGGTCGCTGATGCCACGGAATGCGATCCACGGCTTGCCCGCCGCTTGGCTCTCGGCGGCGACGGCCGCGGTCTCCATGTCGATGGCGGCGATGCCCGCGTCGGCGTGGGCCTGGAGGACCGAGCGGTCGGTGATCAGCTGGCCCGAGGTGACGAGGCGCCCTGCGGGCCGGGCGTCGCCCAGCGCCGTCGGGGCGTAGGACGCGCCGGTGTCGAGGTCGGTCACGGTCTCGGGGACGACGAGGTCGCCGATCTGGACCGTCGGGCCCAGGCCGCCGGCCACCCCGCACACCACGACCAGGTCGGGATCGTGGGCCTCGATCATGCGCCGGGCGATGGCGGCGGCCGCGGCGGTCCCGATGCCGCCAAGGGTGGCGATCACCTCGATGCCCCCGACGCGACCCCGGCGGAGGTCGGCGCTGCCGCCTTCGCTGGCGCTGGCGCGGGCCAGCCCGAGCCGCTTGGCCACCGGCGCCAGCTCGATCGGCATCGGCGCGAGCACGAGCACCGACCTCAGGTCGTTCCCCACCGCCGACACGGTACCGGCGTGCGCTGCTCGGGGCTCGGGAGCCGGCAGATCGGTACGCTCCGGCGGTGGAGCTCAGGCTGACGACGGAGGCGTTCGTCCGCCTGATCGCCTCCCCGACCTCAGTCGACGACCTCGCGTCGGAGCAGGGCGGCCTCGTCGTGCTGGAAGACGGTTCGCCCGGTGAGCCCGTCACCGTCCCACCGCTGCTCGCGGCCGTGGTCGTCCGCGTGTCGCCGCAGGGCGATCCGGCCACGGCCGGCGGCGCCGACGTGGCCTCGACCGCAGCGGGCCTCGACGCCATCCGCGCCGCCGTGGCCCACAACCCTCAGTCGACGACCTCACTCGCGATGCTGCTCCGTGGCGCGGACGAACGCCCGGTTGCCGACGGTCTGCACGCCGAGTCGGCCGTCTATGGGGTGCTCCAAGGCGGCGCGGAGTTCTCGCGCTGGCGGGGCGACCACCCGGTCCGGCACCCGAGCTCGCTGCGCGACGACCCGGTGATCGTGACGCGCGAGGGCGACGCCCTGACCGTGGTCCTCGCCCGGCCGGAGCTCCGCAACGCGCTCGATGTCACGATGCGCGACGCGCTGGCAAGCGCGCTGCTCGTCGCCCTCGAGGTCCCGGTCGTCCGCGTCGAGTTGCGAGGAGCGGGGACGTGCTTCTGTAGCGGCGGCTACCTCGACGAGTTCGGCACCCGTCCTGACCCGGCCGTTGCACACCTCGTCCGGCTGTCGCGCTCGCTCGGCTGGATGCTCCACCAGCTCTCGGCACGCACCCACGTCCACGTCCACGGGCCCTGCCGCGGGTCAGGGGTCGAGCTTCCGGCCTTCGCGGCGCGGGTCACCGCTGACCCGGACGCCACGTTCGGCCTTCCCGAAGTCGCGATGGGCCTCATCCCTGGCAGCGGCGGGACCGTGAGCCTGCCCCGCCGGATCGGTCGGGCCCGCACCGCGTGGCTCGCCCTGTCGGGTGCGGTGATCGACGCCCCGACCGCCCTCGCCTGGGGCTTGGTCGACGAGATCACCTAGAGGCGTTTCCGCCGTGGCCCTAGGGGGCGGAGCGCTCCAGGATGTGGACGCCGCAGGCCGAACCGAGGCCGATCACGTGGGCCAGGCCGACCTTGGCGTCGGCGATCTGGCGGTCGCCCGCCTCGCCCCGCAGGTGCTGGCAGACCTCGTAGACGTTGGCGATGCCGGTGGCCGCGATCGGGTGGCCCTTGGACTGCAGGCCGCCCGAGACGTTCACCGGCATGGATCCGTCACGCCACGGGGCGCCGGACTCGAAGAACGACACGGCATCGCCGGGCTTGCAGAGGCCGAGGTTGTCGTAGTGGACCAGCTCGGCGGTGGCGAAGCAGTCGTGCAGCTCCACCAGGTCGAGGTCCTCGGGGCCGACGCCGGCCGCCTCGTAGGCCTGGGCGGCGGCGTTGCGCGTGAGCGTGTTCACGTCGAACAGGACCTGGCACGCCTCGGTCCACGGGTCCGACGTCAGGATCGAGGCCGACACCTTCACCGCACGCCGGCGCTGGGTGGCATCGAGCGACGCCAGCCGCTCACCCGACACGACGACCGCGGCGGCCGCACCGTCGCAGTTCGCCGAGCACATGGGCCGGGTGTTCGGGTAGGCGATCATCACGTCGCCCATGATCTGCTCGAGCGTGAGGCGCTTGGTGTAGGTGGCGAGGGGGTTGAGCGTGGAGTGGGCGTGGTTCTTCTCGCTGATGCGGGCGAACAGCTCGAGCTGCAGGCCGTCGTAGGGGTTGTCGTTGAGGTACTCCAGCCCGATCTGGGCGAACACGCCCGGCATCGCCATCGTCCCGATGCGGCCGTCGAGGCCCGAGACGGCACCGACCCGCCCGTGGGGCTCGAAGACGTTGGTGTCGCGGGCCGGGCGCCCGGCGGCGCCGAGCAGACCGGCGCCCGAGAGCTTCTCGACACCCACCGCGAGGCCCATGTCGCACTCGCCGGCCTTGATCGCCATGATCGCCGTGCGTAGGGCGGTCGCCCCCGTCGCACAGGCGTTGACCACGTTGTAGACGGGGATGCCCGTCTGGCCGATCTGCTTCTGGATCTGCTGGCCGATGCCCTCGCCCGCCTGCATCAGGTTGCCGGCGGCCAGGACGCCCATGTCGCGCATGGTCACCCCGGCATCGGCGATGGCGGCGAGCGCGGCCTCCGAGCCGAGGTCGACCGTGTCCTGATCCGGGTGCTTGCCGAACTTGGTCATGTGGATCCCGAGGATCCAGACGTCGTCGGATGCCATCACTCCGCCTCCATGGGTTCGAAGCCGAAGCCGATCGCTTCGGTTCCTTCGTCGTCGCGGTCGGTGACGAAGGTGGTCAGGCGCAGGGGCATCCCGAGGGTGAGGTGCTCGGGTGAGGGCTCGACCCCGACGACGTTGCCGCGGACGCTCGTGCCGTCGCAATCGACCACGCCGGCCACGTACGGGACATCCACCCCAGGGGCGCCGAACGCCACGATCGTGTACGTCCGCAGCCGGCCTTCCCTGGGGACGTCGACCGGCGTGAACTCGGTGCCCGAACACGACGCGCACGCGTTGCGGCGGCCGAAGAAGCGCGCCCCGCAGCTCGTGCACTCCTGCGCGACGAGGTGGGGCGGGTCGTCCAAGACGAGGTAGTCGACGAGTGGGAGTTGTCGGCTCAAAGTACGGTCCTCCTGCGCCAACCTGACAGTAGCGTTAGATCGATGGCCACCGGTCGAGGAGCTCCGTCCCCATGGTGAAGCGGTGAACATCGGATTGCTGCTCGAGATGGCGACGAGCCTCGACGAAGGCCGCGAGATCATCGAGTCCGGCTCCACGGCGATGACCGGTGCGGTCCTCTCCGAGCTGGCGACCCGGGGTGCCGCTGAGCTCGCCGGACGCCACGAGGCGCTGGTCTACGTCGGGGACCACGGGACAGCGTTCGCGGTCGCGCTCTTCGCGGCGGCGGCGGCCGGGGTGCCGCTGGTACCGCTGAACTACCGGCTTCCCGACGAGGAGCTGTGCGCCCTCGCCGCCCGTCACCCGCACGCCCTGGTCCTGGCCCGCGATCCCGCTCGGCTCGGCACGGAGGTGGTGGATCCCGATGCCTGGGTGCGGCGGTTGTCCACGTCGGATGCCGGCGATGCCCACCCTGGCGCCGACGACGGCGATGCCGTCGCGGTGCTCCTCTACACGAGCGGCACGACGTCGGCGCCCAAGGCGGTGGTGCTGCGGCACCGCCACCTCTCCTCGTACATCATCTCCACGGTCGAGCTCGGCTCGGCCGAGCCGGGCGAGCGGGCGCTGCTGAGCGTGCCGCCGTACCACATCGCCGGCGTGTCCAACCTGCTGTCGAACCTCTATGCGGGCCGGCCCATCACGGTCCTCGACGCGTTCAGCCCCGAAGCGTGGCTGGCCCGCGCCCGGGACCGGCAGATCACGCATGCCCTGGTGGTGCCGACGATGCTCGCCCGCTTGGTCGGCCATCTCGACGGCGTCGAGGCCCAGGTCACGAGCCTGCGCACCCTCGCCTATGGCGGTGCCCGCACCCCGCCGTCGGTCCTCGAGCGGGCGATGCGCTCGTTCCCGGGCGTCGACTTCGTGCACGCGTACGGCCTCACCGAGACCAGCTCGACGATCGCGGTCCTCGGCCCCGAGGACCACCGCCTTGCCCAGCGTGGCACCGAGGCCGAGCGGGCCCGGCTGGCCTCGGTGGGCCGGCCGGTGCCGGGCATCGAGGTCGAGATCCGCGATGTCGACGGCTCGGTCGTCCCCGCCGGCGGCCTCGGTCGGGTCTGGCTGCGCGGCGACCAGGTCTCGGGCGAGTACGTCAGCACCGGGTCCACCCTCGACGCCGAGGGCTGGTTCGACACGCGCGACCGCGGCCGGCTCGACGAGGACGGCTACCTCTTCATCGACGGGCGCGACGACGACACGATCATCCGCGGCGCCGAGAACCTGAACCCGGCCGAGATCGAGGACGTGCTCGTCGGCCACCCCGGCGTGGCCGATGCCGTGGTCGTCGGGCTCCCCGACGAGGAGTGGGGCGAGTGCATCGCGGCCGTGGTCGTGCCGAGCGCGCACCCCGTGCCGATCGACGAGCTGCGGGCGTGGGCCTCCGAACGCCTCCGCAGCTCCCGTCGCCCCGACGTGCTCGAGGCCTGGGACGACCTGCCTCGCACCGCCACCGGCAAGGTCATCCGTTCCCAGGTGGTCGCCCGCCTGACCGGCCCCGCCACGTAGTCCCGGCCCCTAACGGGCATCGACGTCGGCGACGGAGGCGGCGACATCGGCCATGGACACGTCGAGCAGGCCGCGCGTCCCGTTCGCGAGGGCTTCGAGCGCGGCGGCCGCCGCGGCCAGGCCCGACAGCGGGTCGGCGATGGCATCACCGCAGAACAGCGGCGCGCCGTGGTGCCAGGCGACCAGCCCTCCGGCGGCCGCCGCCACGTCGCCGAACGCCACCCGGTTGCCCTCTGCTCGCCCGTACCCGGTGATCGAGATCCACAGCCGCGGGCCGGCCGGTGCGGCGAGGAGGTCGTCGGCATCGAGCCCGAGCTGGAGGAGGGCGCGGGGGCGCGAGCCTTCGATGACCACGTCGGCCGCGGCCACCACATCGTGGAGCCGAGCGAGGCCCGCGGTCGTGGCGAAGTCGAGCTCGACCTGCTCCTTGGCACCGTTGAGGCGCTCGAAGAACCCGGGAGGCCCCGACCGGGCCGCGTCGGGCCGGGCGACCGACTCGACCTTGGTCACCCGCGCCCCTGCGGCGGCCAGCAGCGCGCCGCACAACGGCCCGGCCCACAGCGAGCTCAGGTCGACGACGCGGACCGCGCCCGAGGCGATGACCGCGCCGCCGCCCGCGCCGGTTTCGCGGTCGCTGCCGACCCGGCGGAGACGCACGCCACCGAGCTCCGGCCCGCTTGTGGTCGGTCGCTCACCGAGCGCGGCGACCGGGAGGCCGAGCTCGATCGCCTGGGCCGCCAGGTCGGCCGCCGTCGCCGCTCGACACGCGGCATCGATCGCAGCCCAGGGATCGGCCTCGGTCACGAGCGGGTCGACGTGGGCGGCGAGCCAGGCCGGGACCAGTGCCTCGTCGTCCGGGCGGGCCAGGCACACGGCGAGCCACCCCGCGCGCGTTCGGACCAGCCTCGTCCCCCCACCGCAGCTCTCGGCGCCACGGCGACGCAGGCCGGCTGCGGCGGCCCGTTCGGCCAGCACGGCCAGGGGATCGATCCGCACCTCCCGTCCCAGCGCGGCGCTGTGGCGGGCGATGTCCTCGCCCACCCGGTGCAGGGCCGCCACGAGGCGGGACGGGGGGCCGAGCCCTGGGCCGTCGGCCGGGCCGGTGAGGTCCTGCATCCCGCTGCCGGCCCAGTCGGCCGCGGGATGGGCCATGGGTGTCAGGCGCGCTGGTCGGCGAACTCCATGGCCGCGGCCAGGAACTCGTCGATCTGTGCGGTCTTGTACTCGGCGATGGCCCGCATGTCGGGCAGGTAGTGCTCGAAGCGGCCCCCCTCGATGGCGTCGGCGATGCCTGTGGCCAGCGTCTCGACCGGTTCCAGCTCCCCGTCGTACAGCGGCGGGTCGTTGTCGGGCTGGTCCCAGATCTCGGTGGCGATCGCGCCGGGCAGCACGAGCCGCACGCCCACGCCGGTGTGCCAGAGGTCGAGGGCCATCGCTTCGCTCCATCCGCACAGTGCGAACTTCGACGCGCAGTACGCGGCCTCACCCATCACGCCGACGCGCCCCGCGAAGCTCGCCACGTTGACCACGAGCCCAGCATCGCGCTCGAGCATCCTCGGGAGCAGCGCCAAGGACATCCGCACCGGGGACTCGAAGTTCAGCGTCATGGTGTTGCGCACGTCGTCGATGTCGAGCTCGGTGACCGGCTTGCGGCGGGGCGCGCCCGCGTTGTTGACGAGCACGTCGAGTCCGTCGAAGGCGTCCCACGCCTCGAGGGCGAGCGCAGCGGCGGCCTCGGTGTCGGAGAGGTCGGCGACCCACATCCGCGAGGCCGGGGTGTGCCGGCGGCAAGCCTCGAGCACCTCGGCGAGGCGGTCCTCCCGGCGGGCGACGAGGCCGACTGTGGCGCCCCGCTCGGCGAGCGTGACCGCCGACGCGGCCCCGATCCCGGACGATGCGCCGGTGATCAACACCGTGGCCCCGTCGAGCGAGATGGGCTGGTCATGATGCGATTCCGGGGGTGCCACGACTCGCCCTCCAAGGCTCGGCCGACTGGGCTACGCTCCAAATCTAACTCCGGCGTCACCTTTGAGGGGTGGTCGAAGCGGGGTTCCCTGCAGGGGCAAGAACGGGGATCAATCATGACAAGACCTCATCGTCGGGTGATCATCGCCACCGCTGCGTTGCTGCTCGTGGCGGCGTCGTGTGGCAACGCAACGGGGACAGCGGGGAACAGTTCCGACAAGAAGGTGAAGGCGCCCACCGACGGTGGCGAGGCCAACCGCAAGACGCACAAGGTGATCAGCGGCGTCCCGGGTGTGAGCGACAAGGAGATCGCCTACGCGGTCGTCGGCACCAAGCAGAACAACCCCCTCGGGACCTGCATCCTCGACTGCTACCTCGACGGCATCAAGGCGTACTTCGACTACCGCAACGACCAGGGCGGGATCTACGGGCGCAAGCTGGTGGTCGGCGAGGTGACCGACGATCAGCTCGGCAACAACCAGGCCGATGCCCTGGCCATCACCTCGGGCAACAAGGCGTTCGGGTCGTTCCAGGCCGGCCTGCTCCAGCAGGGCTGGGGCGAGCTCAACGACGCCGGCGTCCCCACCTACACCTGGGGCATCGACGGCACGTCTGCCGCGAACCGTGACGCGATCTTCCCGAGCACGGTCATCGGCTGCCCCGACTGCACGCGTCGCGTCGTGCCCTACGTGGCCATGCAGGCCGGCGCCAAGCACGCGGGGGTGCTCGGGTACAGCACCAGCCAGAACTCCCAGCTGTGCGCCGACTCGACCGGCGCGTCGTTCAAGAAGTACGCCCGCGACACCGGCGTCGACCTGGCGTACCTGAAGGACGACCTGCCGTACGGCCTCGCCAACGGCATCGGGCCCGAGGTGACCGCGATGAAGAAGAAGCACGTCGACTTCATCTCGACCTGCTTCGACCTCAACGCCATGAAGACGCTCGCCCAGGAGCTCAAGCGCCAGGGCATGTCCGACGTGCGGCTGTACCACCCGAACACCTACAACCAGAAGTTCGTGCAGGACGCCGGAGGCTTGTTCGAGGGGGACTTCGTCGACGTGCAGTTCCGCCCGTTCGAGGCCGCGACCAACACGGCGCTGACCGCGTTCAAGAAGTGGATGGGCAAGAACAACAGCGACCTGACGGAGCTGGCCATGGTCGGATGGATCAACGCCACCCTCGCCTACGACGGCCTCCTCGCCGCCGGGCCGCAGCTCGACCGGGCCAAGGTCCTGGCGGCCACCAACGCGATGAAGGACTTCACCGCCGACGGGCTCATCAGCGCGATCGACTGGTCCACCGCGCACAAGCCCTACACGCAGGCGACACGTTCGAAGGTGAAGGACCTGGAGTGCGGGACGGTCGTCGAGGTGGCCAACGGTCGGTTCCGGCAGCTCGGGTCGAAGGACAAGCCCTGGCTCTGTTGGGATTCCACGGACCTGACGTGGTCCAAGCCCGTCCCGACCAACTTCGACTGATCCGGCGGCCGGACCACTCCTCATGCTGCTTGGCGCCTCAGCGGGTTCGGATCTCCTCCGGGCCCTGATCCAAGGAACCCCCGCCGGGACCGTCTACGCGCTCTTGGCGCTGGGCCTCGTCCTGACGTACAAGACGTCCGGCGTGTTCAACCTGGCCCTCGGTGCCCAGGCGTACGTCTCGGCCGCGCTCTACTTCCAGGCCCGCGTGACCTGGGGTTGGGGGATCGTCCCGTCGCTCCTCGTCTCGGTCTTCCTGCTGGCGCCCGCGATCGGGTGGGTGCTCGAGCGCTTCGTCTTCCGCCACCTTCGCACCGCATCCGCGGTGGCCAAGCTCGTGGTGACCATCGGCCTCGCGGTGGCCCTCCCCGCGCTGTTCGACCTCGTGGTCGGGTTCCAGTCGATCGCCGGGCAGACCCCGGTCGGCATCGTCCCCGGTGGGGCGACCGTCTTCTACGACCCGTTCGGGGTGTACGCACTGAGCCGCAACGAGCTGACAGCCGTCGCGGTGGCCGCGCTGGCCATGGCCGGCCTGGCCGGCCTCTTCCGGTACACCACGGTCGGGCTGCACATGCGCGCCGTGGTCGAGAGCCCCCGCATGACCGAGCTGAACGGCATCCGCGCCGATCGCGTCTCGTCGTTCTCCTGGGCCCTGTCGAGCTTCTTCGCCGGCCTGGCCGGCGTGCTGATCGCTCCGCGGTTCAACACGCTCGCGGCACCGGACTTCTTCAACCTCGTCGTGATCGCGGTGGCCGCGGCGGCCATCGGGATGTTGGTGAGCCTCCCGCGGACCCTCGCCGGCGGCCTGGGGCTCGGTCTGCTGATCGCCGTGTTCCAGACGTTCCTGCCACGGTGGTCGGACAGCTGGCCGTGGCTGAACACGGTGCGCCAGAACATCACGCCCGCCATGCCCTTCGTCGTGCTCTTCGCGGTGCTGGTGTTCTGGCCGGCCATCCGTCGCAGCCGAGCCGCCTCCGATCCGCTGGCCGGCGTCGACCCACCGCCGCCGGCGCTCGCCTCGCTGAGCCGCAGCCGCGGCCTGACCGTGGCCACCCGTGCCTTCGCGGTCGTGTTCCTCACCATCACCGGCCTCACGGTGTTCTTCCGAGCTGACGCGTCGTGGACCTTCGTGGTCACGCAGGCGGTCATCCTCTCGCTGATCTTCTTGTCGATCACCGTGATCACCGGCCTGGCCGGCGAGATCTCGCTGTGCCAGGGCACGTTCGCGGCCGTCGGTGCCTTCGCGTCGTTCCAGCTGGTCAACCACATGGGGATGTCCGTCCTCGTGGCCGCCCTCGTCGGCGCGGTGATCGCCTCCGCGGTTGGCGCGCTGCTGTCGCTGCCGGTCCTGCGGCTGGGCGGCATCTGGCTGTCGATCGCCACCCTCGCCTTCGCCTACTTCTTCGACTCGGTGATGGTGAAGTTCTCTTGGGTCGGCGGCGGGCAGAAGGCGCTCGAGGAGGGCACCCGCCTGCCGCGGCCCACCCTCGGGCCGTTCAACATGAACGACAACCGCACGTTCCTCGTCTTGTCGATCGTGCTGCTGGTGGTGGTGGCGTTCGCGGTGGTGCGCATCCGGGAAGGCACGATCGGCCAGACGCTGCGGGCGCTGCGCGGGAGCGAGCTGGGCGCGCAGTCGATCGGCATCTCGCCGGCCCGCGCTCGCGTCACGGCGTTCGCCATCTCCGCCTTCATCGCCGGCCTCGGCGGTGCGCTGCTGGCCATCCACCAGCAGAACGTCAACTACTCCAGCAACTTCTCCCCGTTCGCGAGCCTGTTCTGGCTCGTCCTCGTGGTGTCGCTCGGCGCCCGTACCGTCGAAGGCGCCATGCAGGCCGGCGCCGCCTTCGGTCTGTTCGACGCGGTCCTCCTGAAGGGCGCGATCTTCGGGTGGATCCTGCGGAGCCCCGAGCGGATCCCGAGCTTCTTCCCGCTCTCGCCCACGTGGACCTACGTGCTGTTCGGCCTCGGTGCCCTCCAGTTCGCCCGTCACCCGGAGGGACTGGTCGAGAGCGGCAAGCGGCGCTCCACCGAGAAGGTCGAGCAATGGTGGGCCGCTCGCCACCAAGGCGTGGAGCCGGCCGAGCAGGCCGCGGAGCCCGCGGAACCCGGGGTGATCTCGTGACCGACGTGCCACTGCTGCGGGCCCGCGGGATCACCAAGGCCTTCTCGGGGATCATGGCGGTGCAACACGTCGACGCCGTCGTGGCCGAGGGCGAGCGGGTGGGCCTCATCGGGCCGAACGGAGCCGGGAAGACCACGTTCTTCAACTGCCTCCTCGGGGTGATCCCGACCGACCAGGGCGTGGTCGAGATCGACGGTGTCGACGTGAGCGGCCTGCCGGTGCACCATCGGTCGAAGCGGGGGATCGGGCGGACGTTCCAGCGCATCGAACTGTTCGCCGAGGCCACCGTGCGCGAGCACCTGCTGATCGCCGAGCGCACCCGTCGGGCCGACGGTCGCCTGTGGAAGGACCTCATCGGGCGGGGCCGGCCCACCGTCGACGAGATCGAGCGCTGCGACCGCATCCTGGAGCTGCTCGGACTGGTCGAGCTGGCCGAGCAGCCGAGCGAGCACCTGAGCCTCGGGCAAGGGCGGCTGCTGGAGGTCGGGCGGGCGCTCATGACCGAGCCGCGGCTCCTGCTGCTGGACGAGCCGTCGTCCGGGCTCGACCATGAGGAGACGGTCGACCTGGCGCGGACGCTCCGGGACGCGCAGGCCGACCGCGGCTTCGCCGTGCTCCTCGTGGAGCACGACGTCGAGTTCGTCGCCGACTTCACCGATCGCTGCCTGGTGCTCGATGCCGGGAAGCTGATCGCCGAAGGGCCCACCGGGCAGGTGCTCGCGAGCGACGCCGTGCGCGAGGCCTACCTCGGGACCGCGGGGGCAGCGTCGTGACCGCGGTCCTCGAGCTCCACGACGTGTGCGCCGCCTACGGGCCTTTTCGCGCCCTGTTCGACGTGTCGCTCACCATCGGACCCGGGGAGGCGGTCGCCCTGCTCGGGCCGAACGGTGTCGGCAAGACGACCGTCGCCCGCGTGGCCAGCGGGCTCGTCGCACCGACGTCTGGCCGCGTCGAGGTCGACGGCGTCGACCTCAGCGGCGCGCCGGTTCACCGCTATTCGCGGGCCGGCGTCGCCCACGCGCCCGAAGGCCGTTCGGTCTTCGCCACCTTGTCGGTGGAGGACAACCTGGTGCTCTCGTTCCGCCAGTCCAAGGGCCGCCAGGGCGTGGCCGACGCGCTGGCGCGGGCGTTCGAGTTCTTCCCGGTGCTCGAGCCCCGCCGCCGCCAGCTCGCCGGGACCCTCTCGGGCGGCCAGCAGCGCATGCTCTCCATGGCGCGGGTCATGGTCGAGGCGCCCAAGCTGCTGGTGGCCGACGAGCTGTCGCTCGGGCTCGCGCCGATCGTCGTCGACCAGGTGTACGACACCCTCGGCCGCCTGCGCGAAGCGGGCACGGCGCTGTTGATCGTGGAGCAGCACGTGCCGCACGCCCTCGCCCTGTGTGACCGGGTCGTGCTGCTCGGCCACGGCGCGGTGGTATGGGATGGTCCGGCGGCCGACGCCGCCGACGTGATCGCCGACAAGGTCTTCCGCCAGGCCCAGGACGAGCCCACCGGTCCCTGATCGTCAGTGGCAGTGGCTCGTGGGCGGGACGTCGAGCGCCGGGTTGGCGTCGAAGAACCCGACCGGGGCCAGGCGGAACCCGCAGTGCTCCACCGGCATCACCGGCCAGTCCTCCGGCCGCGGGACGTGGGTGACCCCGAACGCGTGCCACACCACCACCGACGTGTCCGCGAGGGAGCGATCGGCCTCGGTCCAGCGGGGAAGCCCGTCGCCGCCGGGATGTTGGTTCGGGTGGTCGCCCGCGGCCCGGCGCTCGTCGGGGGCGGGCGGGGTGACCCAGAGGTTGTGACGGGCGAAGCCGGCCCGGGCCGACACGCTCGATCCCTCGCCGGCCAACAGGGTGGGCGATGACCCGGGCACCAGCTTGTAGGCGGTGGGGCGGCCGAGCCCGTTCTGGCGGGTGGGGTTGACGATCTGCCACGTGCGGCTGCGAGCCGGGTCGACGTCGCGGCATGCCGCCAGCTCATGGTCGAGGCGCGTCCGCACGGGCTCGAAGCCGTTCTCCCACGGGTTGTCCTCGCCCGGGGGCATCGGGACCACGTCGACCTCGTGGACCTCGTTGATCGGGCCGTCGACGGCCGTGTCGAGGCGGACGCAGAACAAGTGCTGGTGGACCGGAGCGGCGAGGCCCGGCGCCAGCTCGGGGGCATGCACGGTGGCCTCGCCCGGCGTGATCGCCTTGGTCGACAAGATGCCCGTGAGCTTGACGTCGAGCTCCATCGAACCATCGAGGTAGAAGTACCAGTAGAAGGCGTACTCGTAGTTGCCGACCGTGGCGATCGACGAGACGACCATGCGGCGGGAGCGGCGGACCTCGGTGCGGCCCGTGAGGAGGTCGACGTGCTTCCAGAGGATGCCGACGTCCTCTTCGTGGAGGCAGATCGCGTTGGTGAGGGTCGCGGGAACGCCGTGCTCGTCGGCCGAGGTGGCGTGGAGGTAGCGGATCTCGCCCAGGCAGTCGCAGCCGAGCGTCAACGAGTTCGCCATCCGGCCAAGGCCCCACTCGCCCACGTCGAACGCGTTCTTCCACCCGTGCGCCGGGTCGGGGTCGCCGTAGGGCACGACCATCTCGCTCATCGCCGCCCGGCGCAGGATCGGCCGGACGTGGCCGCCGTCCTCGTAGCCCACGTCGTGCAGGACCAAGCCCTCGAGCGGGTCGAGCGACACATGCATCGACCAGCGCTGCCAGCGCAGCACGTGGCCGTCGAGGGTGAAGCTGGGCCCGTCGGGCTGGGTGATGTCGAGGCGTCGCAGGTCGTGGCGGTGCGGCTCGTGGTCTGCGGGGAGGTAGCTCCCACGCTC
The DNA here is from genome assembly GCA_025463365.1 of Acidimicrobiales bacterium. Taxonomy (GTDB): domain Bacteria; phylum Actinomycetota; class Acidimicrobiia; order Acidimicrobiales; family Iamiaceae; genus Aquihabitans. The sequence continues at coordinate 33,700 of JAOBWM010000131.1, forward strand.
GACCGGCAGTGGCACCAGGCCGTGGTCGATGATCTCGAGCACCTCGCCGCGGGCCATGTCGACCACCGCGAGCAGGCCCTCGATGGGCCGGGCGTAGCCGTTGTCGCTCGGGTGCTCGCGGAAGTACGAGATGCAGCGGGCGACGCGCTTGCCCTCCTCCGCGGGGTCCCCGAAGCTCCCGGTGGGCCACGGGTCGATCTGCACCTGGGTGAGGTCGGTGATGCCCCGCCGGGCCAGGGCCTCGCGGTAGCCGTCGTGGCCGTGGAGGGTGGCGATGGCGACGAGCGATTCGTGGAATCCGAGGGCCGGCCGCACCCCGTCGCGCACATCCCACCCGACGAGCTCGCCGCTGGCCACCTCGACGACGGCCTCGACCACCGACGCGTCCGGCCCGTCGACGATCACGAGCCGGGCTCGTCTCGGGCGGGTGGTGATGTCGACCCCCGGCGGCTCCTCGAGCGTGATGGTCGAGAACCAGGCGGCTTCGCCGAGACGACCGGTCGCTCGGACGGCGGCGACCACCGCGACGATCTCGGCCGCGTCGAGGGGGTCGAACGGGTGGGGCGTGGGGGTCATCGCTGCGGGTCGATCGCGACCTTGACGGCACCGCTGTTTGCCTGGTCCGCCAGGGCCACGAACGCCTCGCGCCACGCCGACAGGCCGAAGGTGTGGGTGAGCAGGCCGGTCAGGTCGATGCGACCGTCGGCGACCAGGTCGAGGTAGTGGGCGATGGCGTGTTGGCGGACGCCCCCGACCTCCTCGATGCCGAAGGCGTTCGAACCCACGAGGTCGATCTCCTTGAAGTAGTGGGGGCTCCACTCCCATCGAGTGGGCGCGTGCACGCCACTGACGACGAGGGTCCCCCGCGCCGCGAGGACCCGCGTCTCCACCTCGAACGTCTCGCCCTTGCCGATGGTGTCGTAGGCGACGTCGATCCCGCCCGGATGGCACATGGGCAGGCCACCCAGCCCTTCCATGGTCGGTCGCAGGATCCCGCCCGACCATGCGGCCAGGTCCTCGACCAGTTCGAGTTGCGAGGCCGGCCGGATGACGTGGTGCGCACCGAAGCGCCGGGCGAGGTCGGCCTGGGCGTCGAAGCGGGCCACCACCGCGATCTCGACGTCGGCGAACAACGCTCGCAGGACCGCGATGGCACACAGGCCGAGGGCGCCGGCACCCCAGACGAGGACGCGCCCACCAGGTGGCGGCGGGTGGCGGGTGACGCTGTGCAGCGAGACGGAGAACGGATCGGCGAACACCGCGAGCTCGTCGTCGATCTCGTCCGGGACGGCGAACAGCATGGTGGAGTGGGCGGGCATCAGCTCGGCGTAGCCACCGGTGGCATCGGTCGACGTGCCGGTGTGGATGCCCGGGCTGATGTCCCCGGTGGTGAAGTTCCAGCACAGGCTCGAGTCGCCGGCGAGGCACGCCGGGCACGGGGGCGTGATCCCCCGCGGCGCGCAGCTCAACCACGGGTTGAGCACGACGCGCTGGCCGACGTCGAACCCGGTGGCCTCGGGGCCGAGCTCGACGACCTCGGCCACGACTTCGTGCCCCATGACCTGGGGGAACGAGCACAGCCCGCTGAGTGCGCTGTCGTGGTCGCCGTCGCCGAAGTCGAGGAGGATCTGCTTGGAATCCGACCCGCAGATGCCGGTGAGGAGCGGCCGGGTGAGCAGCCAGTCAGGCCGCAGCGGACGGGCATCGGGGACATCGCGCAGTCCCACCGGCGTGACGCTCAGGTTGGTCGTGAGTCGGTTCGCGTCGGGCGGCGCGTCCCACGGGTCGGCCGCGACGCCGAACACCAGCGCCCTCACCGCGATCCCCTCATGCCCAGCACGTCCAGAACGTACCAACCCGATTCGCCTAACGTGACGCGAGTGTCAGAAGCCAGGGGGGTGACGGCCGGGATCGACATCGGGACCACGTCGGTGAAAGCCGTCGTGGCCGATGCCGACGGCACGGTCCTGGCCCGGGCGCGCGTGCCACACGCCGTGTTGGCCTCGGCCGACGGCGAGTTCACCCACGATGTCGACCAGGCGTGGCGCGCCGACGTGCTCGATGCGCTGGCGCAGGTCGAACAGGTCGCGCACGCGTACGCATCCGGGCCGATCGATGCGATCTCGGTCTCGGCGATGGTGCCATCGCTCGCGGCCGTCACTGCGGCCGGCAACGCGATCGGCCCGGGCCTGCTCTACGGGGACCGGCGCGGTCGGCACGAGGACCGCAATCCGAACATGCCGGGTGACGGTGGCGAGGTGGTGGCATTCCTGGCGTGGCAGGCGGCCCACGCGCCCGAAGCCGCCGGCTTCTGGCCGGCCCAGGCGGTGGCCAACCACGCCCTGTGCGGCTCCGGCTCCATCGACGCCAACACCGCGATGACGGCCTGGCCGCTGTTCGACCTCGAACGGTGGGACGTGGCGATCGCGGCATCGGCCGGGGTCGACGTGGCCAAGCTCGCCCGCGTCGTGCCTGGCCTCGAGCCGGTCGGCCGGGTGCCGACCGGCCGACCTGGCGGGGGAGCACTCGTGGGCGGCGGCACCGTCGATGCCTTCGCCGAACAGCTGGTGTCGGGGGCCACGGAGGCCGGCGACGTGATCGTGCTGTGCGGCACCACGCTCATCACGTGGTCGGTCGCCGACGGCTGGCCCACCGCGCCAGGCCTGTGGTCCGTCCCGCACCACGTGCCCCAGCGCTGCCTCATCGGGGGCCCGAGCAACGCCGGCGGGCTCTTCCTCGACATGGTCACCCGCTGGCTCGGGCCGGACGCGCTGGCCGGCCTCCCGGCGCTCGCGCCCGGCGACCTCCCGGTGTGGCTACCCTACGTCCGCGGCGAGCGCACGCCCCTGCACCGCCACGACCTGCGCGCCGGGCTCCACGACGTCTCGCACCGCCATGGCCCGGCCCACGTCCTGGCCGCCGCCTACGAGGCGAGCGCGTTCGTGGTCCGCCACCACGTCGACCTGGCCCGCGAGGCGGGTGTCGAGCCGCGGCGGATCGTCGCGAGCGGCGGGGGCACGCGGTCGGCGGCGTGGATGCAGGCCCTGGCCGACGTCACCGGGCTGACCGTCGACGTGTCGGCCCTGCCCGAAGGCGCCGCCCTCGGCGCCGCCTTCCTCGCTCGCTGCTCCGCCGGCCTCGAGAACCATCCCCGCGACGCCACCCGCTGGGCCCGCACCGGCCACACGGTGGAGCCCCGCCCAGCCTGGCTCGCCCCCGCGACCGAGCGCTACACCCGCTTCCGCAGCCTCACCGCCGAAGCCCTCGCCAACCCCCAACCCCGACCGACCTGACCGGCCCTCGGCGGGTCAGTCAGCGAGGAGGGTTGCGGCCCGGTGGGAGAGAGCGGCGAGCGTGAGGGTGGGGTTGTAGCCGGCCGAGGTCACGAAGACCGAGGCGTCGCAGACGAGGACGTTCGGCACGTCCCACAGGCGCTGCTCGGGGGAGACCACGGACGTGGCGGGGTCATGGCCCATGCGGGCCGTGCCCATCACGTGCCGGCTGGCGGGTGCGACGCCGATGGGGCTGATGTCGCCGTGCAGGTCGATGTGGTCCTGGGGCGGTGACGTGGCGGAGAAGGCGGCCTGGGAGCCGGCGTCGGCGAGGATCGCCTCGTGGACCCGGGCGGAGTACGCCGACGCGACCAGCTCGTGGCGATGCGGCCGGTAGGTGACCCGGCCGGCGGGGAGCCCCCAGGCATCACGGACCGACGGGTCGAGGTCGATCCGGTTGTCGGGCTGGGCCAGGTCCTCGCCCTGCATGGTCAGGACCCACAGACGCCGGCGCAGGCTGCTGTCGACCATCGCGGCGAGGTGGCCGGCGCCGCCGGGGTACATGGCCGCCTCGTCGACCGGCCCTGCCGCCGAACCGTGCTCGGTCACGCCACCGCGCAGCCACGGGAGGCCGGCCTGGCGCGCCGCGGCCCGGAGCTCGGGGGTGTCGATCATGAGGTCGTCGTGGAGGTGGGTCACGTCACGGCCGCGATCGCCGCCGGTGTCGTCGGCGAAGACGCCGACCGTGAACGTCTGGAAGTGGTACGTGAGGTTCCGGCCGACGAGGTCGCCGCCCAGGTCGTTGCGCAGCAGGAGCCGGGCCGTCTCGAACGACCCGCCGGCCACGATCACCGCGCGGCTGGCCCGCAGCTCCACCACCGGCGCGTCGGGGTGCTGCGTGAGGTCGAGGTAGCGCACGCCGGTGGCCCGCTTCCCGGACGCGTCGAGCACGATCTCGGTCACGAGCGCTTCTGGCCGGACCTGGCCCCGACCGGTCCGCAGCATCCGCTGCAGCGATGCGATCGGGTCGCCCTTGGCCGCGATCGGGCAGCCGTAGCGACCACAGAACCCGCAGTCGACGCAGGCCGGCCGGCCGTCGTACTCGACGCTGTTCGTGCCGGTGGGGGCGCGGTACGGGTGGAGCCCGGCCCGCTCGGCCGCGGCCGACGACACCAGCGCCATCGCCATGTCCGGCCCGGACGGCATGGGGTACCCGGAGCTGCGCCAGGCGGCGAAGGGGTTGGTGCCCACCTCGCCGGCCACCCCGATGATGCGCTCCACCGCGGCGTAGTGCGGCTCGAGGTCGGCGTAGGAGATCGGCCAGTCGCGCACGTCGGCACGGTCGATCGGTCCCCGAGTGGTGTGGAGCGCGAAGTCCTCCTCGCGGAAGCGGGGGAGCTTGGCGTCGGCGTGGAACCCGCCGCCGCCCACCGTCGACGGCAGGTTGTTGACCTCACCGGTGAGCAAGCGGTCGCCGTCTTCGACGCTGCGCCGGTAGGTCCGCGGCTCGAGGAGCGGGTCCGGGCCGAGGAGGTGGCGGTGGACGAGGGCGATCTCGTCGTTGGCCAGGTGACGGAGCGGGTCGTGGGGCGCGTCGAGGTCGACCAGGTGGTTGCGACCCTTCTCGAGGACGATCACCGACCAACCCGCCGCGGTGAGCACGTCGGCCGCGGTGGCCCCGCCGGGCCCGCTGCCGATGACGATGGCGTCGCAGTCGGCGTCGGTCACGTCGCCTCGGCTGGCGTGGCGTCGACCGTCTGCGCCGCCCGGGCCGGGGGGAACATCGGGTCGGGGAAGCCGATGCGCTGCCAGCCGCCTCGGTCGCGGTTGCCGCCGTAGGCCGGGTCGCCGTAGGTGGCCTCGCACGCATGGTCGTGGAGCATCCGGCGATCGGCCTCGGTCGCGTCGCCCGCGGCCACCCGTGCATAGGCGACTCGCATGGCGTCGATCCGCTGGGCCCACGCGGCGCGCTCCCACGCACCCAGTTCCAGCCACTCGGCTCCGGAGGCCTCGGGCGCGGCCCAGATCCGTGGCGGGTCGTGGTCGAGCGCGGTCAGCAACTGCTCCACGTACGCGACGGCACCGAGGTCCGACGCGCCCGGCACCTGCGCGTCGAGCGCGGCCGCGACGACGATGCGGGAGGCTTCGTCGAACACCGGCTGCGTCGTGGATCCGCCGGTGCTCACGGGTTCTCCCGGATGAACCGGTACACGCCGGCCATGTCGCGGTTCACCTTCTCGGGCAGCGGGTGGATGGTCGCCCCCATGGCCCTCGTGCCCCACACGATCTTGGCGGTGCGCTCCACCAGCGCCGCGTTGTGCAGCGCCTTGGCCGGCGTGGACGCGCAGGTCACCAGACCGTGGTTGGCGAGCAGGGCCGCGCCCCGCTCGGCGAGGTGGTCGGCCACCTCGTCGCCCAGCTCGGCGGTGCCCGTCCCCTTGTACTCGCAGCACGGCACGTCGCCGCCCAGGTACACGACGACCTCCTCGATCACCGCCGGGATCGGCTCGTGGGCGAGGGCGAACATGGTGGCGTAGACCGCGTGCGTGTGGATCACCGACCCCAGTTCCGGATAGCGCCGGAGGGCACCGAGGTGGAGGTCCTTCTCGGTCGTCGGTGACCGTTCCCCGCTCACCACGGTGCCGGCGAGGTCGACGATCACGAGGTCGTCGAGGGTCATCGTGTCGTAGGGCACCGACGACGGCGACAGGCACACCAGCCCGTCGGGCAGGCGGCCGGAGATGTTGCCCGACGTTCCCTCCACCAAGCCGTCGGCGAGCATCTGCTTGGCCGCGGCGAGGACCTCCTCGGGGGTCGTGGTGGGCGAGGCGGCGGCGTCAGCCATGGGTGCGAACCTCCGGGTTGGCGAGGTTGGCGGGGGACTCGCCCCGGAGCAGCGCCGCCAGCCCCTCGGCCATCAGGGTCGTGTGGGCGGTCTCGGTGTCGTAGGTGGCACCGCCGATGTGGGGCGCCAGGAGCACGTTGTCCATGGCGATCAGCGGGTGGTCGATGGCGATCGACTCGCCGTCGAAGTGATCGAGCGCGGCAGCTGACAGGTGGCCCGACTCCAGCGCCTCCACCAGCGCGTCGAGATCGTGCAGCCCGGCCCGCGCCGTGTTCACGTAGACCGCGCCGTCCTTCATCTGAGCGAAGCGCGCCGCCGACATGAGCCGCAGCGTGTCGGGCGTGACCGCGGCGTGCATCGACACGACGTCCGCTTCGGCCAGCAGGTCGTCGAGGCTGTGGGTGGCGTCAGGGCTGAAGGGATCGCTGGCGATGACGCGCATGCCGAGCCCTTCGAAGCGCCACTTGGCGGCCTGACCGACGGCACCGAGACCGACCAGGCCGATCGTCTGGCCGGCCAGCTGCCAGCCGCGCATCCGCTGGTAGGGGATGGTGCCGTCGGCGAACACCCGGCCCTGACGGACGTCGCGGTCCGCGGCGAGCAGGTGGCGCGTCAGGGCGAGGAGCATGGCGACGGCCATCTCGGCCACGCCGTCGGCGTTGCGGCCCGGTGCCCGCAGGACCGGGATGCCGTGCTCGGTGGCGCCGGCCAGGTCGACGTTGGTGGGATCGCCGCGGGTGGACCCGATGGCGACGAGCGGCAGGTCGAACACCGGGCCCTTGCACTGATCGGCCTCGCAGATCAGCACGGTCGCCCCCTCGGCCGCGGCCCGCTCGGCCAGCTGCGCGGCGTTGTAGATGCGCAGCGGTCGCTGGTCGATCCAGGGGTCGCAGATCACCGTCCCGAGGTCCCGGAGGGCCTCGAGACCGGGTCCCCGCAGCGGTGCGGTCGAGAAGATGACCGGTCGGTCCGTACTGGTCATCGTTCGCTCCGGGGGTCGTCGGTGGGCAGGTCGACCTCGACGTCGGCCTTGGCCAGCACGGCATCGTCCTGGTTGCGCAGCTCGACGTGGACCATCGCGAGGTGGTGTCGGCGCTCGACGCGGGTGTCGGTCACCTCGCCGGAGATGATCGTGATGTCGCCGGTGAAGGCCGGGTTGCGGTACTGCGAGCTGGCGTGGGTGATGAACCCCCACTCGCCGGCCCAGCCGGACACGAAGTCGAGGATCCACGCACCCATCGAGGCCCCGTAGCCGTAGCCCCGCGGCATGCCGACGTGCTGGGCCCAGCGTGGTTGGAGGTGGCCGCGCGACGGGCCGTAGTAGGCGCCGTCGGTCAGCTCTGGGTTGGTGCGCTCCATGCGGCGGTCGCCCTCGAAGCCCGCCATCTCCTTGGTGTAGCCGAGCTCCTCGGCGCTCACCGTGGTGGGGCCCTTGGCCATGCCGCCCCAGGCCGTCATCGGGTAGGCCCGCCACTCGGTCGTGAAGCTGGCCAGGCTGTGCGGTCCGAGGATGTGCTCAGCCAATAGGTCGCCCGCCTTCACGTCGGAGAACAAGCGAGGCGCGTGGCCGAGCGACTGGATCTGGTCGACGAACCCGAGCTTGCGCTCTTCGAGCTCGGCCAGCTGCACATCGGTCCACTCGGGCTCGGACGGCTGGTCGAACAGTTGCTTCTCCTTGGCCTGGCGCACCTGGTAGCGGATCGAGGTGGAGCGCTGCTGGGCCACCCGCTCGCCACGCTGGTTGATGTAGAGCGTGTCGCCGCGCTGGAAGCAGGTCGGCCCGGCGAACTTGGTGTCGGTGACGCGGTAGTCGTAGGGCATCCGGTGGCAGACGAGCTGGTCGCCGGCGGCGATGCGCGGGCCGAAGAACCACCAGTCGTCGCCGCCGAAGATGAGGTGCGAGCGGGGGATCCGGCCGACCTGCGCGGGCGAGCAGCCGTGGCTGGTGTCGCACGCGACCGCGAACGACTGCGGTGCCACCAGGTCGCCGAAGCGGCTCTCGGCCGCCCACGCCGCGTCGTAGTGCAACGGGTTGGGGTAGTGCATGCCCTGCACCCACCGCCGGATGTCGTTGCGGGCCACCGGTTCGGTCAGCTCACCGGGTCGCATGGGCACGCCCATGTGGCGTGCCAGGTCCGAGGTGTCGAGCCCCTCGTTGTCGGTCATGTCCCTCCTCGGACGTTCGGGCCGGATGTGGCCAGGCGGCGGGTGGCCAGCGCCACCAGCTCGGGATCGCGCACCTTCGAGCCGCTCGACGTCATCGGGATCTCCCCGTCGTCGAAGAACAGCACGTGCTTGGGAACCTTGTAGGGCGACACGCGCGTGCGCAGGAACGACGTGATGTCGTCGGCGTCGGCCGCGGCCCCGTCGGCCAGCGTGACGCAGGCGACGACCACCTCACCGAGGCGCTCGTCGGGGAGGCCGAGCACGCGCGCCACCTTCACCGGCGCGCACGCCCGCAGCTGCACCTCGATCTCCGCGGGGGAGACGTTGGCGCCGCCGGTCTTGATCATCTCGGTGCGGCGCCCGACCCAGTGCAGGTTGCCGTCGGTGTCGTACCGGCCGACGTCGCCGGTGTGGAACCAGCCGTCCTCGTCGAGGCACTCCGCCGGGGTCATGCCGAGGTAGCGGAGCATCAGCGTCGGGCCCTTGATCACGAGCTCGCCGTCGGTGTCGGGGCCGAGCTCCCGGCCGGTGTCGGGGTCGAGGACCCGCGCCTCGTTGCCGGGGAGCAGCGGCCCGTGCGACGCCCGGAGCAGCTCGCGCGGCGTGGACGCACCGTGGGCGCTGAAGAAGGCACAGGTCTCCGACAGGCCGTAGCCGACCGGGCTGTTCCAGGTGGTGTCGCCGTGCACGGTCGGGTGCCGGGCGAGGGCCGACTTTCCGTAGACGCAGCGCAGCGACGACAGGTCGGTCGTGGGCCACGCCGGGTGCTCCGCGAGCGCGGCGGTCTGGTGGGGGAGCGCGTACGGCTCGGTCACGCGCTCGCGCTCGAGCAGCGCGAGCGCCGCGCCCGCCTCGAACGTCTCCTGCATCACCCAGCAGCCGCCGGCGGCCAGCGTGGCGCCCATGGCCGAGTTGAGCCCGGCGGTCCAGAAGATGGGCAGCGCGGCCCACATGCGGGTGGCCTCGTTGCGGCCGAAGATGCCGGACTGGAACCAGAACTGCAGCGTCGCGGCCCGCTGGTTGTGGACCACGCCCTTGGGTTCGGCGGTGGTGCCCGAGCTGAACAGCACCAGCCCTTCGTCCGCAGGGTCGGCCTCGGCCGGCTGCC
>JAOBWM010000142.1 GCA_025463365.1 Acidimicrobiales bacterium
GGCCGCCTCACCGACAGCCAGGGCCGTTCGGTCGACTTCCGCAACACCGTGCTCATCATGACCTCGAACCTGGGCACCCAGGACCTCCGCAAGGCCAACGTGGGCTTCGGCAAGAACGACGAAGCCGTCTCCTACGAGAAGATGAAGGAGAAGGTCAACGAGGCGCTGAAGCAGCACTTCCGCCCGGAGTTCCTGAACCGCATCGATGACACGATCGTCTTCCACGAGCTGTCGAAGGCCGAGGTCACGATCATCGTCGACCTGCTCATCAAGCGGACGAGCATCCAGCTGGAGGCGCAGGGCATCGGCATCGAGCTCACCGACGCCGCCAAGTCGCACCTGGTGGAGAAGGGCTACGACCCGACCATGGGCGCCCGCCCGCTGCGCCGGGCCATCCAGCGCTTCGTCGAGGACCCGCTCTCGGAGCGCCTGCTCTACAAGCAGTTCCGCGCCGGTGAGATCGTGATCGTCGACGTCGGCGCCAACGAGGACACGGGCGAGCAGGAGATCGTGTTCAGCTCGGTCGAGGGCTTCGAGCCCCCGGCCACCCCCGAGCTGGCCGAGACCGGCACCGGCCCGGCGCCTACGCCGGCCGCGCCGGCCCCCGCCGCCGAGTAGTCCCCGGGAGCCCGCTCCCGTCCCGAACGCAACGATGCCCCGCCGATCCGGCGGGGCATCGTGCTGTCGGGCTCGTGGCGCCGCCCGATCCCTGCGGCCCGTCGGTACGAACATCCGTTCGCTTGTCAGACCCCTTCGGTAAGGTCTCGGGCGTGTCCAAGGTCCGAACGCTCTACCGGTGCAGCCAATGCGCGCAGACCGCGCCCAAGTGGGTCGGGCAGTGCCCCGGCTGCGAGGCGTGGGGGACGCTGATCGAGGAGGTCGACGGTCCCGTCGCGCCTCGCATCTCGATGTTGCCGCCCACGACGCCGCCCATCCCGATCGGCGATGTCGACCCCACGGAGTTCTCGCCCAAGCCCACGGGCCTGCCGGAGCTGGATCGCGTGCTGGGCGGGGGCCTGGTGCCCGGCTCGGTCACGCTGCTCGGCGGCGAGCCCGGGATCGGCAAGTCCACGGTGCTGCTCCAAGCCGCGGCCGAGGTGGCCGCTCGGGGCCGCACGGTCCTGTACCTGTCGGGCGAGGAGTCGCCCCAGCAGATCCGGCTGCGGGCCGAGCGGCTCGGGGCCTTGCACCCGCTGCTGTTCCTCGCCGCCGAGACGGCCCTGCCCCAGGTGGTGGGAGCGATCGACCACGTCCGGCCCGATCTCGTGATCATCGACTCGATCCAGACCCTGCTCAACCCGGATCTCGCCTCGACGCCGGGGTCCGTGGCCCAGGTGCGCGAGTGCAGCCACCGGCTGGTCTCCGAGGCCAAGGACCGCGGCTGCGCCATGGTGCTGGTCGGGCACGTCACCAAGGAGGGCGCCCTGGCCGGGCCCCGGGTCCTCGAGCACATGGTGGACACGGTGCTGGCCTTCGAGGGAGACCGCCACCACGCCCTGCGGATCATGCGGGTCGTCAAGCACCGCTTCGGGTCCACGCAGGACATCGGGCTCTTCGAGATGACCGAGGTCGGCCTCCACGGTGTGCCCGATCCCAGCAACCTGTTCCTGGCCGACCGTCGCCACGGCATCGCCGGCTCGGTCGTGGTGCCCACGTTGGAGGGCAAGCGGCCGCTGATGGTGGAGATCCAGGTCCTCGCCTCCCGGACCACGCTGCCGTCACCCCGCCGCTCGGCCACGGGGATCGACGCCAACCGCCTCAACATGCTGTTGGCCGTGCTCACCCAGCGGGTGGGCATCCCGACGGGCGAGCTCGACATCTACGCCTTGGCGGTCGGGGGCGTGAAGGTGGTCGAGCCCGGGATCGACCTCGCCATCGGCCTGGCAACGGTGTCGTCGCTCACCGGCAGTCCGCTTCCCAACGACCTCGTCGCGTTGGGCGAGGTCGGCCTCGGTGGGGAGCTGCGCCAGGTCGCCCACACCGCCCGCCGCCTCTCGGAGGCCGCTCGGCTCGGCTTCAAGCGAGCCGTCGTTCCCTTCTCGGCGCCCGAGGCACCGGACGGGATCGACGCCATCCGGGTGGGCACCCTGACCGACGCGGTCGACCGCCTGGGCCTCATCGAGCCCCCACCCGTCGCACCGTTCCGCGCGCCGCGGGGGTTTCCGTCGCCGTGATCGCCTCCGCCAACCTGACGAGAAGCTGACTGATTCGCCCGGTGTCGGTCCGCCGGAGCCGCGAAGGCCCTCCGGTACTCTTGCCCGATGGCTCCCCGCTACAAGCCCGCGCTGCGGGCCGCCTTGGCCCAGGTCGCGCCCGGTCGGGCCCTGCGCGAGGGGATCGACCGGATCCTCCAGGCCGGCATGGGTGGGCTCGTCGTGGTCGGCGACGGGGCCGATGTCCTCAACGTCTGCTCGGGCGGCTTCCTGCTCGACGCCGCGTTCAGCCCGCAGCGGTTGTCCGAGCTGGCGAAGATGGACGGCGCCATGATCTTGGCTGCCGACGGCAGCCGGATCGCCCGGGCCAACGTCCACCTCGTCCCCGATTCGAGCGTGGCCACCTCAGAGACCGGCACGCGGCACCGCACCGCCGAGCGGGTGGCCAAGTCGCTCGGCGTGCCCGTGGTGGCCGTGTCCCAGCGCATGTCGACCATCTCGGTGTACGTGGGGGACGACAAGCACGAGATCGAGCCCATCCCCCGCGTGGTCAACCGGGCGAACCAGGCCCTCTCGACGCTCGAGCGGTACCGAAACCGCCTCGACATCGATGCCGCGTCGCTGTCGGCGCTGGAGATCGAGGACCTCGTCACGATCCGCGACGTGGTCAACGTGCTCCAGCGGATCGAAGGCGTGGAGCGCATCGCCGAGGAGATCGAGGGCTACATCGTCGAGCTCGGTGAGGAGGGCCGGCTGGTCCGCCTGCAACTGGTCGAGCTCATCGGTGGCGTCGAACACGATCGTCGCAGCATCGTGCGCGACTACCGAGGGGACGACCCCAAGATCCCCCTCGACCAGATCCTCGACGACCTCTCCGGGCTGACCACCGAGGACCTGATCGACCCGGCCGAGGTCGCGCACGCCCTGCGCCTGTCCACGACGGCCCTCGACGCCGCGGTGGCCCCCCGGGGCTACCGGATGCTGTCGAAGATCCCGCGCCTGCCCGACAACGTGATCCAGAACATCGTCAGCCAGTTCGGGAACCTGCAGAAGATCACGCGAGCCACCATCGACGACCTCGACGACGTCGAGGGCGTGGGCGCCACCCGCGCCCGCGCCATCAAGGACGGCCTCAACCGCCTCGCCGAATCCGCCATCCTCGACCGCTACTGAAGCAGCGGGGGCTGACGTTCAGCGGGCGCGGCGCTCGAGCTCTTCGCGGTTGGTGATGCGGTAGCGGCGATCCTGCTGCTCGATCCAGCGGAGGCGCACGAAGCTGGCGATGGCCTTGTTGACCCGCTCGCGAGAGGCACCGACCATGCCGGCCAGCTCCTCCTGCGTGATGGGAAGGGCGAACTCGTCGGCCTCGCCGGCCAGCTCCAGGAGGCGCTTGGCGGTGCGGCCGGTGACGTCGAGGAACACCGAATCGGCCAGGGCCGAATCGGTGTTGCGCAGGCGCCCGGCCAGCAGCTGGACGACTCCCCACAGCAGCGCGGGCCGGGACTCGTAGACGGCCTTGAGCGGCGTGTACGGGAGCTCGACCAGTTCGGACGGCTCCAGCGCGCGGGCCTCGGCGGACCGCCCGAGGCCGTCGAACAGGCCCATCTCGCCGAACACGTCGCCCCGTTCCATCAGGGCGACCATCGACTCGCGGCCGTCGATCGACTTCTTGGCGATGGCGATGCGTCCCGAGGCGACCACGCACAGGCGGTCAGGCTCTTGCTCCTCGGCGAACACCAGGTCCCCTCGCAGGTAGCGGGCGGTCACCGCCGACGCGGCAACCCGAGCCATCTCGTCGTCGGTGAGGTCGGCCAGGAGCGCGACGTCTTGGAGCAGGGAGATGTCGACCACGGCGCAGAGCGTACCGAGTGACGACCGTCTCGCTCGCCCGGGCGACACGCGGGGATGCGGTGAGCGACACGAGGGTGCCGGTAGGGCGCCCACTACCGTTGCCGGATGCCCGAGCCCGAGTCCACGCCGACGACACCGGTGGTGTGGGCCGTGGTGGTGGCCGCCGGCTCGGGGCGTCGCTTCGGTGGGGCCAAGCAGTACGCGCCGCTCGCCGGCCGCCGGGTCCTCGACTGGTCGGTCGACGCGGCCCGATCGGTGGCCGACGGCGTGGTCGTCGTCGTGGCCCCCGGCGACGCCGAGACCGCCGAGGCCGCGGGAGATGCCGTGGTTCCGGGGGGCGCCACCCGCTCGGAGTCGGTGCGAGCCGGCCTCTCCGCCGTGCCCGCCGACGCCGACGTCGTCGTCATCCACGACGGCGCCCGGCCGCTCGCCTCGCACGCGCTGTTCCGCTCGGTGGTCGACGCCGTGCTGGCCGGGGCCGATGCCGCCGTGCCGGTCGTCGAGGTGATCGACACGGTGACCGACCCGCACGGCGTGCCGGTCGACCGGGATTCGTTGCGGGCGGTGCAGACCCCGCAGGGCTTTCGCGCCTCGGTGCTGCGGCGGGTCCATGCCGGCACCCCGGAGGCCACCGACGACTCGTCGCTGGTCGTGGCCGGAGGTGGCAGGCTGCGCCCCGTGCAAGGCGAGCGCTGGAACCTGAAGATCACCGAGCCCGACGACCTCGTCGTGGCCGAAGCGCTGATGGAGCAACGATGACGCAGGTCCGAGTCGGCCAGGGGTTCGACGTGCACCCGTTCGTCGACGATTCCGAGCGCGCCTTGGTGCTCGGCGGCGTCACGTTCGAGAGCGAGCGGGCCCTGCGCGGCCACAGCGACGCCGATGTCATCGCCCATGCCTGCACCGATGCCCTGCTCGGCGCGGCCGGGCTCGGGGACATCGGCGAGCACTTTCCCGACACCGATCCCACCTGGGCCGGGGCCGACAGCATCGGCCTGCTGGCCGAGGCCACGCGCCGCGTGCGCGAGGCCGGTTGGGATCCGGGCAACGTCGATGCCTCGGTGGTCACGGACCACCCGAAGCTCGCGCCGGCCCGCACCCAGATGCAGCAACGACTGTCCGATGCCGTGGGTGCCCCCGTCACCGTCAAGGGCCGCCGTCCCGAGGGCCTCGGCGCACTCGGTCGCGGTGAAGGTGTGGCCTGCTGGGCCGTGGCCGTGGTGACCCGGCCGTGAGCGGTCGTGGTGGTGCTGGAGGCGGCAAGGGTCGCGGTCGTCCCGGCGCGGGCGGTGCTGGTGGTGCTGGCGGTGCCGGACGCGGTGGCAAGCCGTCAGGTCCGTCCCGGGGCGGCGGTGCCGGCCGAGCTGGTGCTGGCCGTCCTGCGGCTGGCCGCCCCGCCGCAGGTCGACCTGCCGCGGGCCGGACCGGCGGGGCTCCTGGGCGCGGTCCGTCCAAGCCGCCCCGGCCCGGCGGCAAGTCCAAGGGTCGTGACCCGTTGGGGCACATGGGCCCGCAGGCCACCGCGCCGCGCCGTGCCGCATCGACCGGTCTCGGCGGCGAGCAGGTGGAAGGTCGCCAGGCCGTGCGCGAGCTCCTCCTGGCGAACCGCCGCGACGCCCGAGAGATCTGGATGGCCTCCGACCTCGACCCGGCTCCGGTGCTCGAGGAGATCCGGGAGCTCGCCAGCGAGGCCCGCGTCGTGGTCAAGGAGGTCGGACGGGGCAAGGTCGAGGCTGCGGCCCGCACCGATGCGCCTCAGGGCGTCATCGCGTTCGCCCGGCCGCTGCCCGAGGCGACGCTGGAGGAGCTCCTGATCCACCGGCCCGGTCGCCCGGCGCCGTTCCTGCTGTTGAGCGACGGGATCACCGATCCGGGCAACCTCGGGGCACTGCTGCGCTCGGCCGAGTGCGCCGGTGTCACCGGCGTGGTGCTCCCGCAGCACCGCGCCGTCCACATCACGCCCGCGGTCACCAAGGCGGCGGCCGGCGCGGTCGAGCACCTGCCGATGGCGCTGGTGGGCGGGATGCCTGCCGCCGTGAAGCAGCTGCGCGATGCGGGGGTCTGGGTGGTCGGGCTCGACGAGCGGGCCGACAAGACCCTCTGGGAGCTGAGCATGGGCGATGCACCCGTCGCCCTCGTGCTCGGCGCCGAGGGCCCTGGCCTCGGTCGTCTCGTCCGTGAACGGTGCGACGAGCTGGTGTCGATCCCGATGCGGGGCCGGGTCGCCAGCCTGAACGTCGGCACCGCCGGCGCCCTCGCCTGCTTCGAGATCGCTCGCAACCGCTGAGCTGACCGGACCGTCGCCGGGGCCGAGAGCCCCGGCGATCTCCCTCACGGCGGGCTCGACAGCGCCAAGGCGGTCGGCGCCGATCCGGCGCGGCGACTAGTCCTTCTGGGTGATGGCCGGAGGAAGGCGGGGGGACGAGGCAGGCGCGCTGCGTCCCGAAGGAACCGCAGGTGAGCACGGTGGGTCAGATTTCTGACACGGTCATCACCGCCGTGACGCTTGACACGACCGGCGCGCTGTGGTTGAAAGGACCTAGTTCTTCGGAACTACCTGATGACCTCCCATTGCACCCTCGTCGCACCTTCGTAGGAGCACTTCCATGGCCCGCACGCTTCGTCTCTCTGATTCGGCCACCGATCTCGAGCTGGTCGCCGCCGCTCAGGCCGGCGATCCGGTCGCCTTCGATCGCCTGGTGGACCGGTACCGCCGGTTCGTGCGGTCCCGCAGCCGCGGGTACTTCATCGTGGGCGGGGATCGCGAGGATCTCGAGCAGGAGGCGTTGATCGGCTTCTACAAGTCGGTCCGCGACTTCAAGCCGGAGCTGCAGGCGTCGTTCCGAGCCTTCGCCGAGCTCTGCATCAACCGCCAGCTGATCACGGCCATCAAGACGGCCACCCGCAAGAAGCACCAACCGCTGAACCAGTCGGTGTCGTTCTCGGCGCCCCGCCCGGGCGACGATCGCGATGATCGGGACGACGAGATCCCCGCCGCGGCCGACG
>JAOBWM010000194.1 GCA_025463365.1 Acidimicrobiales bacterium
GGAGATGACCGTGGACTTGAGCGTCACGGCCTGGGTGGGGCTACCCACACCGGTCGACGGGGCGAACGTGAGACCTTGGACGCTGTGACCGGTGGTCACGACGGTCGGGGTCCCCGTGTAGGGCGGGGCCAGGAGGAGGACGTTGGTCGTGGTGCCGTCGCTGATGAGCAGGTTCCCCGCACCATCGACGGCGAGCGCCGTCCCGCCGTGGAGGCCAGTGGCCACCGTCGTCTGCGTCCCGGACGGCGAGATCTTCACGACCCGTTTGCCCGTCGCGTCCTCGACGAACACGGTGCCGCTGGCGTCGACCGCCACCGCGGCCGGGTAGCCCAGGCCGCTGGCCAGCACCGTCGGCGTACCCGTGTACGGCGGCGGCAGCTGGATCACGCGCCCGTAGGAGGCGTCGGAGTAGAAGAGGTCGCCGGCTGCATCGATGGCCATGCCCTGGATGTCGAGCGGGGTGCCGGCCGCGTAGGGCTGGATCCCGCTGATCACCACGCTCAGGGCACCGGCGGGAGTCACCTTGAGGATGCGCCCGCCGAGGTCGTCGCCGACGTAGACGTTGCCCGCCTGATCCACCGCGATGCCTCGGGCATCGTTGCCGAGCGACGGGCCCACGAAGGTCCAGGTGCCGTCGGGAGCGATCTTCAGGACCCGCACCTTGTCCGTCGGGTCGAACGTGTAGGTGTAGATGTTGCCCGAGCTGTCCATCGTGATGCCGTGGCCATTGAGCGAGATGCTGTTCTTGAGCGTCACGCCCGCCGGAGGGGTCCCGGCGTACACCCCGCCGCTGGCCTGCAACCGGAACGACGGCGGCGACGCCGGCGTTGCCGTCAGCGACGTGCCCGAGTAGGCGCTCGAGAAGACCTGAACGCTCTGGGTGAGCGGTGGGGCGACGCTGGCGCCGTAGCCGCCGTTGCCGCCTTCGAAGTTGGCGGTGACCGTGTGGTTGCCCGCAGGGAGCGTGGAGGTGGCGGGCGAGGTCGCCGTGCCGTCGGCTTCGGTCGCCACCATGGCGTAGAGGGACCCGTCGAGGCTGAAGCGCACGTAGACGCCGGGCACGACGGGCGTGACCGTGGCGATGAACCGGATCGACTGGCCAGGCGCGGAGGGGTTCGACGTGGAGCTGAGGGCCAGGGTCGTCGGGAACGGCGTGACCGAGAGCGTGTAGTCGCGCGTCACTGGCGTGCCCAGGGTCGTGGTCGCGGCGTTGGCGGCGGTCACGGTGATCGGGTACACGCCGCCACTGCCTTCCGCCGCGGTGCCGACGAGCCTGGCGGTCCCGTCGCCGTCGTCGACGAAGGTGATGCCCGCCGGCAGTGTGCCCGACTTGGTCAGCACCGGGCTCGGGTAGCCGCCCTGCGTCTTGATGTCGAAGCTGTCCGCCGTCCCCACGGCGAACGTCGTGTGGTCGATCGCGAAGAAGCCGGGGCTCTGGTTGATCGTGAACGTGAACGCCTGGGAAGCGGTGTGGGTGACCCCGTGGTCGTCGACGTTGGTGGCCGTGAGGGTCGTGCTGAGCACCCCGCCGGTCTGCTGGCTGGGGGTGCCGCTGATCGTCAGCGACCCGTCGTGGTTGTCGGTCTGGAACACGTTCCCCGGGACCTGGCCGAACCCGAGCGTCGGGAGCGGGTAGCCGGTGGCCCGGACGGTCAGGCTCATGGGGATGCCGACCGTGACCGTCCGCGAGGAGCCGGTCGTGATCAGCGGGTCGGTGTCGCCCGGCATGATGGAGATCGACGTGGCCTCGTTGGCCGCGGTGGCGGCGGTGACGACGGAGCCCCCGCTGACCACGTAGCTGGCGCCGGCACCACCCGCGCCACCGGCGCCACGGTTGTCGTCGGCGCCGCCGCCGCCGCCCCCGCCGTACCAGCCACCACCCGCACCGCCGCCCGCGCCGCTCATCGTGAACATGCCCTGGCAGCCCGACTGGCCGCCGGGATCCTCCGCCGCGTTGCCGCCGCGTCCGCCCTGGAGCGCCAACCCGGTCTCACCGGTGCCACCCGTGCGGCAACCCGACAGCCCGATGCTGTTGTGGCCGCCGGCGCCACCGCCACCACCGGTGCTGGTCGTGCCGCCGGCACCTCCCGCGCCGTCGTCCTGCCCGTTCTGGTCGCCGTCGCCACCGTGCCCGCTGTTGACCGTCTCGGTGCCGCCGGCGCCACCGGGACCGCGTGTCCCGCCGCCGCCGCCACCGCCACCACCGGCCGCCACCGTCAGCACGCTCGCCGGCGCTGGCGCGCACGCGCCGCCGGGATCCGCGTTGGTGACCCAGGAGGAAGATCCGCCGTGACCGCCGGGGTTGACGTTCGCGCCGATGTCTTGATCGCCGATGCCGCCCGGTCCGCCCGCGCCGCTGCCGTCGGGCGGCAGGCTGGTGATCGGCTCGGCGACGTTGGCGTAGAGCACCATGCCCGGTGTGACCGGCACGGTCGTGACGATCTTGGAGCCCTTGCCGGCCGCACCACCTGCGTAGCTGCTCAGCTGGTTGCTGTTGGCAGAGCCGGCGTTGCCGGCGCCACCGACGGCCGTGACCGTCACGGCCGTGATGCCAGGGGGCACGGTGAAGGTGCCATCCACACACGCGCCCGAGGTGGTGAACGTGACCTTGCCCAGGTCGTGCCCGAACGAGCCGGCGCGCGCCGGCGCAGCCGAGCCGGCGACCGCGGTGACGGTGGCCGCCACGATGGCGAGGGCGATGCCGGTCGCTCGGACCTTGCGGGCACCGCCGACCGCTCGAACGCTGCCCCTCCGACCGAAGCCCCGACGCGCATCCCCGGTCCCCACGGCAGCGTGCATCTCGATCCCCTCGGTGGCGTCTGCCGTCGAACCCACGAGCGCGTGCGCACTCGCCGCCGTCAGTCAGCCGATCGGCCCCATCGGCCTGCGGTCGCCCGATGTGAAGGGTACCGCTCGAGAAACCCTCCAGCGGTCATGACGCGACGATGCCCCGCCGGGTGGGAGGCGGGGCATCGTCAGCGGGGTCGGCCGGGGGCGGGAACCCGGCGACCCCGGGCTGGGATCGAGGATGGCGGCCTAGCGCCACTCCCCCGATCGGAGGCGCCGGATCCGGTCCTCCATGGGCGGGTGGGTCGAGAAGTTGAACAGCGCCTTGGCCTTCTGGCCGGCAAACGGGTTGGCGATGTAGGCGGTGGCCTGGGCCGGGTTGACGGCACTGGGCACGAGCTTGGTGCCGCGGTCGAGCTTCTCGAGCGCCGACGCCAACGGTTCGCCGTTGTCGAGGAGCCGGGCCCCACTGCGATCGGCCTCGTACTCGCGGTTGCGGCTCAGCGCCATCTGCAGGAACACCGCGGCGATGGGCGCCAGGATGGCGAGGGCGAGGGTGCCGAGCACGTTGTCATCGCGTCGCCGGTCGCCACCGCCGCCGAACATGGCGCTGAACATGGCCATCCGGGCGAGGAACGTGATGCCCATGGCCACCGCGGCAGCCACCGAGCTGATCAGGATGTCGCGGTTGCGGACGTGGCTGATCTCGTGGGCGAGGACGCCTTGGAGCTCCTCCCATGACAGCACGTCGAGGATGCCCTGGTTCACGCAGACGGCAGCGTGGTTCGGGCCACGACCCGTCGCGAAGGCGTTGGGCTGGGGATCAGGCGAGACGTACAGCCGGGGCATCGGCATGTCGGCCCGCTGGCAGAGGTCCCGCACGATGGCGAAGTAGCGAGGCATCTGGGCCTCGGTGACCTCGGAGGCGTGGGCCGAGCGGATGGCCAGCTTGTCGCTGAACCAGTACGACCCGCCGACGAATACGAAGCCGATCCCGAAGCCGATGGCGGCGCCACCGCTGCCGCCGATCGCGCCGCCCACGACGATCATCAAGCCGCCGATGGCAGCGAGGATGACGGCGGTCTTGAGGTTGTTCTTCATGGCGATCTCGAGCTTTCGAGCCCAGGGGAGGGGGCGCAAAGAGGAGGGTACCGATGTCGTCCGAAAGGTCGGCTAAGCGGGTGAAGCGGGCGAGTTCGGCACCAGCGGAGCGATCGGACGCGCCGGATCGGCCCCCGGCCCGGCCACGGCGCGGATGTCGTGCAAGGTGACCACCTCACCACAGTGCGAACAGGTCGGCACCGATTCGAACGTGTGCCCGCACGTCTTGTGCTCGACCAGGACCGCGGGGCCGCCCGGTGCGGCCCACCGGTCGCCCCACTCCCGCATGGCCGTGACGATCGGCCACAGGTCGCGGCCCTTGGAGGTGAGCACGTAGTCGTGGCGGACCGGGTTCTCCTGGTAGGGGCGCCGCTCGACGATGCCGTGCTCGACGAGGTGGTCGAGCCGCTCGGCGAGCACGTTGCGCGAGATGCCGAGCCGCTCCTGGATCTCGTCGAAGCGACGGACGCGCAGGAACAGGTCCCGGATCACCAGCATCGTCCACCACTCCCCCACGACCTCGAGGGTCTGGGCCACGGAACAGTTCATGTCCTCGAAGCTCTTGCGGCGCATGCGGCCACATTAGTGGGTTGCATGATCGAATGCACCCGCGTAGGGTCCGTTGCATCGTAGAACCCACTACGGACGGAACCACGGAGGCCCTCGTGCTCCCCTTGTCACCCGCTGACCTGCACGCCGATCAGGCCGAGACCGTCGAGCGCCACGCCAAGCGGACGCTGGCCATCGCCGGGTTGGCCGTGCTCGTCACGTTCCTCGACACGACCGTGCTGTTCGTCGCCTTCCCCGACATCAGCCAGACCTTCGCCTCCGCCGGCCCCGCCTCGCTCTCGTGGGTCCTGAACGCTTACACGATCGCCTTCGCGGCCCTGCTGGTCCCGGCCGGGAAGCTCGCCGACCGCGTGGGCCACAAGCGGGTGTTCCTCATCGGTTCCGCGGTCTTCACCATCGCATCGGCGGCCTGCGCCCTCGCCCCGACGGTCGAGGTCCTCATCGCCTTCCGAGTCGTGCAGGCCGTCGGTGCCGCCGCGTTGATCCCCGCGTCCCTCGCGCTGGTGCTGCGGGCGTTCCCGGCCGAGCGAGTCCCGGTCGCGGTCGGGATCTGGGGCGCGATGGGGGCGGTGGCCGGCGCCGTCGGACCCACCATCGGCGCCACGCTCGTCGAGGCGGCGAGCTGGCGGTGGGTGTTCCTGATCAACGTGCCGGCCGGGCTGCTGACCGTCATCGCCGGCCGTCGGGTCCTGCGCGAGTCGAGCGATCCGGAGACCCGGGTCCCGGCCCTCGCCGGCGTGGTGCTGATCGCCGGCGCGGCGTCGCTCGCGTCGCTCGCTGTCGTCCACAGCGACACCTGGGGCTGGCTGGACGGGCGGACGATCGCTGCCGGCGGGGCCGGCCTCGTGCTCCTGGTCGGCTTCGTGCTGCACCAGCGCCGGACGTCGGCGCCCGCGCTCGACCTGTCGCTCTTCTCGGACCGGAACTTCACCTGGGCCAATGCCGCCACGTTCGCCTTCGGGATCGCCTTCACTGCGATGTTCTTCGGATCGTTCCTCCTGCTCACCGAGCTCTGGGGGTACTCGGTGCTGCGCGCCGGACTGGGCGTGAGCCCCGGGCCGCTCCTGGTCGGACTGCTCGCACCCCGGTTCGGTCGCCTCGCCGGCCGCATCGGCCAGCGGCCACTCCTGATGGCCGGCGGGCTGTTCTTCGCCGCCGGCGGGCTGTGGCGGTGGACCCAGGTCGGTCTCGATCCGGCGTACCTCCGGGACTACCTGCCGGGGCAGCTCCTCACCGGCCTGGGCGTCGCCCTGGTCTTCCCGCAGTTGTCGAGCGCGATCGCTCAGTCGCTTCCGGCCAACCGCCTCGGCGTGGGCGGGGCCGTGAACCAGGCGATCCGCCAGTTCGGTGGGACGCTCGGGGTCGCCCTCACCATCGCCTTCCTCGCGTCGGCCACGTCACCGGTCGCCGCGCTCTCGGCGTTCGACCGGGTCGCCGCCCTCGTCACCGTCGGCGGCATCGCAACCACCGTGCTGAGCGCGCCCCTACGGACCCGTCGTGTGACCGCGGCCAACACCATCGACGAGCTCGACCGGCTCGACGAGCTCGCCCTCGCCACCGTTCCCGAACGCCCTCCGGTCGCGTTGACCGACTGACGCCGGAACCCGCGCGGCTCCTGGATGCCGACCGACCGCCCACCTCGACCACTCGAGATGGACCGGCACGTCGAAGCGGCCGACCGTAGGGTGCGCGGATGGTCGACCTCTCCACCGCAGCCAAGCTCGCGGCGCGCCTCGAGCCGTGCCACTCGTTCATCTACTTCGCGCCCGAGGCGGGGCTGAACTTCCACGGGCTGGGCCTCGAAGGCGGCGCCGGCTACTTCGCTTCGCGGTCCGCCGCGCTGGGCCCGGTGAGCCCCGAGGTCGTGATCGCGACCTTCTACAACTTCAAGCCGTCGCTGGTGCGGGAGTCGATGGCCGGCGTGTGGGACGT
This sequence comes from Acidimicrobiales bacterium, assembly GCA_025463365.1. GTDB lineage: Bacteria > Actinomycetota > Acidimicrobiia > Acidimicrobiales > Iamiaceae > Aquihabitans. The sequence continues at coordinate 6,391 of JAOBWM010000194.1, forward strand.
CACCGACCCGGCGGCGGTGCTGGCGGCGCGCCACGACGCGGCAGCGAAGGCGTTGCGCCGGATGCTCGGCGAGGACGCCGACGGTCCCGACATCGCCACCATCGGCGAGCTGTGCCGCGAGGCCGCGGTCACTGCCGACCCAGCCGGCCGCGCGCTGTTCGCCGGACACGCCGGGCTCCCCTGGCCCGACGACCCGCTCCTCGTGTTCTGGCACGCCATCACCTTGCTGCGGGAGTTCCGGGGCGATGGCCACGTGTCGGCGCTCATGCTCGAAGGCGTCGACCCGGTCGAGGCCCTGGTGACCCACGTGGCGAGCGGGTTGGCCCGGCTCCCGAAGGCGTTGCTTCAGGCGACGCGCGGCTGGACCGACGAGGAGTGGGCCGCGGGCGAAGCCCGGCTGCGATCGCGCGGCCTGCTGGCCGAGGACGACGCGCTCACGCCGGAAGGGACCGCCCAGCGCGAACGCATCGAGGCAACGACGACCCGAACCGCGATGGCCCCGCTCGAGGTCCTCGGCGACGACGGCGTCTCCCGCCTGTCCGACCTGGTCGCCCCGTTCAGCACCAAGATCCGCAACGCCATGTTCGGACGCTGACCCCGGCCGGATCCGATGGGATGCCACCTCGATTCGGCGCATTCCTGGCATCGCTGCGGTTCGCAGCGGCTTGGCCGGCGAACGCGGGGACGGCTCCACGACGTGATCGAGGCACGTGGTGGTCACACACCGGGGCGTGGACAGGCGGGGATCAGTCGTAGTAGCCGGAGTGGATGTAGACGCAGGGGATGCCGTTGGCGCGGAACATGTCGACGTTGCGTCGGTCGTCCTCGAAGGCCAGGACCGGGTTGATGCCGGCGGCGCGCAACTCGTGGGCCGTGCGCTCCTTGAACTCCCGGGCGGCGTCGTAGTCGCCCATGTCGCGCATGACGAGCAGGTCCCAGCGGAGGTCGTTGCGATCGAGCCACCCGAGGGTCTGGGGCTGGATGCGCAGCGGCCGGGCGGTGAGCAGGACGATCGGGTACCGAGAGTCGATCGCGGCGAGCAACGTGCCGACCTCCTCGATCACTGGATCGTCACCGGCAGCCTCGAAGAAGGATCGCCAGTCAGGCCACGGTGGCTCGAGCAGGTGCTGGCGGTCCCGGGCATCGGACAGCACCCCATCCAGGTCGAACACGACGACGTCGCCCTCGACCGGACCCGCCCGCCACCGCCAGTTCGAGGGCGCCGGCCGGAGGTGGGGGTCGGTCGCCATGGCTCGGCGAGCCTACCGACGACGTCGGTCCGCCTCTCGCGGCCTCCAGCTGTGAACGGCCCGTGAACCGCGCCGCTCGGAGGTTCCGTCACCGGGATCGGCGTCGTAGCGTCGGTCGGGTCGACGCCCGGTCCGGGGCGCGGCCAGGAGGAAGCACGTGACCATCGCCGAGCGCACGATTGAACCCGGGGTCTTCGGGGTCGACCAGCCCCTGGAGCTGGCCCGCCACTTCACCGATGAGGGCTGGGCGATCCTCCGCGGGCTGTGGTCCGAACCGGAGCTGGCGACGATCGAGGACACCTGCGTCGGCTTCCAGGACCGGCTGGTCGCCGGCGATCTCGGCCACGAGTACGGCACCACGACGTTGGTGGACGACGAGGACGGCAACCGGACCCAGGCGTTCGCGAACTACGTCATCGACCTGACCCGGCTCGATGCGGGGGTGAAGGCGGCCGTCACCCATCCCGTCATCGAGTCGCTCGTCGAGGGATGGCTCGGCGACCACTGGCTGCGGGAGGGCTCCGGGTTCGGCGTCGTCTACCAGGACGCCCGGCCGGGGTCGGAGTCGAGCTACACGCGCATCGGCTGGCACGCCGACTGGCAGAGCGCGCCGCACCTCGAGATCTGGCCGTCGGTGGCCTTCACGCTCCACTTCGACGCCACCAGCCCCGACAACGGGTTCCTGCGAGTCGTCCCGCGCAGCCACCGATGGGCCACGCCGGCTCCGTTCGAGAACGTCAACGGGGCGATCGTGCCCGACGGCTCTCGGCTCACCCACGGCTACGGCACCGAACCCCCGCCGTTCCCGATGCCGCTCCGCTTCGAGAAGGTGCCCGGCGAGATCGCGGTCTACGCCGAGCGGGGCGACCTCCTCTTCCACGACGCCTACCTCTGGCACTCCGCGGCCCGGGCCACCGCGGACGATGCGGTCCGCCGCCACCTTCGCGGTGGCTTCTACAGCGGGACCCCGCTGAACGAGGCCCCCGGCGCCGAGTTCGTCAAGAACGCGGCGCGCTAGGAAGCCCGAACTCAGTCGTCCTTGGTGTGCTGCGCGGCCCTCGTGCGGATCTCTTCGACGACGGCAGGGTCGGCGAGGGTGGTCGTGTCGCCGAGCTCACGGCCCTCGGCGACGTCGCGCAACAGGCGGCGCATGATCTTGCCCGAGCGGGTCTTCGGGAGGTCGTCGGTGAACACGATCAACTTGGGCCGGCTGATGGCGCCGATCTTGGTGGCGACGTGCTGGCGCAGCTCCTCACCGACCTCGTCGCTCGCGGTCTCGGTGCCGCGCAGCGTGACGAAGGCGACGATGGCCTGACCCGTCGTGTCGTCCTTGGCGCCGACGACCGCCGCCTCGGCGACCTTGGGGTTGTCGACCAGTGCCGACTCGACCTCGGTGGTCGAGATGCGGTGGCCCGAGACGTTCATCACGTCGTCGACGCGACCAAGGACCCAGAGGTAGCCGTCGCCGTCGATCTTGGCCCCGTCCCCGGCGAAGTACCGGCCCGGGAAGCGGCTCCAATAGGTGTCCTGGTAGCGCTCGGGGTCACCCCAGATGCCACGGAGCATCGAGGGCCACGGCTGCGTCAACGTGAGGTAGCCGCCGCCGCGCTCTTTGACCTGGCCTGCGTCGTCGACCAGCTCGGCGCCGATGCCCGGGAGTGGGAAGGTCGCCGAACCGGGCTTGGTGGTGGTGGCACCCGGAAGGGGCGAGATCATGATCGCTCCGGTCTCGGTCTGCCACCACGTGTCGACGATCGGGCAACGACCGCCGCCGATGTGCTCGTGGTACCAGATCCAGGCCTCGGGGTTGATCGGCTCACCCACCGATCCGAGCAGCTGCAGCGACGACAGGTCGTGCTTCTGGGGTTCGGCCACGCCCCACTTCATGAACGTCCGGATCGCGGTGGGAGCGGTGTACAGCTTGGTGACCCGGTACTTCTCGACCAGGTCCCAGAAGCGGTCCTTGCCGGGCGTGTCGGGCGTGCCTTCGTACATGACCGACGTGGCGCCGTTGGCCAGCGGTCCGTAGACGATGTAGCTGTGCCCGGTCACCCAGCCGACGTCCGCGGTGCACCAGTACACGTCGGTCTCAGGGTGGAGGTCGAACACGTACTTGTGCGTGAACGCGACCTGGGTGAGGTAGCCGCCGGTGGTGTGCATGATGCCCTTGGGCTTGCCGGTGGTGCCCGAGGTGTACAGGAGGAACAGCAGGTCCTCGCTGTCCATCTCCTCGGGGTCGCAGTGCTCGTCGGCATCGGCCACCAGGTCCGCGTACCAGTGGTCTCGGCCATCGACCCAGTCGATGTCGGCCTCGCCGCCTGATGCGCGGATCCGGTCGACGACGACGACGTGCTCGATGCTCGGGCTGTTCGACACCGCGACGTCGGCGGTGGGCTTCAGGAGGCCGGGCTTGCCCCGACGCCAGCCACCGTCGGCGGTGATGAGCACCTTGCACTCGGCATCGTTGATGCGGTCCGAGAGCGAGTCAGCCGAGAACCCGCCGAACACGACCGAGTGGGCGGCACCGATGCGAGCGCACGCGAGCAGCGACACCGGGAGCTCGGGGATCATCGGCAGGTAGATCGCCACCCGGTCGCCCTTGGCGACGCCCAACCCCTTGAGTGCGTTGGCGAACCGCTCGACCTCGGCCAGCAGGTCGGCATAGGTGATGGCCCGCGTGTCACCCGGCTCGCCCTCCCAGTGGAAGGCCACGCGATCGCCGTTTCCGCCCGCGACGTGACGGTCGAGGCAGTTCTCGCTCACGTTGAGCGTGCCACCCACGAACCACTTGGCGAACGGGAGCTGCCAGTCGAGGATCGCGTCCCATTCCTTCCGCCAGTCGACCAGATCGGCGGCCTGGCGAGCCCAGAACCCTTCGTAGTCTTCGTTCGCCTCGTCGTAGAGCTGGGTGCCCGCGACCAGCGATTGCTCCTTGAACCCCTCGGGTGGCGGGAACATCCGGTCTTCGAGGAGGTAGTCCTCGATGGTGGCGCCGGCGGTCTCGGTCTCGTCGCTCATCGCTGCTCCGTTCCCCTGGTCAGGTGCGTCGAGCACCCTACCCACGGTCGTCGGTGCGGGCCCCCGGTCCAGTGAGCGATGCGAGTCGGATCATCCCGACGACGACCGGCACCGCGTACAGGACGGTGGCGACCGTCGACCACGGGAGCGAGGTGATCGTCGAGACGTGGGGGTACGTGATGCCGCCCTTGCTCACCCGCATGATCACGTTGGGGCGGACGTACCGGGCGATGCGGAGGTACAGGAGGAATCCGCCGGCTGCGGCCATCACAGGACCCCGCCAGCTCCTCGCACTCAGGACGACCAGGCACGCGAACCCCGGTGCGGCGTAGTACGCCCACCCCGCCGGGTCGAGCGGTGCCCGGACGGCGAGCGCGACGACCAGAGCGGCGATGGCGGTGGCGGTATCGAGCCGGGCCCGGCGCAGGTACAGCCACCAACCCTCCGCGCCGACGAGCACGAGCGGGAGGAACCGCGACAACAAGAAGAAACCGCTGTCGGGCAGCGGCAGCAGCCCCGCGAGCGTGGACCGCTGGCGGGCGGTGTCACCTGCCGCGAGGGCGACGAGCGTGTTGTGGGGGTCGGCGATGAAGAAGGGCATCACGAGCAGCCCGAACACCGCCAGCGAACCCGCAACCAGCACGAGACGATCTCGTTCTTCGGCCAGCACGGCGAGGATCGCGATCGCGACGATCACCCACTGGCGGGTGGCGAGTCCGAACCCGAGAAGCACCGCCGCCCACGCCAGGCGGCCCCGCACGGCGGCGGCATACCCGGCGAGGACGGCTGCGGTGGCCAGCACGTCAGCCGGGTGGAACGCCTCCAGGTAGCAGGCCAGGACCGGGACGCCAGCCACGACCACGAGCAGGGCGAGCAACTCCCGTGGGCTCCGGGCCGGGATCCCCGAGGCCCGCAGGGCGGCCACCGTCGCCGGTGCCAGCAGCACGAGACACGCGAGCGAGGCGGCGTCGAAGGCCTGCGACTCGGTCGCCACGTGGCGCACCAGGGCGAAGACGGGAGCGACGAGGGCAAACCCGGGACCGGACGTCTGGGATCCCAATCCTCCGAGGGCACCGCGCAGGTGGCCCGAGCTGATCGCATCGAGGAGGGGGCGCTGCTGGAACCGGTCGACGATCGAGAGGGTCCAGAGGCGGAGGATCGCCGCGACGATCCCGACGATTCCCACCAGGCCGATGCCCCACCATGGGCGGGGCAACGGTCGGGCCTCCCACCCGGCGGAACTCGCGTCGATGGCGGGAGAAGGTACCAGCGCTGGTCGAGGACTCAGACCACCAACTCGACGCGGAACACGGGGTGCTTGGGGCCGGACACGACCAGTTCCTCGTCGGTGGCGGTGGCGTCCATCCCGTCGAAGAAGACGCCGGTCTCGGCCTTCCAGAGCTCGAGGTAGGGCCGCAGGACGGGCGCCTTGTCGGCATCGGCCACCTCGTGGATCACGAACGGCTGGATCTTGCGGCCGAACCGCAGCTCACCACCACCGGCGGCCCGGACGTTGCGAACCCACTGGGTCGTGCCGCGCGGGGCAACGAGGTACTGCGCCCCTTCGACGGTGAGGAGGTTCACCGGGTTGGACCGCCACTCGCCGCTCCTGCGGCCCCGAACCCGCAGCTCACGGGCGCCCCGGACGCTCAGGCCCAGGCGGGTGAGCCGGCGGACCAACCGGTTGAACACGTGCTTGGTGAACCATCCGGGCCGGACGTAGCGGTCTGCGCCGGTGATCGGCGTGGCGGCGGGGGTGGGGGTCTGGGTGGGGTTCATCGGGCATCCTCGGGTGATGGAGAGAGCACTGCTCTCGTTGCGTGGTTGGATGATGCACCCAGTGGAGCACTGGCGTCAAGAGCAGTGCTCTTGTTTGTTGCCAACGCTCTCGCTTTGGGCCAGGATGGCCGAGTGACCGAGACCGCCACACGCGCCACGCCCCGCCAGCGAGTGCGGGCCGAACTGATCGCCGAGATCAAGGAGGTCGCCCGCCGGCACCTCGCCGAGCACGGTGCTGATGGGCTGTCGCTGCGCGCCGTCGCCCGCGAGGTCGGCATGGTCTCCTCGGCCGTCTACCGCTACTTCCCGAGCCGGGACGACCTGCTCACGGCGCTGATCATCGACGCCTACGAGGCAGTGGGCGCCGCCGCCGAGGACGCCGATGCGACGGTCCGTCGCCGAGCCGACCTGATGGGGCGCTGGCTCGCGCTCGCCACCGCCACCCGGGCCTGGGCCGTCGCCCACCCCCAGGAGTGGGCCCTCATCTTCGGCAGCCCGATCCCCGGCTACCGGGCGCCGACGGACACCGTGGACCCCGCTGCTCGGATCCCGATCCTCCTGCTGGCCTTGAGCACCGAGGCAGCCGAGCGGCGCGGCGGCGTTCCGCTGCCCGACGAACGCTCGGTGCCCCGAGCGGTGCACGCCGACCTGAAGGTGCTGCGAGACGCCAGCGGGTGGGGCCTTCCCGACCCCGATCTCGCACACGGCATCGCCGCCTGGACATCACTGGTCGGGTCGATCAGCTTCGAGTTGTTCGGCCACCTGCACAACGTGATCCACGACTACGAGGCCTTCTTCGTGCATCAGATGCGAGCCGTCGGCCTCGACCTCGGGCTGGAAGCGGGCGGGCGATGAGTCGCCTGGAGGAGATCGGCGACGCCGATGGGTGGCGGTGCTGGCTGTGTGACGAGGCCGTGGATCCGGCGATGTCGGTCAACGACCCACGCGGCCCGAGCATCGATCTGCGCACGACCAAGTCGAAGGCGAAGGCCAAGGCGAAGGCCCGTGGCGAGGCCGGCCAGGAGCGGCTCGCCCACCGCGGGTGCAACACCGGCAAGGGCGCAGTGGTGCCCGAGGTGCCGTGGGCGGACCACCTGTTCGTGGTCGACCCGGCTCCGATCCTGGCGAGCAGTGACCGCCTGGACCGCAAGGGCGGGCGCGAGGTCATGGCCCGATGCCCCAGCCGTGCCGACGCCGACGAAGCCGCGACCTGGCTGGTCGACCGCCTCTCGCGGCTCCATCCGGGCCTCGACCTCACCACCGAGATCGAACCCGGGGGCGGCCAGTTCCTCTTGATCCTGCGGGCGTAGTCGCCCCGCTACGGCGGCGGAAGCTCGGCGCCGATCTGATCGGTGATGCGGTGGTAGCGATCGGGCAGGCGGTAGCGGGCGAAGTCGAAGACGGTGGTCTTGTAGTCGTTGCAGCGATCGAGGTCGCACACCGCCACGATCACCTCGTCGCCTTCGGTGAGGGCTCGGGCCACGACCTCGCCGCTCGGGGCGATGATCTGGCTCTCGGCGAGCGAAGGGACGCCCTCCTCCTCGCCGCCCTTGGCGACACCGACGACCCAGGTGCCGTTCTGGTAGGCGCCGGAGGCCATGACCAGGTTGTTGTGGAACCCGGCGAGGTGGTCCTGGCCCGGGTCGGGCGCGTAGTGGATCGGGGTGTTGTAGCCGATCATCACCAGCTCGACCCCCTGGAGGCCGAGCACCCGATAGGTCTCCGGCCAGCGCCGGTCGTTGCACAGCGCCGAGGCCACGATCCCACCGAAGGCGCGGTGGGCGGCGAACTCGGGCCCGGGCTCGAAGTACCGCCGCTCGAGGTGCTGGAACGGTCGCCAGTCCTCGGGTTCCTCGTGGCCGGGCACATGGACCTTGCGGTAGGTGCTCACGATCCGCCCGTCGCGTTCGACCAGGATCGCGGCGTTGTACCGGTGGCCATCGGAGGTGAGCTCCGCGTACCCGAGTTGGAAGCCGATCCCCAGGCGCAGCGCTTCGTCGAACAGCGGCTTGGTGTCTGGCCCGGGCATCTCGGATTCGTAGTAGTGGTCGAGCTCCTCGGGATCGTCGATCACCCAGCGCGGGAAGAAGGTCGTGAGGGCCAGCTCCGGGAACACCACGAGGCCCGCGCCGCGAGCGGCCGCCTCGCGCAGCAGCGCGAGCAAGCGGTCGACCACCGCGCCACGCTCGTCCGCCTTGGCGATCGGGCCCATCTGGGCAGCCGCCACCACCACGTCTCGGGTCACGGTGCCACCACGCCGGCCAGCTCGCACAGCACGTCCAGCAGCACGTTGGCCCCCGCCTCCAGATCGGCGGGATGGGTGCGCTCGGCGGGGTTGTGGCTGATGCCGTCGATGCTCGGGGTGAAGATCATCGA
>JAOBWM010000124.1 GCA_025463365.1 Acidimicrobiales bacterium
CCGACGAGCCTGCGGCCGCCCTCGATCGCACCGCGGCCGACGAGGTCACCGCCCTGCTCGGAGACCTGGCCCGCGAAGGGCGAGCCGTCCTACTCGTCACCCATCACAGCCAACAGGCCTCCTGGGCAGATCGCACGATCCTCCTGCGCGACGGGCGGATCGCCGGCGAGGTGGGGCCCACGTGACCGGAATGCTCCAGGTTCCCGAACGCCACGCCGCCATCACCGCCGCTGCGGTCGTCACCGAACTGGCCCGCCGGGAGGTCGTCCGACGGCCGTGGGCGCTGGCGGCGGCGATCTGTTCGGGCCTGGCCGCCGGCGTCGCCCTGGGCCGTTCCGGGTCGCAGCCGGTGTCCGCGGCCAGGATCGCCGAGGTCTTGCTGATCGTGGCGGCGGCGGCCCTGGCCGGCGCGACCGATCCGAGCACGCGCCGCGACGCCGCCCTCGTGGTCCAGCTCGGCTGCCCGCGCATGCTGGTCCGCGTGGCGACCTGGGCCGCGGCGTGCGGACCCCTGGCCGGATCGGCCGCCAGCGTCGTGGTCGTCGCCGCCTTCGTCGACCCGTCCCGAGCCGGCCGCCCGGTCGACGCCCTCATCGCGGCGGTGGCCCTGCCCGCACTCGGCGCATGGTCCACGGCCGGGTCCCGGCTCCCCGACCGCCCGACCGTGTCCGGCGACGAGAAGGTGGATCGGCGTCGCCGGTCGCGGGCCTGGATCCGGGTCGGCGGGGGCGCACTGCTCCTCGGCCTCGGCGTCCTCGCGCCGACCGGCTCCGCCACCGGTTCGGACCTCGACCTGATGCTCCCGATCGGGACCTTCCTGGTCCTGGCCGGCTTCGTCCTGGTCGGCCCGGCCATGCTCACGGCGGCGACCACCGTGATCGGGCGCCTGCCCTCGGTCGGGGTCGCCATCGCGACCAGCTCGATCCGCCGCAACCGGCGAGGTCTGATCCTCCCGGTGGCCACGCTCGCCGGCGTGGCCCTGCTCGTCCTCGTGCAGGCCACCCTCGGCACCGGTCTCGGAGAGCGAGAGGCCGCTCGGGTCGTCGCGCTCGAGCGCCTCGGCCCCGCCACCCGGGCCGGGTCGCCCGACCTCGTCATCGTCAGCTCACCCCTCTTCTACGAACCCCATTCCGGGGACGGCGGCATGGCGGCGCCCCCGGACCTGCGGGCGATCCGAGGCGCGGCGCCGGGAGCAGTGGTGGCCGGCATCGACCGGCTCCACCTGGAGCCCCGGTCGGGCCGCGCCACCTTGGGTTCGGTCCGGCGAGACGAGGCGTTCCTGCGAGAGGACCCTGGAACCGTCACGGTCGCGGTGGCCACCCCCGAGCTCCTGCGGTCCCTCGACCTTCCCGCCCCGCTCGGCACCGGCCGGTCTGCCCTCGTGCTCGATCGCCGGGTGCTGCGCCCGGACGGCACCGTGAACCTCGACCACCGTGGCGCCTCCGGGGCGATCCGGACGTACCAGCTGCCGGCCCGGGCCGTCGGCCGTGCCGGTGTGCCGGTGGACCTGCCGGCCGTCCTGGTCCCCGAGCGCCTGGTCCCGCTCGGCCTCAAGGCGGCCGCCGGGAACCTCGCCCTGGTTCGGTTCCCGTTCCGGCCGAGCAACGATCAGGTCCGCCGCATCGACGGCGTCGTCGAACGGGTCGTCCGCGGCGACGGGCGGGTCGACCTGGCCCGATCGCACCGCACGGACCGGGTCAACAGCGTGTGGATCCGCGACCGCGACGGCGCCGACCGCCTCCTCGTCGCGCTCGGGGTCCTCGCCCTCGGAGCGGTCACCATCGGCCTGCTGGGCCTGACCACCGCGGTGCGACACGAGGACGAGGTCCTGCGGTGGTTGGGGTCGGGATCCCGGTTGCGGGTTGTCGTCGCCGCCATCCGTGGCCTGCTCGTGGGCGCCATCGGCACGGTCCTCGGGGCCGGGGTGGGCTACTTCGGGGTGCGCGCCGGCCTGCACGACTACGCGCTCCACGGGCGCTTCGCCGACCGCGACCCGCTGGCGTCCATCCCCTTCGACGTCCCGACCTCTGCAGTGGTCGCGCTGGTGGCCCTGCCCCTCGTGAGCGCGACCCTCTCGGTGCTCCTCGCGGCCGTGCCACGAACGTCCCGAGAGGCGGCCCTGGTCCGGGACCAACGGCGTTCTGCGTAGCGCGCAGGAAGTACCCTGCCCCAATGCCCGACAAGCAGGTCCCCACCCGAAACCTGGCGATGGAACTGGTCCGGGTCACCGAAGCAGCGGCCCTGGCTGCGGCCCGCTGGGTGGGCCGAGGCGACAAGGAAGGCGCCGACGGCGCCGCCGTCGACGCCATGCGGCTCGTGCTCGGCACCGTGCCGATGGACGGCGTGGTGATCATCGGCGAGGGCGAGAAGGACGAAGCCCCGATGCTCTACAACGGCGAGCGGATCGGCGACGGCACGCCTCCGGAGGCCGACATCGCCGTCGACCCGGTCGACGGCACCACGCTGACCGCACTCGGCCGCGGCAACGCGGTGGCGGTGATCGCGGTGTCGGAGCGGGGCACGATGTTCGACCCTGGGCCGTGCGTCTACATGGAGAAGATCGCCGCCGGCCCCGACGCCGCCCACGTGATCGACATCACCGCCACGCCCACCGAGAACGTGCACGCGGTGGCCAAGGCCCTCGGCAAGCAGGTCTCCGAGGTCACCGTGGTCGTCCTCGATCGCCCCCGCCACGATGACATCATCGGCGAGATCCGCCAGGCCGGCGCCCGCCTCCGCCTGATCCCCGACGGTGATGTGGCCGGTGGCATCTCGACCGCGTGGCCCGACACCGGGGCCGACATGCTCCTCGGCATCGGCGGCACACCCGAGGGCGTCATCACCGCAGCCGCGCTCAAGAGCATGGGCGGCGCCATCCAGGGCCGCTTGTGGCCCCGCGACGATGCGGAGCGCCAGATCGCCATCGCCGCCGGGTACGACCTCGCCGAGGTCCTCGATGCCGATCGGCTCGTCGCCGGCGACAACTGCTTCTTCGCCGCCACCGGCATCACCGACGGCGAGCTGTTGAAGGGCGTGCACTACAACAGCCGCGGCGCCACCACGCAGTCGCTCGTGATGCGTTCCCAGTCCGGCACCGTCCGTCTGGTCAACGCCAGCCACCGCCTCTCGAAGCTCAAGGAGTTCTCGAGCATCGACTTCGGCTGAGTTCGGCTGAGGTGGAGGCTGGGGGCCGACCCGGGCCGCAGGCGCCTCAGGTGAGCGACCACTCCTTGGCCAAGGCACGGTCGGCGCGCACGCCGAGGTGCTGGCGCACGGTGACCACCACGACGAGGACGAAGACCGCGAGGCCTGTGCCGCGCACGGTCCACAGCTCGGTGCGAGCGATGGCCGCGGTGGGACGCCACTTCGAGTGGCCGTGCCCGTGCTCGTCGATGGAGATGCTGGTCCACAGCGACGCGCCGTAGAACCAGGTTCCGGCGGCAAGGAGCGGCAGCCACAGGACGTAGGCCACCTGCTCCATGGGGAGGCGTCCCGCCCGCCAGACCTTGTGGGTGAAGGCCCAGCGGGCGAACAGGCCTTGGCCAAGGAGGAGGACGAGGGCGAGGGTGAACCGGAGGCGCTCGACGCTGACCGACTCAGCCGAGGCGCTCGGAGCGATGGTGAGCGGCAGGGTGAACCAGGCGGGGACAGCGGCCAGGACGAGCAGTGAGCCGAAGACGCCGACGTCGGCCCGCGCGTTCTGGCCGATCCGCCGGACCCACAGCACCACCGCGAGGCCGGCCACGACCAGGCCGGCGAAGGCCCACCACAGCCGGACGCGGTCGGTGCCGATGACCGAGTAGTCCTGGGTCTGGGTGATGAACACCGTGATCGCCGTCCACCACGTATCGGTGAACCCCGCCGTGCTCCGGCTCCCGACGTCCTCGACGGCCCACCGCACCACACCGATGGCCGCGATCAGCGCGGTGAGGGCCGCCACGGCGTACGGCACCGGACTGGTGGCATGGATCGAGTAGTCCGGCTTGGGCCGCTCGTCGATGTTCTGGCGGACGGTTCCGAAGCCGCTCGGGGCGTTGTTCACCGCGGCGGGCGACGCCGAAGAACGGCTCGAGGCCGTCCACAGCACACCGGCGTCGTCGGCGACGGCCGGTGTGGCGAGGGCTGGTGTGGCGACGGTCGGCTCGTCGGCCTTCACCGTGGACGACCCAGAACCCGACGATGGATCCGATGCTGCCATGAGCTGTGTTCCCTCCCGCGTGACCGCCCCCCACCGGTGCAGCCGCCCAGGCATCGTAGTGCTCACCCTTGCGGCGGGCCCCAGCGCAGCCCACGCTGGCTCGGCTCCGCAGGTCAGTTGCTACCCGACCGAGACGCCGGCGACGTCGAGGCGAACCTCGGCGCGTCGCAGCGCAGCCCGGGCCTCGGCATCCTCGCCGTCCTGGGCGACTGCAGCCTTGGCGCGGTCGCGGGCCGTGGTGGCCCGCTCGACGTCGATCTGGTCGCTGCCCTCGGCCACGTCGGTGAGCAACGACACCTCGTTCTTGCTCACCTCGACGAAGCCACCGTGCACCGCGAACAGGAGGTCGGCGCCCTCTGCAGGCCGGATGATGACCTTGCCGATCTCGAGCGCGCCCAGGAACGGGGCGTGGCCGGTGAGGAAGCTGATGTCGCCGCCCTCGATGGTGCGGGCGGTGACCATGGCGGCGTCGCCCGACCACAAGATGCGCTCAGGCGAGACCACCTGGACCTGGAGGCTCACGGGTGGACCCTCACTCCCCGGCGGACTTGCGGAGCTCGGCAGCCTTGGCGCGGGCGCTCTCGGCGCCGCCGACGTTCAGGAACGCCTGCTCGGGCAGGTCGTCGAGGTCGCCGTTGACGAGCGCCTCGAACGAGTCGACGGTCTCCTCGACGGGGGTGGTGATGCCCTCGAGGCCCGTGAAGGTCTGGGCCACGTACATGGGCTGCGACAAGAACCGCTGCACCTTGCGGGCACGAGACACGGTGACCTTGTCCTCTTCCGACAGCTCGTCGAGGCCGAGGATGGCGATGATGTCCTGGAGCTCCCGGTAGCGCTGGAGCACCTGCTGCACCTTGCGGGCCACGTTGTAGTGCCGGTCGCCCACGACCTCGGGGGCGAGGATGGTGGAGGTGGAGGCCAGGGGGTCCACGGCCGGGTAGATGCCGAGCGCCGCGATGTCACGGCTCAGCTCGGTGGTCCCGTCGAAGTGGGTGAACGACGTGAACGGCGCCGGGTCGGTGTAGTCGTCGGCGGGCACGTACACGGCCTGCAGCGAGGTGATCGACCGGCCGCGGGTGGAGGTGATGCGCTCCTGGAGCACGCCCATCTCGTCGGCCAGGGTGGGCTGGTAGCCCACGGCCGAGGGCATGCGGCCGAGGAGGGTCGAGACCTCCGAGCCGGCCTGCGTGAAGCGGAAGA
>JAOBWM010000008.1 GCA_025463365.1 Acidimicrobiales bacterium
CCTATGGCCACTCCGGCCTCGGCGGCTCGCTCGGCTGCGCCCTGCCCGAGCGCGAGATCGGCTTCGGCTACGTGATGAACCAGTGCTCGGCCCACGTGAAGGGCGACCCCCGCCCCAAGGCCCTCCTGGAGGCCGTCCTGGCCTGCACCGCATGATCACCTGCATCGCCTGATCCGTCGGGCCTCGCCCCGCGCCTGTTCAATACCCCAGAGGGGTATGCTGTGAGGGTTCGACGATGAAGGGGACGGCGCCCATGGCTGGGTACGAGATGGAGAAGGACCAGATCCTCAAGCGGCTCGCCCGTGTGGAGGGGCAGGTGCGCGGGATCGCCCGCATGGTCGAGGAGGACCGGTACTGCATCGAGGTCCTCGACCAGGTCGCGGCGGTGACCAAGGCGCTGCAGAACGTGTCGGTCGGTCTGTTGCACGAGCACCTCTCGCACTGCGTGAGCGATGCCGTGACCGCCGGCGGGCCGGAGGCGACCGAGAAGATCGAGGAGGCCACGTCGGCCATCGCCCGGCTGGTCCGCTCCTGATCGATCGCATTGCTTGATACCCCCGGGGGGTATCGGTAGAGTGTGGTTGACCAACGATCCAGGAGCGTGCGATGACCAACACCACGAGCACTTACACCGTCGCCGGGATGAGCTGCGAGCACTGCGTGGGGGCCGTGTCCGGGGAGATCGCCAAGATCTCTGGGGTCACGGGGGTGTTGGTCGACCTCGACTCCGGCCAGGTGTCCGTTACCAGTGGCGCCGAGCTCCCGACGGCAGCGGTCGCGGCCGCGGTCGACGAAGCCGGATACGAGCTGACGTCGTGAGCGCCCCGGCCACCGCCTCCATCTCGCCGGATACCGGGCCGGTTCGCGTCGACCTCGACATCGGTGGCATGACGTGCGCGTCCTGCGCCGCTCGCATCGAGAAGCGGCTCAACAGGGTCGAGGGTGTCACCGCGACGGTCAACTACGCCACCGAGCACGCCGCGGTGGAGCTGGCCGATCCGTCGATCGACACAGCCGTCCTCATCGATCAGGTCGCGGCCATCGGGTACTCCGCCACCGTCCACGCGCCGATCGGCACCGCGGCGCCGGGCGCTGGGGAGGGCGCGGCCGACGGTGCCGGCACCGGTCCCGATCCCACCGTCGCCCTGCGCAACCGCCTGCTCGTCTCGGCGGCACTGTCGCTGCCCGTGCTGCTGCTCTCCATGATCCGGCCGCTCCAGTTCGACAACTGGCAGTGGCTCTCGCTGACGTTGGCTGCGCCCGTCGTGGTCTGGGGCGCCCTGCCGTTCCACCGTGCCGCCTGGCTCAACCTTCGCCACGGCGCCGCCACCATGGACACGCTGATCTCGATCGGCACGCTGGCCGCCTTCACCTGGTCGCTCTACGCCCTCTTCATCGGCGACGCCGGCATGCCCGGCATGCACATGGCCTTCGAGCTCACCGTGTCCCGCAGTCGCGGCACCGACCAGATCTACCTGGAGGTGGCCTCGGCGGTCACCACGTTCATCCTCGCCGGGCGCTATGCCGAAGCTCGCTCCAAGCGCCGAGCGGGCGCCGCCCTCGAGGCCCTGCTCGAGCTCGGTGCCAAGGACGTCGTCGTCGTGCGCGGCGGGCTGGAGGAGCGCATCGGGATCGACCAGCTCGTGGTCGGGGACCGGTTCCTCGCTCGCCCCGGGGAGAAGATCGCCACCGACGGCGTCGTCGAGGAGGGGACGTCGGCCATCGATGCCTCGCTCCTCACCGGCGAGAGCGTGCCGATCGAGGTCGGGCCGGGCGACGCCGTCACCGGTGCAACGGTCAACGCCGGCGGGCGCCTGCTCGTGCGGGCCACCCGCGTCGGAGCCGATACCAAGCTCGCCCAGATCGGCCGGCTCGTCGCCCAGGCCCAGGACGGCAAGGCCGCCGTGCAGCGGCTTGCTGATCGCGTCTCGGCCGTGTTCGTCCCGATCGTCATCGCGCTCGCGCTCGCCACCCTCGCCTTCTGGCTCGCCATCGGCGAAGGGACGGCGGCCGCGTTCACCGCCGCGGTCGCCGTGTTGATCATCGCCTGCCCGTGCGCCCTCGGATTGGCCACCCCCACCGCCTTGCTGGTGGGAACCGGCCGAGGGGCGCAGCTCGGCATCCTCATCAAGGGCCCCGAGGTCCTGGAGTCCACGCGCGCCGTCGACACGGTGGTGCTCGACAAGACCGGCACCGTGACCACGGGGAAGATGGCGCTCGTATCGGTCGCCGTGTCGTCCGGCATCGCCGAGGACGAGGCGCTGCGGCTGGTGGGCGCGGTCGAGGCCGCTTCGGAGCACCCCATCGCCGAGGCCATCGCCACCGCGGCGGCCGAGCGCAGCGGCGGCCTACCGACGGTCGAATCGTTCCGGAACCGGCCCGGGCTCGGGGTGGAGGGCGTGGTCGACGGGCACGCGGTCGTCGCCGGCCGCCCAGCCCTGCTGGCCGACTGGGGCCTGACCCCGTCGCCCGACCTGGCGGCGGCGATCGCCGACGCCGAGTCGGCCGCGCGCACGGCGATCGCGGCGGCGTGGGATGGCGAGGTCCGCGCCGTGTTCGTGGTGTCCGACACCGTGAAGCCCACCTCGGCCGAGGCTGTGGCCGCGCTCCGATCGCTCGGACTCAGGCCCGTGTTGCTCACCGGAGACAACGAGGCCGCCGCCCGTGCGGTTGCCGCCGAGGTGGGCATCGACGAGGTCATCGCCGGTGTCCTGCCCGAGGAGAAGGTGGCCGAGGTCCAGCGGCTGCAGGCCGAGGGCCGGGTCGTGGCCATGGTGGGCGATGGCGTCAACGATGCCGCCGCCCTCGCCCAAGCCGATCTCGGCCTGTCGATGGGCACCGGCACGGACGCCGCCATCGAGGCCGGCGACCTGACCCTCGTGCGGGGCGACCTCCGGGCCGTTCCCGATGCCATCCGCCTGTCCCGGCGCACCCTCGCCACGATCAAGGCCAACCTGTTCTGGGCCTTCGCCTACAACGTGGCCGCCATCCCGCTGGCCGCCGCCGGGCTCCTCAACCCCGTGATCGCCGGCGGAGCCATGGCCCTGTCGAGCATCTTCGTGGTGTCGAACAGCCTCCGCCTCCGCCGCTTCCAACCGCTGCGCCGCGCCTGACCGCCCGCGGGTAGGGTCGTCGGCGACAACTGCCGGGGAGCTCGAGGAGTCGGGCTGAGAGGGTGGCCGTCGCGTGAGCGCCGCCACCGACCCGTGAACCTGAACTGGGTAATGCCAGCGGAGGGACGCGATCCATGGCCGACGCTTCGTCAGCCCAACCGAACTTCCTCATCGCCGTCGGTGGCGAGCCGACGATGGCCACGGCGTTCCCCGACGCCGGCGAGCTCGCGGGCACGGTCGTGGTCGCGGCCGATTCGGGGCTCGACCGAGCGCTGGCGGCCGGCCTCGTGGTGGACCACGTGGTCGGGGATCTGGACTCGGTCTCGGATGCCGCGTTGGCCCAGGCGGCCGCGGCCGGGGCCAACATCCACCGCCACGAGGCCGACAAGGACGCCACGGACTTGGAGCTCGCCGTCGAGCTCGTCGTGGACCTGGCGGCATCGGGCGACGCAAGCGCTCCCGGCGGCCTGCGCCCTGTCGAAGACCCGGCCGATCCTGGCGGCCCTGTCGCTCGCGTCGGCCTGCTCGTCGTCGGCCCCGGTGGCGGGCGCCTGGACCACCAGGTCGCCGATCTCCTCGCGCTGTCGGGCCCGAGCCTGGCCGGGCTCGACGTCACCGCACGGTTCGGACCGGCGACGGTCACGGTGGTCCGCCCGGGGCGACCCGGCCACCTTGCCGGCCGACCCCACGAGCAGGTCTCGCTGCTGCCGATGCACGGTGCCGCGTCAGGCGTCACCACGTCCGGTCTGCGGTGGGCGTTGGTGGACGCCGACCTCGTCACGGGCACGACGCGCGCCATGAGCAACGAGTTCGTCGGGCCCACCGCCGTCGTTGCCATCACCGGCGGCGTCCTGCTCGTCGTCCAGCCCGCGACGGTCGCGGCGCGGATCGCGGAGCGCACCACCACCTACGACCCGACCCCTCGATCCCCCGACCGATCCCCCGAACGAAGGAGCGATCCATGATCGCCGAACTGCAAGTCCTGCCCCGCCCGGCGGGCACCGACGACGACCCGCACGCCCACGTCGAAGCGGCCATCGCCGTGCTCGCCGCGAGCGGGCTGCACCACGAGGTCAGCGCGCTCGGCACCACGCTCGAAGGCCCGCCCGACGCGGTCTGGGCCGCGCTGCGCGCCGCCCATGAGGCCACCCTCGCCGCCGGCGCCACGTTCACGATCAGCGTCGTGAAGCTGGCCGAAGGCGTCGACGACGGTGGTCCCACGATGGACCGGCTCACCGCCAAGTTCCGGGACTGAACCTCGCCGTGCCGGCCCCGATCCACGAACCGGCCTGGCGGCGCTGGTTGCCGCCCCTGGTCGGGTTCGTCGCGATCGTGGCCGGCTGGCAGGCCTGGGTGTCGGCTCGCCACGTGGAGGCATTCGTCATGCCGACGCCGGGGCGCATCGCCAAGGCCGCGATCGACGACGCCCACCTCCTCCCGGCTGCCACCGCGGCCACGTTGTGGATCGCTGCGCTCGGCCTCGTGATCGGCGCGTTCGCGGGCTTGGCCCTGGCCCTGCTCGTGAGCCGCGTCCGCCTGGCCCGACAGGTCCTCTATCCGCTGTTCGCCATGGTCCAGACGGTCCCGATGATCGTCCTGGCCCCGCTGCTCGTCATCTGGTTCGGCTTCGGGAGCACGCCCAAGATCGTCCTCGTCGTGCTCATCGTGTTCTTCCCCGTGCTGGTGAGCACGGTCGGCGGGCTCGACGGCGCCGATCCCGAGCTCGTCGAGCTGCTGCGCTCGATGGGCGCGTCCGACAGCCGGGTCCTGCACGTGGTCCGCCTGCCCTCCGCCCGCCCCGCCTTCTTCGCCGGCCTGCGCATCGCCGCCACCTATGCGATCGGCGGCGCCGTGATCGCCGAGTACCTCGGTGGCAGCGACCAGTCCAAGGGTCTGGGCTTCACGATCTCCAGCGCCAAGCGCAACTACCAGGTCGACCGCATCTTCGTGGCCGTCGTCCTGGTCGGCGTGCTCACCGCTTTGCTGTTCGCGCTCGTCGACGTGCTCGCTCGCTGGGCCGTGCCCTGGCAGCGACCGTCACCCGCTCGCCGCTTCATCCTCCGGGGCGCCGCCACCCGCGGGACCCAGAGTCTCACTCCCGCCGCCGTCACGCTCGCTGCGGCCGATCCGAACCCCGACCACCACGCCGAGGACCCACCACCATGAACTCCCGCCCGTCGTTCCGATCCGTCGCCGCGCCCCTCGCGCCCGTCGCCGCGCTGGCTCTCGTGCTCGCGCTGTGCGTGGGATGCGGGAGCTCGTCGGGCGCCGGCACTCCGAAGCAGAGCCTGCACAAGGTGCGCGTCGTGCTCGACTGGACACCGAACACCAACCACAGCGGGATGTACATCGCCAAGGCCAGGGGCTGGTACCGCAAGGCCGGGCTCGATGTCTCGTTCGTCGAGCCCGGCGATTCGGACCCGCTCCAGCTGCTCGCCGCCGGCAAGGCCGACGTGGCGGTGTCGGTCCAAGAGGCCCTGATCCCGGCCCGCGCCGAGGGCCTGCCGGTGCAGTCGATCGCCGCCATCATCCAGCACAACACCTCGGGTCTCGTCTCCCTCGCCGGCGATCACATCACGCGACCCCGGGACCTCGAGGGCAAGACGTACGGCGGGTTCGGAGGCCAGCTCGAGAAGGCGCTCGTCGACAAGCTCGTGGCGTGCGACGGGGGAGACCCGTCCAAGGTCAAGACGGTCGACGTGGGTGAGGCCGACTATCGCGTCGGCCTGCAGCGCAACCAGTACGACACCGTCTGGATCTTCGACGGTTGGGACGGCATCCAGCTGAACCAGATCGACAAGCTCAAGACGAACGAGCTGGCCTTCATCGACCACACCGACTGCATCCCGGACTGGTACACGCCACTGCTCGCCACGTCCGGGCGCATGGAGGCCAAGCGTCCCGACGACCTCCGCGCCTTCCTCGCCGCCACCGCGCAGGGCTACCGCGCGGCGATGAGCGACCCGAAGGCGGCGGTCGCCGCGCTGCTCGCCGCGTCGCCCGACCTCGACCGCAACCTGGTGACGCGCAGCGCCGCCTACCTGTCCACCAGGTACGCCGACGACCCGGCGGCATGGGGCGAGCAGCGGGCCAAGGTCTGGGACTCGTTCGCGGCGTTCCTCACCGACGAGAAGATCGTCGACGGCAAGGTCGATGTGGCCGATGCCTGGACGA